>NZ_JARVSS010000004.1:0-382663 GCF_030209095.1 Pseudomonas sp. lyk4-R2A-8
TTCTTTTTCATGAAGATCAAGAGCGTCTTTCCCGGCAATCCGTGAAGAACCAAAAAAAAGCCTGCATCGCTGCAGGCTTTTCCCTATCTGGCTCCACGACCTGGACTCGAACCAGGGACCCAATGATTAACAGTCATTTGCTAGCTGTTAGTCGCAGCGGTGCCACGGAAGAACGTGGTGGAGAGATAAGGTTGCTGCATAGCGTGAGCCGCATGAGCGCAGCACGCCACGAAAGTTAGTCGGGTTGGATTAGGTTGTCAAAGCGTGGCAAAGCAATGACTTGTAGGAAAAGGAGGCGGAGGCAGTCAGCTACTGGATCACCTACGATGCGTGTCTGAGCGGTTCGACTTCCAGATTGCCTTACTTCAAAGTTGTGGCAATTCGTAGTTAAAGTACTAAAGGACAGACTATATTTAAAATTACTAAATCACCAAAGAATGGAATCGTGAGCTGACCTCGTTTGCTGACGCGCTATCCAGCAGCCTTCCTACAGAGGAAAATCCTTCCAACCGCGTAAAACCTGCTCGTAGTCATCCAAACTTATAGTTATTGAGAGGTCCTCATCATAGAGTGAATAAATTTTAACTCAACCTTTCGAAATATGGATTGCCCAGGCATCGCGAGCCCATTCAGTGGAGACCTCATCCTCTCGCCTCACTGCTATCAATCTATTCAAACCCTCGTCTAGCCAATGAATAGTTTCAACAAAAGGTCCCCCATCGTCGATCAATAGGCAAGCAAGAATATCTACATCATCAGGCCCCAACCCATCCGGGCTACACCAAGGTATTGCTGCCCCAGTTAACCCTTCCAAAAAATAACGAATATCTCCCTTACCTCTTACGTCAATGGGTACACGGCCCACTTCAAGATCCCCCACCTCATCTTGATTTCACTAAAACCGGCTATAACTCAAAAACCCATGATCATTTCCTTGAACTTGAATCACAGTAGGCAGCGTACCAGCTGCACACTGAAAATAAATCTGATTTCCTTAGCAAGCTGTCAAAGCTCATACTTAAATATCAACTTTTTGATATCACCAGCTCTTTCAGGATATTTATTCCCAAGAGCAAGCATAGATTCCTTCACGGCCTCCTTAACCACCTGAACACTATAAACACGGGAATTAGGAAAAATACCGCTCATGTCCTGATCAGCTGAGAAAACATAGTGCCCAGAACATGCATCCGGCTCGTATTCAAACTCCCAACCGGGGTCACCAGAAAGCCCTTCCCAACGTATAAACATCCTCTCCAAAAGCCCTTCTAAGTCGCCCTCTGAAAACGCACCGATAGCAAACCAAAGAATCCAATATAACAGATCCTCACTATCTCCCGGCAACTCACCCCACTTCATTTAACAACTCCAATTGGAAATGCAGTCGGAACATACATTTCTCCATCTTTTATATTAATCGGAACCTGAAACCTCAACTTACCAACAATAACTTCCTGCAGTCTCTCACCCGTCGCCTGATACTGAATTAGCGCTCTACGAGCAGCATCACTAGCCATATCCGACATTTCTGGATACACCTTGGGATCGTACACCGTCTTAACCGCATCCTTGGTAGCATTTGGCAGCTTATATTCTACCTTATATATTCCTGGCGCCACTTCAAGTGGCTTACCAGAAATCGTGCCAGAAGCATCTTTCAATGCTTGCATAAAATTTTCCAAATTATGCCCGCCGGATATTTGCTTTCCTGAGATAGCAGCATTGACAAGGTGATCTGCAAGGTCTGTTCGAACAATCCCTCGCCCAATAAAATCAGCGTCAGGCAACAATGTATCTGCTAGCCCTAAATTACTGCCGCTGCCTTTCGCAATTGCTGCTGCGTCATCAACAGCGTTACCTGCCCCAGATAAAACTTTCGACCCACCTGTAAGAACAGGGGCCAGTGCGCCTGCTATGGCTCCGCCATCACCTAAGGCCTCTAAAATTAGCTTACCCCACTGCCTTTGCCGAATATATTGCTCTTTCTGAGCCGTCCATGCCGATTCCCGTAAGCACGAAATGTCACCGCACTTAAGACCCGCTTGCTTCATGTTAATTACAGTATAGATGCTACAAAAATCCGAATCACAATTTTCCAATAGCTTATCGGTAAGGATCTGTTGGGCTTGGTCGTACTGCGCTTGCTCAGCAGGCGTAAAAAGGTTTTGCTTGTCTGCCAACGGCTTCCATTCATCAAGCTTTTCAAGAATGCAGGAAACTCTCCTTTCACAGGTCGCATCAATTTGTTTAGCCAAAGCTTCCTGCTGGCTGTGCTCTAAATAATTGTAAACCGTGCCCTGCTGCGCTACCCAGCCTGCAACCTCTTGGTCTTTTGCACTCCCTCCCAAACCTGCCGCAACCGTCATTCCGATCAATTGAGAAGTCATGGCCAAGAGCCGCTCGTGGGCCGCACCTGGGAACAAGTCGTCCCCAAATGCTTGCACCAGCGCTTTGTTAGCGCCTGCTGCAATAGCACCAGAGGCGAAATCTCCACCCGCAGCCTCCGCGATCAGTCCCCCAACGATCGCGTGTACCGCCACTTTAGTGGAAAGCTCTGAACCAACTAGCTTCGCACCCACCTGCTCATAAATCATTCCAGAAAGAAGGCTCGCACTGAGATCAAGGGCCGCTTGGCCAACATTTCTGGTAAAACTACCGCCATTCACGACGGTTTTAAGCGCAGAATTGACAGCGAGTTGTCTCCCTAAATCTGCTGCGGTGAATGCTCCAGTCACACCAAAAAGCTTTGCTATAGGGCCACTAAGTCCTGCGATCGCATAGCCTTTCAGACTGTCAGAAGATGTCACATCCTTAGCAATCTCTCCCAAATCCCCTTTATTATTGATAGCGCTCGTAGCTGTTTTTACAGCAACTCCTGTGTACACAGCGCTCGCAGCGAGGCCTGTCGTCGAAGTAGCTGCAGCGCCTACAAGTTCAGCCCCCAATCCCCAAGTAAAATAGGTGACTATGATGGCAATCACCAGGGCTGCACCACCGCCTAAACTTGAGTTGTTATATTTGAAGCTCTCGTGAATTTCTTGAACCTTGCGCCAGTCCACGTCACCGCGCTTCTCTGCCTCTTTAAGCCAAGCTAGTTGCGGATCTGCTTTGACCATTGCATCGATAGCTTGGCTGACCGTCTGCTGATTAACGTGTTTTACGTCGATGTTCAGCCCATCGACGGCCTTGATCACAATGCTGCCCTTGGCAGACATCTGAGTCTGCTTGAAAGTCTCGTCGGTGTTACCGGCACCGCTCATGGTGTTCCAGGCGAAGCTGCTTTTGCTCTTTGCATGACTTTCCTGGTGGAGATCCTTCATCCCCTCGAAGGTCACAGCGCCACCACTGACAATCGTCAGGTCTTCTCCACTTTCCAATCTGGCAACCTGATACTTCTGGTCACCCTGGCTCTGAATTGTGAGATCGCCCCCAGACTTGATCTGACTGCCAATGTTTTTGACATCCGTCACTTCGTCGCGCTGGGTTTTTCCTGAGCCGAAACCTCCCCCGCGCTTCATGTCGTACAATGAATAGTCACTGTCTTCAGCGGAAAGTATCCCGAGGTTGTTGCCTGCGACCAGATAGGCTTCATCACCCGAGCTGATACGGCTGGCGATCAACGCCAAGTCTTTACCCGCGCTCAACGTCACATCGCGGCCAGCGGTTACGCTCGTGGATATTTGGCTGACGTGGTCTTCTTGGCGCTTGGTGCTGGATGTCTTGGAATAGGAGTGCTGCTCATCAGCGCCAGAGGCCAAGTAGATATCGCCGCCCGTGCTCATCGATACGTCGCGCTTGGCCTCGATTTCACTGGCAATCGCAGTGAAGTCACGCCCCGCAGTCACTTTCAGATCACGCCCGGTCTCAACACTTGAACCACTCTGGGTAATTTCCTCGGAGCGATTACGCTTGCCCCCATTCATCGTGTCGTGCTGTTGCGCAGCAATCAGATTGACGTCGCGCCCAGCAACGATGGTGGTGTCATTGCCGCTTTGCAGCACGCCACCTTTACTGGTGACGTCACGACCGGCCCTGATGCTCAAGTCGCTGACAGCTTCGATGCGGGCAGCGCTGTCGATGTAATCGTTGTGTTTAGAGAAGCCGATGTTGTAACCCGCACCGGTCGTGGTGCGCTCGTTGATCACGTCGCCGTTGATCGTAGTCATCGACACATCGCGACCCGCAATAATGCCGCCGGACTTGTTGACGATATTGTTGCCGGCAAGCAGGTCCAGGCGGTTGCCAGCTTCAATCAAGCCTCTGTTGATCAAGTCGCTGCCCGCAACTGCCGTCAGGTTATTGCTAGCGCGCAATGTTCCAGCGTTTTCCAGGTCTTTCCCGGCGATCAAGTTCACATCTTGGCCCGCTATCAGCGCGCCATTGGGCGCCAGGCGACCGTCGGCCTGGGCCAGGTACAAAACTGGTACCAGCACTTTTTCTCCGTTGACCACGTGCTCTTCCAGCCAGACGATATCGTGGGTCAGTGCAGCCACTTGCTGCCCCGTCAGCGACACTCCTACCGATAGCCCGAGAGCCTGTTTGCTGCGGATAGCGTTGTCCATCAGGTAACGGAATACCGCCTCGTCCGAGGTCTGGCCGTCGATAAACCGTTGCCCGGTACGCTCAACAATGGCCTGCTGAATCAGGCGCTGTTCATAAAGACCATCACCCAAGCGCTTGGCGCTTTCATCAGGGTTATAGCCTAGGCCTGCAAGCAAGTAGTCTGAGCTCATGAACGGCCTGAGATCAGTGAGTACCGGGTTGGTTTCGACCAAGTATTTATGTGGCTGGGAAGCCGCCTTGCTTGATGGTAGGCCTTCCACACGTGTAATAGTCTGACGACTGACTGGCGAAGGTCCCTCGCCAACAGGCTGGTCTACCGCTGCCACACCCACGACGGCGAGGGCGGCCAGCGGAGTAACACCCGGAATGTTAAGGTCAGGGGCTATAACATCATGCTGACTACCGTCTACGCGAGTTGTGCGATCTACGGGCACACTCAACTCCGGGTGCTGCGATGGCGAGCTTCCTGGTGCGGTTATAGCAATACGAGGATCTCGATCCTCGGGTATAAGGTCGGAAATCTGAGATGCGCTGACAGCCGGAATACCGCTCGACGTCCCGACGCTAATCGCGCCAATTTGAACAATACCCCAGTCGGAGGCTCGTCCTGGCAAGCCTGTACCGGTATCGGCGTTCGCGACATCGGATACATTCACTGCAAGGGAATTCGCATTGACGTTACTCGCCTCGCGGGCGGCGACAGTCACTTGACGAGTGCTAGCCGTGATAAGGCTTGCGCCGTCGAATTGGATCGTACGCCCTTGTTTTTCTGGCATAACTTGTTGGCGCTGAGCCAAGCCAATTTCAGTTGCGCCCATGGTCCAACTTTGCACTTCAGGACGAGCCGGCCCCGCCTGCTGGGTGCTCACGCCCTGCTCGCTCAAGCGAAACAGGCCGTTTTTGCCGCTGGGCAAGCTGAACCCCGCTAGCGTCAATGGGTCGACTTTCTGCTGAGCTAGATCCGGAGGAAGTTGGCGATTGAGGTTGATGATCGTGGAGTTGCCAGTACCTGAAATCTGGGTATTGATGTCGCGAGATGATCCGGCAACGGTTGTACTAAAGGAACGCTCGACACCGTTCGTGATTTTGTTGGCCGCATTGATGGACACATTACCGCCGGCTTGAATAACGGCAGGTACAAAACTGGCCCCTGGAGAAGCAATTATTTTTTCGGCGAACGGTGTGGCGTTGAGGATTTCTGCCGGTGCCTGGACAGTAACCCCCGGTATGAAGTTAGCTTTAGGAACAGACGCGCCTTGCCCTCCCTTTGGCCCGAAATTCAAGTTATAGGTTGCAATAGTTTGATTGCGATAAGTGGGCTGCTTAAGTCCAACGATGCTTTCCTGTTCCGCCGCGTTCCAAAAATGGATATTTCTGTTGTACGTCGAATCGTTGGTTGCGTTGTAGTGGAATATCTGCCCCCACAGCCCCACACTGGGATACATTTGTATGTATTTGAGACTCTGATATCCCCCCATCGCGCTGGCTGTGTTATTAAAGTCGTTAACTGCAATATTGATATCGCTGACAGCGGAAACAGTAGAGTTAAAATTCTCGAATTTGTCGCCCAGCACACTCAGATTTTTGCCCGATACGAGACTGGCCGTCACCTGCTCACCCGTGGCCTCAACATTAAAGTTTTGCTGCCAGACGAGATGGGAGGTGAAAACACCATTCTGTCCGACATAGCTACAGTCAAGGCACCTCACCCCAATCGAGGCAGACACCGCGTTCGTGGCCTTGACATTGAAGCTCTCCATCTTATTCGCCACAACCGCCGCCTTAAGCGACATGTCCCCCGTCGACTCAATCCGCCCCGACAGGTTATCCACCCGCGCTGCACGCTCAACACCGTTATATCCACCCACCTCGACCCCGCCGAGGCTGTAAATATCGCTGTAGGTGTTGGCCAACGTCCCCACCTGCAACTTCATGTCGCCACCGCTGAGCAACAGCGAACCCTCATTGGCCCGAATCCGCTCGTTGGTCAGGGTCTGCGCATTGATCAGTAAATTCTGTGCGCTCGCCACAGTGCCAAAGTTACTGACTCCTCCGGTGTTGATCGTCATGCCACTGTTGGAGGTCAAACGCCCCCGGTTGGTCAACTGCCCGGCTACCGTCACGTTGGTCAGCCCGCCACCGGCCATGCTTGCCGGCTCGTTAAGCGTCATCTGCGCCGCCGATACGTCCAGCGCCCCAACGCTGCTAACCCGTCCATCCCCCTGGTAATCGCTGGTCAACTGCAACGCCAGGCTGCCGTCACTGGCAATCACCCCGTTGTTCGTCCAGTTCCCGCCCTTGCCTTCCAGGCGCTTGGACGCCAACAGTTGACCGGTTTGCGTTTGGGTGAAGTTATTGACGTTAACGTTCAGGCGCCCGGCCTGGATCACGCTGCTATTGGTCCAGGTGTCGGCGTTAAGTGTCAGGCCGCCACGGGTGACGATGCTACCGCCTGCGCCGGTGACGTTGGGCAGGGAAATATCAAAGTTACCCTCGCCCACATGCAACAGCTGGCCGCCGCTGTTCTGGAAGTTGTTCGCCGCCAGGGTCAGGTCGGTGTTGGCGGTTTCCACCACGCCATTGCGGTTATCAAACAGGTTGCCGATCTGGAACAGTGTCTTGCTTTCGCGTCCCAGGGCGCGCAGCTTGCCGCCCTGGTTGTCGACGCTGTCGGCAGCCACGCTCAGGGTTGTATCGCTTTCAATCACACCCGAGCGGTTGGCCAGTGCACCGCTCACGCCCAGGTCGATCGCGCCACCGGCCATCTGCCCGACGCTGTTGTCCAGGTTCTGGCCTGAGACACGCAGCAACCCTTTGGCGAACACGGCGCCGTTGGCGTTGGCGAAGTAGTCGGCGTTGACCACGGTGTCGCCCGCGAGGGCGGCGATGCGACCACCTTGGTTGTCGAGGCTGGCGGCGGTCAGGTTGAGGCCATGGCCTTGGGCGATACCGCCCTGGTTTGTCTGGCCGTATCCGTTACGCAGGACGCCGGTCACCTTGGCGTCCAGCAACCCTTTAAGGCTGGCCAAGGTACCGCCACGGTTATCCAGCGTGCTGGCTTTCAGGCGAGTGTCGCCGGTTTGCGCCAGCAGTTTTCCGCCCTGATTGTCGATGTCACCACTGATGTCCAAGTTCAGGCCGTTCTGGCCTTGCACCATGCCCTTGACGTTGTTCAGGCTGGCAGCGCTCAACTGTACGTCAGCGGTCTGACTGTAGATCAGCCCATCGGCCTGGTTTTGCAGCACACCGATGGTGGTGATTGCCACCCGTTCCTTGCCGGCGATGGTGCCGCGTTCGCTGTTGTTCAGCCCGCCAGCGAACAGCGTCAGTAGACCTTGGCTGGCGATCTGGCCGTCTGCGTCGTTGTAGACCTGGTTCGCCCGTCGCAGCGACAAGGGGCCGAAGCTGGCAAGTTTGCCGCCACCGTTGTTGAGGTTGCCTAGCAGATCAAGGGTCAACTGGCCATTGCTGACCAGGGTGCCGCCGTTGTTAATCAGGTCCGTGCCTGTGAAAGACAGGGCTTGCTGGGCGTTGATCGTGCCGGAGATGTTAGCCAGCGTGGTCGCTTGCATATCAAGGGCGGCGCCACTGTCAATCAGGCCACCGTTAGCATTACTCAGTAGCCCGGAGACCCTCAGGCTCTGTCCCGCGGCGCTGGAGAGAACCCCCTTGTCGCGGTTATCCAGGCTGGCCGCACTGACGTCCAGCCGATCCTGACTGACCAGTGCGCCTTCCGCGTTGTTGAGCAGCGCGCCCGTCAGGCGCACATCCACAGCACCGTTGCGGCTGGACAGCGTGCCTTGATGACCGTTGTCGAGACTCTCACCACTGACGTTCAAGCCTTGCCAGCCGGACATCAAGCCATTCGCTGTGTTAAGCAGACTGCCCGCATTGAGCGTCAGTGTCTGACTGCTGATCAGTTTACCGCTGGTGTTGTCCAGGCTGCGCGCCGTCAGGGAGAAGCTTTGCTGGCTGGAGATTTCACCGCCCTGGTTGTTGAGGTCACGCAGGTTTTTCAGGACCAGCGGGCCGTTGGCAAGGAGCAGGCCGTTACGGTTATCCAGGTCGCTGTTGTTAAGGTCCAGGTTCACGCCCTGGTCGCCGACAATACGACCGCCCGCCACTGCCAGGGCATTGACGTCGATGCCCAGCGCACCTTTGGCCGAAACCTCGCCACCACTGCCGGTATTGAGGCTGGCAGCGGTCAGGTTCAGGCTGCCTTTGCTGTTAATCAGGCCGCCCACGGTATTATCCAGAGCCATGGCGTTGAGGCTGACAGCAGCGCCCAGTACGTTGCCATTCTGGTTATTCAAATCACCGCTTTGTATGGTCAGAGTTTGCGCCGCGTTGATCAAACCCTGCTCGGTGTTCCTCAACAGACCATCACTACTCAACTGCAGGTCACTGCGGCTACTCAAGGTGCCGCCACGGTTGTCCAACGCCGCCGCGTGAGCATTAAGGCTGGCTGCGCCGATCAGGCCTTTGATGTTGTTCAGCGCTTGGTTGACGCGCAGGGTCAGGTCTTGGTTGCTGAGCAGTTTGCCGTCGCTATTATCCAGGCGTTGCGCGGCCAGGGTGAAGGCTTGGCCGCTGGAGATTTCGCCGTGCTGGTTGGTGACGGTGTTGAGGTTGTTGAGCAGCAACGGGCCCTTGGCGTTGAGCAAGCCGCCTGTGTTATTCAACACGCCGTTGTTCAGGTCCAAGCTCAAGCCGGCGTTGCTGAACAGCTTGCCCCCTTGCTGGTCCAGCCCGGTGACGCTGGAGGTCACGCCCTTCTCGCCGCCGATGTTGCCGCCGTTGTTCAACTGGCCGGTAGTCAGTGTCAAGGTGTCGCCGCTGTTGAGGCGACCTCCCTGATTATTCATCACGCCTGTGATGACTGAGACTGGGCCCTTGCCGCTGATAGTGCCCTGTTCGTTGCCGATGCTGGCACTGCGCAGCGTCAGGTTGCCATCGCTGACTAATTTCCCACTGTGGTTATTCAGGATTTCGGTGACGGCGATGTTCAAGCCTTGGGCACTGGAAAGGCTGCCCTCGCTGTTATTGAGGCTGCGCGCCTTGATACTCAGCGTATCTTCACTGCCCAGCACACCTTGGCTGTTGTCCAGGTCTCCTGCTAGTTCCAGCATCAACGGTTGTTGACTGAGCAGCTTGCCGCCGTTGTTGTCCAGCGACGTGCCGGTCAGGGCCAGGCGCTGGCCGCTCATTTCACCCAGCGTGCGGTTGATGATCTGATCAACCGTAAGGCTCAGGCCGCCGTCCGCATACACCACGCCCTTGTCACTGTTGTTCAATTGCTGGCCGGTGACGGCGACGTCGGCGTTGCCGGTCAGCTCGCCGTCGCGGTTGTCGATCATATCTACGTCGAGTTTCAGCGCTTTTGTGGCGCCTACCAGACCATTACGGTTATCCAGCCTGGCGCCGCGCAGGTGCAGGCCTTCGGTGCTGATCAGTTTGCCGTTCTGATTGTCGATGCTCGCGGTGGTAGCCGTAACCTGGGCCTTGCCGGCGATCTCGCCATTACGGTTATCCAGGGCTCCGCCGGTCAGCAGCAAGGCGCCGTCAGCAATCACACTGCCGCGTTGGTTATCCAACAGTTCGGTGGCGCTGATGTTCACATCGCCCCGGCCACTGAGCAGGCCCTCGGTGTTGTTCAAGCGGGTGCTGCGGGCGTCGAGGCCAGCGGCGTTAATATGGCCTTTGACGTTGGCCAGCACCTGGTCAACGCGCAAGGTCAGCGCTTGGTTGCTGATAAGTTTGCCGTTGCTGTTGTCGAGGTTTTTCGCGGCCAGGGTGAAAGCGTTCTGGCTAGAGATTTCGCCGTTCTGGTTGTCGATACTGGCGAGGTTATTCAGCGCCAGGAGGGGAGCGTTAATCACGCCTGCGTTGACCAGTTCGCCGTTGTGCAGGTCGAGGGTCAGTTGCGTGGTGCTGACCAACTCGGCGCCGCCCCGTTGAGTCAGGCCGGTGAAGTTGGCGCTCAGGCTTCCGACGCTGCCGATATGTCCGCTGTTGGTGACTTGGGTGGCCGTGAGGTCGAGGCTGTCTGCACTGGTGACACGCGCGCCAAAGCCGTTTGTGAACACGCCAGTAGTGAGGGTTGTGGTGCCTTGGCTTTTGAGCAGACCGTTGGTGTTATCGAGGCTGGCACTGGTCAGCTTGAGGCCTTGTGCACTCTCGAGGATTCCGCCTGTATTGAGTACGTCCGTGGCACTACTGAGGGTTAGAGGACCGGCGCCAGAGAGGCTGCCGCCAGTGTTATCGAGACGTTGAACAATCAGGTCCATCGAACCTTCACTGGTGAGGTTGCCACGGGTGTTGTCCAGGCCCGCCGACAGTTGCATCGCCAAAGAGTGCTTGGCGCCGAAGGTACCATCAGCGTTATTCAAGCGGGCGCCGGTAAAGCGGGTGCTCTGGGCGAAGACCAGACCCTTCGCTTGGTTGATCACCTCGTCCATCGCCAGCTCCAACGCAGTCCCGGCCAGCAGCTTGCCGCCACTGTTGTCCAGACGCTGACCGCTGAGGTCCATGTTTTGCTGGCTGGAAATTTCCCCGGCGCGGTTGTCGAGGTTGCTGACTTTGAGCTTCAGTGCTTTTGTAGCAGCTATTTGGCCCTTGTCGCTGTTATCCAGGGTGTCGCCGTTGAGGGTCAAGTTGCCCAGGGCGACCAACTCGCCGCCTTGCTGGTTCAAGACACCTACGATGGCCTCCAGATCATCCTGGCTGGCGATGCGACCCTTGGCATTGTTGACGTTGTCCAGCGTCAGGCGAACCGGGCCAATGGCGCTGGCAAGACCGCCCTGGTTATTCAGCGACTGCCCGGCGATAGCCAATGCCTGCTTGCTGTTGAGTACGCCTTCACGGTTGTCTATCTTGCCAATGTGCAGGTTTAGGTTCTGATTGGCACGTACCGCACCACCGCGGTTATCCAGGCTGGCACTGCGCAGGGTCAGAAGGTTTTGCCCGGATAGGCGGCCTGTGCGGTTGTCTACGCTGCCCGCCTGGATATCCATCACGCCTTTGGCCAGTACTGCTCCCTTGGCTTGGTTGTCCAGTAGTCCATTGACCTCCACCGTCAATCTACCATCGCTCACCAGGCTGCCGGACTGGCTGTTATCCAAGCTGGCCGACGTGACATTCAAACGCTGGCCGCTGCCCAAGGTGCCGCCCTGATTGAAGAGTGCGCCGGTGGTGGTCAGGTCGAGGCTGATATCGCCCATCACCTTGCCGCCATTTCGGTTATTCAACGTCATTGCGTTAACCACGCTGGCACCGCTGCTGGACACCTCACCATCGTCATTAAGCAGGTCGGCACCCAGGGTCAGCACTACATCCTTGGAACTGCTGAACACGCCGCTGCTGTTATCCAGACGGGCCGCCTGTGTGGTGATCCCGGCGGCAGAAATCACACCTTTAAGGTTGATCAACGCCAGGTCGATTTTGAGGCTTAACGCTTGATCACTGAGCACCTTGCCGTTGCTGTTGTCAAAGCTTTTTGCGGCCAGGGTGAAAGCATGCCCGCTAGAGACTTCACCGTTCTGGTTAGAGACCGCGGACAGGTTCTTGAGCCGCAATTGGCCTGGCGCATGGATCAGACCACCGGAGTTATTGAGGATACCTTGATTCATGTTCAAGGTCAGGTCGCTGGAGCTATAGAGCTCGCCGCCGCCGCGTTGATCAAGGTCGTTGATGCTGGCAGTAAGAGTTTTATTGCTCGCGATGGTGCCGTCGAAACGGTTATCTACCTGCCCGGCCGTCAAGTCGAGGCGATCAGCACTGGTCAGGCGCCCGCTGTTCTGGTTATTCAAAGTACCGGTGCTGATGCTTACGGCGCCATCGCCCATCAGCTTTCCGCCCTGGTTATCGAAGCTGGCGCTGTTCAAGGTTAGCGCCATGGCGCTCAGCAATTCGCCGTTGCGATTGCTCAGGGCGCCGGTGGTGGTCAATTGCTGCGCCGCTCCACTGCTGATGCGACCGCCGTTGTTGTTCAGCGTGGCGGCTTGCAGCCTCAGACTGCCGCCGCCGCGCACAGTGCCTTGTTGGTTGTTCAGGTGGTCTAGGGTCAGCTGCACCGCGCCATTGGCCAACAAGCGCCCACCGCGGCTGTTGTCGAACTGACCGCTGGTCAGGGATAAATCGGTGACGCTGGAAGCTTCGCCACCCTGGTTGTCCAGGCGATCGAACTGCAAGGACATAGCCTTACCCGAATTCAACAGGCCGCCACCACCGTTATCGAGTTGGTCACCGTTGGCCAGCAATGCCCCTGCCGCCGTTACGCGACCACCGCGATTATCGAACTGACCGATGCTCAGAGTGAGGTCATTATTGCCAGCGATGTTGCCTTTGGCTTGGTTATCCAAGCTGCCAGAGCTCAGGTACAACGCCTGGCCGCTGATCATACGGCCGTTGTGGTTGGTCAGTGCACCGGTATTGTTGAGTGTTAGCGTTTTATCGCTCTGAATGAGGCCGCCGCTATTATCCAGCACCGCACTGGCCAGACGCATGCGGGCGCCGAGGATTTCGCCCTGGTGGTTGTCCAGTGTCGTACCGACCTGAGCGACCAGTTCATCACGGGCCTTGAGTGCACCCTCGGCATTCAGCAAGCTGTTCGCCGACACGTCCAGCGCATTGGCATTGATCAAACCCTTGGTATTGTCCAGTGCCCGGGCAATACGGACGATCAATCCCTGTTCACTGAGCAACTTGCCGCTCTGGTTGTCGAAGCTGTCGGCCGTAAAACGCAGCGCTTGGTCGCTGGAGATTTCCCCGCCCTGGTTATTAACGCTGGCGAGGTTGTTCAGTAGCAGCGCGCCCGGCGCCTGTATCAAGCCGCCTTGGTTATTCAGGTGCCCATGGTTCAAATCCAGGCTCACACCCGACTGGCTATAGAGGCCGCCGCCATTATGCTGGTCCAGGCCAGTCACGCTGACAGTGAGTTGCTGTTGGCTGGTGATACGCCCGCCGTTGCCGTTGTCGACTTGCCCCGCACTCATTGCCAGGGTGCCGTCACTATAGAGCGCGCCTTGATCGTTATTCAACGACGTAGCCAGCATTACACCCAGATGACCCTTGCCATAGAGATTGCCCTTGGCGCTGTTATCGAGGCTGGCGGCGCTTACTTGCAAAACGCTGCCGGCACTGAACAGTCCGTTCTGGTTTAGCAATTGCCCGGCAATGCGTGCGGTCAACAACCCATCGCTGGTCAGCTTCCCAGCATTGTTGTCCAGGCCCGCAGCGGTGAGATCAATGCTCTGCGCCGCCACCAATGTGCCTTGGCGGTTGTCAATCAGGCCCAAACTGTTGAGGGTGATTGCCGTATCGCCTTGCAGCAGGCCCAGGCGATTATCTAGGGACGCACTATTGACCGATGCCGTACGCGCCAACACTTTACCGTTGCGGTTATCCAGTGCCCCATAAATCTGCGTGATCAAACCGTCACCGGCGCTAAGTACGCCGCCTTGATTATCCAGGCTGCCAGCGCGTATATCCAAGGTGTTAGCCGAGACCAGTCCTTGAGCGTTGTCGAGTGCACGAGCGATTCGCACGGTTAGAGCTTGTTCACTGAGGAGTTTGGCGTTGCGGTTATTCAAGGTATCGGCTGCCAGGGTAAAAGCCTGGCTGCTGGAGATTTCGCCGCCCTGGTTATCGACGTTGCCGAGGTTGGCCAGCAACAACTGGCCCGCTGCATTAATCACACCGCCCTGATTGTTCAACTGCCCGTAATTAAGGTCGAGGCTGACATCGCCCTGGCTGAACAACCGACCGTCATTGTGCTGAGCAAGACTCACAACATTGGCCTTGAGAGACTGGTTGGCGCTGATACGACCGCCCTCACTGTTATCGACTTGCCCAGCCTTGAGGTCGAGCCGGGTATCGCCTCGCAAGGTGCCGCGCCGATTGCTCAGCGCACCGTCCACATGCAGGTCCAGGTTATTTTGCGCGAACAGCTTGCCTTGCTGATTGTCCAGGCTGCCAAGGTTGAGATGCAGGTCACCTTGAGCGGCAAGCAAGCCGGTTTGATTGAGCAAATTCCCGGCAATGGCCGCGGTCAACACGCCGTCACTAGTTAACTGACCCGCACTGTTATCCACGTTGGTAGCGTTGAGCGTCAAGCTGTTGCCGGCGGCCAGGATGCCGTGTTGGTTGGCCAGTGCGCCGCTGTTGATAGCGAGGGTTCGGTCGCCTTGCACGCGTGCGTTACTGTTGTTGAGGCCTCCCGTCGTCAGTGCAAGGTCCTTTGCCAATAGCTCGCCATTGGTGTTATCCAGCAAACCGGTAACGGTGAAGTTCAGACTATTGCGAGCGCTGAACTTCCCCGACTGGTTGTTAAGGTCGCCAGTGACTGCATCCAGGCTCGTAGCAGAGACAAGACCCCTTCCATTCTCCAACAAACCCGCGATATGCAAGGCCAGGCCTTGATCACTGAGCACCTTGCCGGAGCCGTTGTCGAGGCTGCTGGCAGCCAGGACAAATGATCGCGTGCTGGAAATTTCGCCCTGTCGGTTATCAACGGCATTGATGTTATTCAGCGTGAGTTGACCACGGGTGTTGATCAAGCCATTTCGATTGTCGAGTTGACCGCGGTTAAGGTCCAGGGTGAGCCCCGTGCTGCCGACGAGATGGCCGCCATCATGTTGGTCGAGGCTACGCAGGTCAGCCGTCATGCCTTGGGCGCTAGCAATCTGGCCGCTAGCGCTGTTATCAACTGCGCTCGCTTTCAGGTCCAGGTTGCCCTGGCTGGTGAGCGACCCCTTCTGGCTAGTGTTGAGCGAACCGGCAGTAATCTGAACAGCCTGGCGCCCGGAAATACGACCACCCTGGTTATTGATCAGGCCCGAGGCATTCAAGCTCAACGACTGCCCCGCCGACACCAGCCCCGCCACGTTATCCAAATAGGCCAGTTGCAAGGTGACCTGTGCCTGGCTCGACAGTTCGCCATTGCGGTTAATAAGTTGCCCGATACCCGCCGTCAAGTTACCGGTGCCGGTAATCAGACCACCCTGGCTGTTGAGCAGTTGATCGGCCGTTATCCCGAGACTGCCCGCGCTGAGAATGCGGCCCTGGTTCTGGTTATCCACGTTCGTCGCGGTCAGTTGCGCATTGCGTTGGGCGCTCAACGTGCCACCCTGGTTTGTGAATTCGCCGGTTTGAACGCTGAGGTCACGACTGGCAATTACGGTCTTGCCAGTGTTGTCCATGGCTTGTGCTTCTAAGTGCACGTCACCTTGACTGTTGCGGCTGTTATCAGCGTTCACGCCCGCTTCGATAATCCCGTTATTGGTCAGCCGGCCACCGGCGTCCAGGGTGATGCTGTCCTTGGCCGCCAGGGCCTGTTGATTGGTCAGCGCGCCTTGGGTTTTCACCGACAAATCGGTACCGGCGTAGACCGCGCCTTTAGCTTCCAGGTTGGCGGTCTTGACTGCTAACGCCGCACCGGCCGAGGTCTGGCTCATGACCACATTGCCCGCAGCATCAATCCGGATATCACCACCGGCAACCATGTCCCCGGACAGTTTCACCCCCACGCCCGCTTCGGTGCCCACCAGCTTGACCGCGCCCACATACATCCCGCCCAGCGCCGACGAATCAATCGCCAGATCCGGCGCCTTGCTGCCGTCCGATGCCCGCGCGGTAGCATTCAGGGTGCGGGCGTCAACATCATTGCGGCCGGTGACGATGGTGAGCTTTTTCGCCTGGATCTGCGCGTTGAGGGTGGTGGCGCGGGTGATGATTTCGAACTGGTCAACGTTGCTGGCATTCAAGCCGGTGCCGTCAATGGCGACGCTGCCTTGATCGACTTGATAGCGGCTGATCTGACCGTTTTCGATCACCGCTTTACCGGTGGTCAATGTCGCTTGTGGCGTGTTGATAAAGCCGCAACCGTTGCAGCTGATGCCATAGGGATTGGCAACGATCACGTGGGCCGATTGCCCCGCCACTTCGGTATAGCCACGCAATTGGCTGGGACTGCCGCCGTTGACTTCATTGAGGATGACGTTGGCGGCGTTGCCGTTGAAGTTCGGGTTGCCAACGATGATGCCGCCAAGCTGGGTCGACTGGGTGCGGCCAGTGGCGTTGTTGAGGATCACGCCGTTGGCGCCGACGTTGTAGTCCTGGAACTGGTTGTGGGACAACCCGCTGCCATTGGGCGCGGCGATGTTGACGATGGGCACGCCGTTGCCCGCTTGCCCAAGCGTAGTGCCCGGTGCACTGACTACAATGCCTTCGGCCTGGGCGAGCAACGGTTGCCAAAACATCGCGTTGGCCAAGATCAACGCCAAGCCACGTTTAGGCAGCCCCAGGAAGTGGGAGCGGCTTTTTACGACAGCAGAAGGCTGGCGCGCAAGGAAGGCGAACTGGCGAACGTCCATGTCAGATCCCGAAGCCCGAAGGCGTTAAGCAATTTAAAGAAAGAAATCCAGGCGGAAATAAACCGGCGCTTCACGTTCAGTGATCGGCCCCGGTCGCTCCAAAGAGTGTGCGAAGGTCACCGTGGCGGCGACGTTCTGGCCGCGCGCGAACAGTTCCACAGAGTTGCTGGTCATCCGTCCGTGTTGTTCGGCGTTATAGCGACCGCGGCTGATCACGCCTTGGTCGTAGCCGAGGCTGGTGCCGTATTCATTGAACGCCGGCTGCAACCACCCGATGGTCACCGGTCGGCTCCAGCGCAGGTCGTTGCGCCAGTAGCCGCCGCTATCGCCGGCCAGGCTTTGATCCTTGTAACCACGTATCGATGACTGCCCGCCCAGGCTCATGCGCTGTGGGCTGAACAGCACATCTTCGCTGCGCTGGCCGGTCATCAGGCTGCTGAAACTGAAGGACTCGCCCCACAGTTTGAAGGGGTACAGGTAGCTCACGGTCGCCGTGTATTTGCGGTAGCGCGCATCGGCCTGGCCGTGGCGCGGATTGTGATTGGCCTGGGCGTCGAACGCGCCAATGCCATCCTGCATACCGAGGTCGATGTTGAGAAAGGAGGTACCGATACGCCGGCCATGATTAATGCCGAACTGGGCTTCGCTGAGCCGGTTACTGCTCAACGCGAGCTTGCTGTCTTCAATGAAGTTGTTAGTGCGCAGATAGGCCACGCCGGCGCTGAGGGATGTTTTGCTCAGGGCGTCGCGATGGATCACTCGCTCCAGGCGCAGTTGGTGGTTCTGGCTATCGCCGGACTGCTTGAAGTTGAAATTATTGGCCTGAGCCAACGAGCGGTATTCGGTTTCGTTGTAGCTGTAATTGAGAGTCCACCAGCCGAACGGCAGGCTGTAATTGAGCATCGAGTTGCGTGAGGTTTTCTGGTGGTCGCTGACTGCATCATGACCGCCGCGCAGCGACAATTGATCCGCTAGCCCAAGCGGATTATCCCAATCCAAGCTGGCGCCCCACTGCTGCTCGCCAGTCGCGCGCTGGCCGCCGTTGTGGCGTGATAGACCGACGCGCCAGGGTTTTTGCGGGGTGTTCTTAACCAATACATCACTGCCACCGACTTGCTTGCCCGGTGCCAGCTCCATCTGCGCCTGGTTGGATGGCAGACGGTTGAGTTGATCGACCATTTGCTCGATTTCGCGCAGGTTAAGTAGGTCGCCGGTTTTTCCCGGGAAGCTCATAGCCAATTGACGGTCGGTGATGCCACTGCCCTCGGCGCCCTTCAATCCTTCGAGTTTGCCTTCGACCACTTGGATCTTGAGAGTGCCGCGGGACAGGTCCTGCTGTGGCAGGTAAGCACGGCTGGTAACCAAACCTTTGGCCAGGTAGCGGTCAGTGATGACCTTAAGCAGTTCGTTGAGCTGCGGCACGCCCAGGCATTGGCCGATGTAGGGCTTGATCAATTCAGTGCGCTCGCCCTCAGACAGCGCGTCAGCTCCGGCGAGCTCAATGGTTTTGATCGCAAAACAACGTGTGTCGACAGGCGCTGTCGGCTTGGCAGCAGTAGCGGTTTTACCGGGCAGGTCCTTAAGCTCTTCGAGGCGGCGTTGTTGGTCTTCGAGAAGGCGATCCTGGCGGTCACGGATCAGGTCAGTAACGCCCGGCGTGTTCTGAGGAGTAGCGCCGTGAGCTGTCCCGACAAAGCCTACGCACAAAAAAGCGGTCAGCAGGCTGAGCCTGGTCTGACGTACCAAACGCCACATGTTTAGATCCCTCTACATGGCTTTGTGCCATTAATGGGCGGCGATCATAGGGTGGCGTTTTAGTGGCGTCAATTAAATGTACAAGTTTGTTTCACCAATGACATACGAACACTTTAATTTTAAAGAAATTAAAGCTTTTAAAATCAATCAGTTAGAAAAATTAAGAACATCCATTCCAAGTCCTTACCAGGCAAAGCAAGCGGGGAAAGTACGCGCCGTGGGGTTGGCTGGCCGTGTTAATGGCTGAAAACAGCTCAATCCTGATACTACTGCCTGATTGAGCTGTTCTTAGAGTTAGGGCTGCCAATGAGGTATCCCCCCATGTGTGCTCCAAGCAAGGCCATCTCCGGCACGATGGAGGGAGCGCCTTGGGTATCGATCAGAATCAGATCAAAGTCCTGCTCGAAAGCAGGCAACAGATTCTTGAGACGAAGGCGTCCGTCAGCAGCATGGAGCAACAAATTTCCCAGCTGATTGAACGGATCATTGGAATGGATCAGTGAGAGATTAGGAATGCAGGTGCGTGAAATGACCTGGTCGGCCCGGGTCTCGTTGTTCGCGATCAGTTGATAGGTTCCACCGGGCGCCTCGTGCAATAGCGCATAGAACGACGACAGCGATGGTTGATTATCCAGATCGATGAGCAGGGTACGGATCCCTGAATCGGCACAGAACGCGCCCAGATTGACGCCAACCGTGGTTTTACCCGGCCCGCCTTTGGTTGAAACGACCGCAGTGACTTTCATGACATTGACCTCGGAATCGTAGGATTTGAGATGCTTTCATGCAGGTCACGCTATGCGCTTTGATCACCCCGGAAAATCCAAGGCAAAAAAAAGCCTGCATCGCTGCAGGCTTTTCCCTATCTGGCTCCACGACCTGGACTCGAACCAGGGACCCAATGATTAACAGTCATTTGCTCTACCAACTGAGCTATCGCGGAATGCGCCGTATGTTACTGATTGAAAAGGAGAAGTCAAGCATTGCCTGGTAAACGGAGCGTTTAGATTCTTTGCGCACTGCCCAGTGGCTGTTCGGCGGCCAGGTCCAGCCAAGCGCGGGCGGCGGGTGGCAAGTGGGCATTGGCGCGCCAGGCCAGGGCGATGTGCCAGTCGGTGTGCGGTTCGTCCAGTGCGATCAAGGCGATGCCGGCGTGTTGATGCTTGTGCGCCAGCATGCGCGGCAGAAAGGCCACGCCAAGGCCGGCGGCGAC
This sequence comes from Pseudomonas sp. lyk4-R2A-8, assembly GCF_030209095.1. Classification (NCBI taxonomy): domain Bacteria; kingdom Pseudomonadati; phylum Pseudomonadota; class Gammaproteobacteria; order Pseudomonadales; family Pseudomonadaceae; genus Pseudomonas; species Pseudomonas sp. lyk4-R2A-8. Next base: position 19,903 of record NZ_JARVSS010000004.1, read on the forward strand.
CAGGTCGACGATGAAGTCGATCTGCCCGCTGCGTGCGGTCACGCGAGGGTTAACGCCTTTGCGTTCACAGGCGGCGAGGATCTTGGCGTTCAGGGCGAAGCCAGCTTCGAACAAAATGAAGGGCGAGTCGGCCAGGTCGGTGAAGTCAATGCGTTCGCGCCCGGCCAAGGGGTGATTGAGCGGCAGCACCGCGATCAGCGGTTCATTACGCACTGGTTGGTAGTCGAACACGTCATCGACCGGCAGCAGCAAGGCGGCCAGGTCCACCTCCCCCGCTTCCAGGCATTCGCGCAGTTTTTTGCTGCCGTATTCGGTCAGTTCGATGTCGATGTCCGGGTAGCGGCTGCGGTAGGTGGCGAACATGGTTGCAAACAGCACGCCGCAGCCCACCGGGGGAAGGCCGATGCGCAACCTGCCACGCTTGAGGCCGCGCAGGTCGTTGATCTCGCTGACCAGGTCGCTGTGTTCGGCCAGCAGTACCTGGGCGCGGCGGTAGGCAATTTCGCCGGCAGCTGTCAGTTGGTTACGATGGCCGAGGCGATTGAGCAGCGGCATGCCCAGCTCCTCCTCCAGGGTCCTGACCGCCTTGCTTACGGTGGATTGGGTCAGGGACACCACCTCGGCGGCCTGGGAGAAGCCGCCCTGGCGCACCACTTCGACAAAGGCGCGCAACGTTCTGAGGTTCATCGGTATTCCCTTGGCGACTGGCAGCCAGTAATAAAAGTTGTTTTTATCATGCCAGAAGTTGGCTTATGGTGGAGCCACCTTGCCCTGTGGATTGACTGTTGATGATCATTTCGTCCGCCTCCGACTACCGCGCCGCCGCGCAGCGCAAATTGCCGCGTTTTCTGTTCGACTATATAGACGGCGGTGCCTATGCCGAACACACGCTGCGAGCCAACAGCGCGGACCTGGCCGACATCAGCCTGCGCCAGCGCATCCTGCGCAATGTGGACAACCTCAGCCTCAGCACCACCGTGCTCGGCCAGACCCTGGCGATGCCGGTGATCCTGAGCCCGGTGGGCCTGACCGGCATGTACGCCCGTCGAGGCGAGGTGCAGGCGGCCAAGGCGGCGGCCAACAAGGGCATCCCGTTCTGCCTGTCGACGGTGTCGGTGTGTTCGATTGAAGAAGTCGCCTCGCAAAGTCCGCAAGCGATCTGGTTTCAGCTGTATGTGCTCAAGGATCGCGGTTTTATGCGCAATGCGCTGGAACGCGCACAGGCAGCCGGGGTCACCACGCTGGTATTTACTGTGGATATGCCCACGCCGGGCGCGCGTTATCGCGATGCCCACTCGGGCATGTCCGGGCCGTTCGCGGCATCGCGGCGCATGCTGCAGGCCGTCACCAAGCCACAATGGGCCTTCGATGTGGGGCTGATGGGCCGCCCCCATGACCTGGGCAATATCTCCAAGTACCTGGGCAAACCCACCCACCTGGAAGACTACATCGGCTGGCTGGCCAGCAATTTCGACCCATCGATCAGCTGGAGCGACCTGGAATGGATCCGCGAGTTCTGGAAAGGCCCGATGATCATCAAGGGCATCCTCGACCCCCAGGATGCCCGGGACGCGGTGAGCTTCGGTGCCGATGGCATCGTGGTATCCAACCACGGCGGCCGCCAACTCGACGGCGTGCTGTCCACCGCCAAAGCGTTGCCCACCATTGCCGATGCCGTGGGCGATGACCTGACGGTGCTGGTGGACTCCGGCATCCGCTCCGGCCTCGACGTGGTACGCATGCTCGCCCTCGGCGCCAAGGCGTGCCTGCTGGGCCGCGCGCCCTCCTATGCGTTGGCCGCCGACGGGCAGCATGGAGTAGAGAACCTACTGGATATCTTCGCTAAGGAAATGCGCGTAGCCATGACCTTGACTGGCGTGACGTCCGTCGCGCAGATCAACCACGATACGCTCGTGCAGGCAGCCAAATAACTGACGTGGCCCGCTGCGCGCCAGCTCGGGCGGTAGGGAAGCGTCATTGATTTAAAAGGATATTTATTTATTTAAACAAAGTGGCATGAATCTCGCTCTAACCTCTTCCAAGCAGGTCGAGCGATGACACGACGTGCGGCGGTGCCCAGGGGTTAAAACCCTCTGCAAAGCGGTTTAGACTGTTCCCCTGTTTTACGTAACTGACGGAACAGCAAGACCCCTCGCACTCGCCACACTCATCGGGCCTGTAAGACACTTAGAGGCCCTACGCTTATGAAAGCTCCTACCCAGACCAACGCAATTGATTTCGACCGCGCCAAATTGCAACGTCTGGGTTTCGGCCAGCCGTCTCTGCCGCCTCGACGCCCTACGACCATTACTCAACTGCGCCAGCAACTGACCCTGCAACTGCAGACCAGCCTGGAACCCGAGCGCATCCTCGGCGTGTTCTTTCGTGAGGTGCAACGCCTGGTTCCGCTGGACGCCCTGCATTACCGTCACGAAACCAGCGACCTGCGCCTGGAATTCGGCCAGCGCGGCCACCACTCCGTGAGCTACAGCCTGAGCCACGAAGGTGAACACCTCGGCGAATTGATCTTTCGGCGCAACCAGCGCCTGACAGAGGAAGAGCTGGGCCAGCTCGAATCGCTGCTGGCCACCCTGCTCTACCCGATGCGCAACGCCCTGCTCTACCGTGCGGCGACCCGCAGTGCCCTGCGTGATCCGCTGACCGAGACCGGCAACCGCATCGCCATGGACCAGACGCTGCAACGAGAAATCGACATGGCCCGTCGGCATATGAGCCCGCTGTCCTTGCTGATGCTGGATATCGATCATTTCAAGACGATCAACGACACCCACGGCCACGCCGCCGGCGATGACGTGCTGCGCAGCGTCGCGGCGACCATCAAAGCGCAATTGCGCAATGTGGACATGGTATTTCGCTTCGGCGGGGAAGAGTTTCTGATCCTGCTGTCCAACACCAGCCGGGAAGCGGCGGCAATGGTCGGTGAACGCCTGCGCAAGGCAGTGCAGGCCCAGGACTATTGGGCGGACGGCAAACGGATCGAATTGACGGTAAGCCTGGGTTGTTCGACTTTGCTGGCCGCCGAGTCGGTCGAAAGCGTGCTGCGCCGGGCCGACAACGCCCTGTATGTGGCCAAGCGCGAAGGCCGCAACCGCCTCGCAATGGCGGGGTAGGCACCCCGCCATCGCATCCTGTCAGGCCTCGCTGGCGACGCGTGCCGTGCGCTCGCGCACGGTGGCGCTCGCGATGCCGGCAGGCTTGTCTTTTTCCAGACGCATGCAGCTTTCCAGGAACAGGTACATATAGTCGTAGCTTTTGCACACAGCCTGGCGCAGCTCCACTTGCAGGGCCTTGCTGGGGTTCATCCCGGCCAGGGTGCAGATGATTTCCAGGGCTTCCCATGGGTGCGCATCGTCGTACTGGGCGTGCATCTTCAACCACTTCATCGCCCGCTTGCGCTCCTCCTCGGGGAAGGCCGCCGCGTACACGCCGGTGGAGCACACCACGGCCGACCACTCCCCGGTCGCGCCCTCGATCGCGTAGTTGGTGGCGGCAATGGCCACGATCAGCGAGTCGGCCGAACTGGTGTGCCAGCACCAATGACTCAACGCGTGCAACTCAGGCGGTACGTTCTGGGCCTGCAGCTCTTCCAGGCTGACGCCATGGGCCGCGGCCCAATTCACCCAATAATCGGCGTGGTTGAGTTCCACGCGAATATTGCGCATCAGCCACCGGCGCGCCATATCCTCCCCAGGATGGCGGGCAAACTTGGTCTTGGTGAGGTTCTGTGCCATGTATAAGGCAAACTGTTCCACCACGGGCCAGCCACCGATGAGGTAGTGGCGCAGGGTACGTGCGCTCAACGTGTTATCGCGCATGCGCTGGTACAGTTCGTGTTCGACCACCCGGCGCTTGCTCTCGCTACAGTCCTGGATCAGTTGCTGTGCCCAGGCGGGGTAACTTGAGGCTTCCATCAGCGGGCCGGTTCTGTTGAATGTGTCGATCACTATAAGGCTCCTTTTTAAGTGTGATTTACAGACCGGCGGTTGTTTCAGCGGAATGTGCCGGGCGCCTTGAGCAACAAAGGCTGCGGCCGCTCGGGTCGACACTGCAGGCTGTCAAAGGTAAACAATTGCGGCTGTTCGATCAGGTAGCCCTGAGCGTAATCCACACCTATGTCGAGCAGTGCCTGTTCGATCTGCGGTGTTTCAACAAACTCGGCAATTGTGCGCTTACCCATGACGTGGCCGATGTGGTTGATCACTTCGACCATGGCGCGGTTAATCGGGTCGTCCAGCATATCCTTTACAAAACTTCCATCGATCTTCAGGAAGTCTACAGGTAAATGTTTCAGATACGCGAACGAGGACATTCCGGCGCAAAAATCGTCCAGCGAAAAGTGGCAACCTAACGCTTTGAGTTCATTAATAAAACGAATGGCGCTGCCCAAATTGGCAATAGCGCTGGTCTCGGTTATTTCAAAACAAATCATTTCCGGCGCAATGCGATAAGTCTCGAATTTCTCATGTAAAAATCCTAAAAAGTCGTCATCTCCGATGGTGATGCCTGACAGATTAATCGCACACATGGCCATAGAACGGCCCGGACGCTCCTGCTGGCAACGGGCTATGATCTTGAACACGTTCTCGACCACCCAACGATCCAGGGATGTCATCAGGCCATAACGCTCGGCCGCCGGGATAAAACTGTCGGGCAGGATGATGCGGCCGGCTTCGTCGTGCAGGCGCAACAGGATTTCGATGTGCCCGCTGCCACCCTCGGTGGGGCCGAGGGCCGCGATTTCCTGGGCATACAGGCAGAAGCGGTTTTCTTCCAGCGCCATGTGCAGGCGCTGCACCCAGGCCATCTCGCCAAAACGCATGGACAGCTCGGAATCGTCGGGGTGATACACCTGCACGCGGTTGCGGCCCTTTTCCTTGGCCATGTAGCACGCCATGTCCGCGGCGCGCAGCGACGCTTCCAGGCTGGTCGGGGTATGGGCGATATGCACCAGGCCGATGCTCACGGTGGTCACGAACGGCCGGCCCTTCCACACAAAATGCAGGCTCTGCACGGTATGGCGCAGGCTCTCGGCGATTTTTTCCGCCGCGTGCGCCGGGCAGTTTTCCAACAAAATGCCGAACTCATCGCCGCCCAGGCGAGCCAGGGTATCGCCTTCACGCAGGTCCGACTGCAACAACGCGCAGATATGCCGCAACAGTTCATCGCCCGCCGCATGGCCACAGGTATCGTTGACCAGCTTGAACTGGTCCAGGTCCAGAAACATCAACGCGTGCCGCGCGCCTGGCTGACTGGCCGCAGGATGCAGCACCTGCTCCAGGCGGAATTCGAATTCGCGGCGGTTGGCCAGGCCGGTCAGGGCGTCGTGGGTTGCCTGCCATGACAGGTTGGCAATGTATTGACGCTCCTGGGTCATATCATGCAACACCAGCACCGCGCCGCTGACCTGGCCGCCGCTGCGGATGGGCGCGCCCACCAGGGTGACCGACACCGTGCTGCCATCCAGGCGCTGGATGGTCTTGGCATGCTCGCTGCCGCCCCTGAGCTGGCCCTTGACGATGTGCTCGATCAGGGTAAAGGCATCGGGCTGGGCATTGTCATCCAGCAGGTTGAACAGCGCCGCCAGGGGCAGGCCCTGGGCCTGGCTCGACTTCCAATGGGTGAGCGCCTCGGCCGCCGGGTTCATGTAAGTAATGGCGCCATCGACATTGGTCGTAATCACACCGTCGCCAATCGACTCCAGGGTGATCTGCGCCCGCTCCTTCTCTACCTGCAAAGCATTGGCAAAGGCATGACGCTGGGCCAGCAACTTATGGGTGCGCAACAGCGCCAGCACGATCAACCCCAGGGCGGTGGCCAGGTTGGTGATCAGTAACAGCCGCAGGATCACCCGCGAACCTTCGCCCAAGGCGTCGCTGAAGGCTTTGGCGGCCGGCGTCACACCGTCGTTGATCGCGATGATATGCGCCTTCCATTGACGCACATCGTTGGCGTTGACCCGGTCGGCACTGATCGCGGCGTGCATCTCGCGGGCCAGGTTGTCCAGCTGGACCAGGTAGCCATCGCCCACCGTCCATAGCTCGATGGCCTTTTCCAGGTAGCTGAAATGGCGAAAGTTCAGGTACAGCCAGATCAGGCTGGAGACGTCGTCCGGGTGATTGCCGCCCTTTAGGATACCCAGGCGCGCGGCGTTCAGGTCGGGAGTGGGACGATCCAGGGCGATGCGCAGCTCGTGGCCGCCCTGGGGCACCGCAATGGCCTGCTGGTATTTGAGGTAGGTGCTTTCGTCGCGGTTATCGGCGTACAGCGTCAGATAATAGATGGCATCCTTCTGGCCTTTGGACCACAGGCTTTCGCCGCCCACATAACCGCGCACCGCCGAAAGCATGTACAGGCTGACGCAGCCCAGCAGTGCCTGGAACAGCACAACCGCGATAAAGGGCCACACAATGCCCAACAGCCGAGGCGTTCCGAGAGTCCGCTTTCGCTTCATGAAGTCCCTTGCATATGCACCACTGACTACGCACGCTAAAAACCACTTTCATGTCGCACAGCCTAAGCTGAATCAACGCACTTGTTGCAAGTGTCCATAAAGCTTGGCGTATAGGCCGCCATCGGCGATCAGCTGCTGGTGGTCGCCATCTTCGGCAATATGCCCGCCATCAAACACTAATACGCGGTCCGCCTGTTTTACCGCCGACAGACGGTGAGCGATGATCAGTGTAGTACGACCACTGAGAAACCGCGCCAGCGCCTGGTGCAGGTTGTACTCGGTGGCGGCGTCCAGGGCCGAGGTGGCCTCATCAAGGATCACCACTTTCGGCTCGGCCAGCACCATCCGCGCAATCGCCAGGCGCTGGCGCTGGCCGCCGGAAAACCGTACACCGGAACGCCCCACCACGCTGTCCAGGCCCAGGGGCAAAGCCTTGACGGTCGTGTCCAATTGGGCGATTTCCAGCGCCTGCCAGCAGGCCTGGTCGCTGCGATCACGGCCCATGGTCAGGTTGGCGCGTACCGTGTCGTTGAACAGCGCCGGGTGCTGCAGCACCACCGCGACATGCTCGCGAATCATCTCCAGGCCAATCGCCTGCTGGGTGGCGCCACCAAAACGGATGCTGCCGGCCTGGGGCGTATAAAGCCCCAGGAGCAATTGCACCAGGGTACTTTTGCCGCCACCGCTGGCGCCGACAATCGCGACTTTCTCACCGGGAGCGATGCTCAGGTTCAACTGGTCGAGCACCAGGTCTTCGCCGTAGCCGAAATCCAGCCCGCGCACGTCGATGCCGACGGTATCGTGCCCGCTGAACGGATCTTCACCGCCGGGGTATTGCGGCTCATCGGCGCGCGCCAGCAGTTCGTTGATCCGCGTCAGCGCACCGCCCGCCGCGTAATAGGCGTATTGCAGGTTCAGCAACTGTTCCACCGGGCCGATCATGAACCACAGGTAGCTGAACACCGCGAGCATCTGGCCGATGGAAAGGTCGGAAAACAGCACGGTGAGCATCGCCGCCGCGCGGAAGATGTCGATACCGAACTGGAACAGCAGCCCGCTGGCACGGCTGGACGCGTCGGTTTTCCACTGCGAATGGATCGCGTAGTCACGCACTTCCTGGGCGCGCTGGCCGAGTCGGCCGAGAAAGAAGCCCTGGCGGTTGCCGGCGCGCACTTCCTGGATGGCGTCCAGGGTTTCGGTCAGCGCCTGGGTAAAGCGCGAGGTGCTGTCGTTTTCCAGCTTCTTGAGGTGTTTGACGCGCTTGCCCAATTGCACCGTGGCGTAGATCACCAGCGGGTTGAACAACAGGATCAGCAGCGCCAGTTGCCAATGCATCCACACCAGGATCGCCGAGGTGCCGAACAGCGTCAGCATCGCCACCAGAAAGCGGCTGAGGGTTTCACCGACGAATTTGTCCAGCGTATCCAGGTCGGTGACCAGGTGCGTGGTCACCGTGCCGCTGCCCAGGCTTTCGTATTCGCCCAGGGAGATGCGCTTGAGCCGCTCGATCAGACGCACGCGGATGCGGTACACGATGTCCTTGGCCAACCGGGCGAACAGCCGCGCCTGCACCACGTTGAACAGCAGCGCGCCGCAGCGCAGCAACAGGGTCACCAGCAGCATCAGGCCGATATAGCCGGCGGCTTTCTGCCAACCCAGAGGCAGCGCGTGGTTCATCACCTTGAGCGCGGCGTCGCCACGGCCCAGCAGCACTTCGTCCACCAGCAACGGCAACAGCAAAGGAATGGGCACGCTGCACAGGGTCGCCAGCACGGCGACGCCATTGGCGATCCACAGGGATTTTCTGTGACGCAGGGCCAGGCGGCGAATTTCCGCCCAGGTCAGTCGATCGGTGCGCTTGCCGGGTTCTTTATCGGGTTGATCATGCACAGGCTGCTCGCTCCAGCCATCGACCCAGTAACGGCGACAACTCGGACAGCGGCTGGTAGCCATTGGTCAACAGCGCCAGCTGGCCGTCGCGCTCGGCCAGCAGCGTCGGGAACCCGGCGATGCCCAGATCCTGCACCCAGGTGAAATCGGCGGCCGTGGCGGCATGCTGCTCGGCACGGTCGAACTCGCCGGCAAACTCGATTCGCGGGATGCCGGCTTGTTCGGCCAGTTCCACCAGCACCTTGGCCAGGGTCACGTCGCGCCCCTGGACATAAAAGGCCCGCTGGATCAGCCCCAGCAATGTCCACGCGCAATCCGGCGCCAGGCTGCGGGCGGTAACGATGGCGCGGCACGCAGGCTCGGTGTCATACACAAAACCGTCGGGCAACGCCCCTTCGCGCTTGAACGGCTGCCCGGTGGCCTCGGTGACCGCCTGCCAATGTTCAAGGATATAGCGCCGCGTGGTCGGCTCCAGCGCCGCGCCACTGCCGGTCCGCAGGCCGCCCACCACCAGGTGCACGTCGACGCCGGCCGCCTGGGCCTGCTCTACCAGTGCCTGCGCCACCGGGGCAAAGCCCCAGCACCAGGAACACATCGGGTCCATTACATAGAGCAGGCGCGCGGACATGGCTCAGGCCTCGGAAGGGGTTTGCTTGTAGTTGTAGCCAATCGGGTGCGGCATATTGCGGGCCTTGGCCAATTCAATCTGCTTTTGCCGGTCGATGGCGCTGCGACGGGTTTTCTCCGGCAGCTTATCCCAGCAATGCGGGCAACTGATGCCGGCCACATAGTGTTCGGATGCACGGTCTTCCACGCTCACCGGTGTGCGGCAGGCATGACATTGATCGTAGTCGCCTTCGCTCAAGTCGTGGCGCACGGTCACGCGGTTGTCGAACACAAAGCAGTCGCCCTGCCATTTGGTTTCTGCCTGGGGCACCTCTTCGAGGTATTTGAGGATGCCGCCCTTGAGGTGATACACCTCATCGAAGCCTTCGCTGAGCATGAAGCTTGAAGCCTTCTCGCAGCGAATGCCGCCGGTGCAGAACATCGCGACCTTCTTATGCTTGGCCGGGTCGAAGTGGGCTTTGATGTAGTCGGGAAACTCGCGAAAGCTGGTGGTCTTCGGGTCGATCGCGCCTTCGAAGGTGCCGATGGACACTTCATAGTCGTTGCGGGTGTCGATCAACAGCACGTCCGGATCGCTGATCAACGCGTTCCAGTCCTTGGGATCGACATAGGTGCCGACCTGCTTGTTAGGGTCGACGCCTTCGACGCCCAGGGTCACGATTTCTTTCTTGAGCTTGACCTTGGTGCGGTAGAACGGCTGCTCGTCGCAGTACGACTCTTTGTGGTCGAGGTCGACCATGCGCGGGTCGGTCTTCAGCCAGCCGATCAGGCCGTCGATGCCTTCGCGACTGCCGGACACGGTGCCGTTGATGCCTTCTTCGGCGATCAGCAGGGTGCCTTTGATGCCGTTGTCGACCATTGCCTGCAGCAGGGGCTCGCGCAGGGCGACGTAATCTTCGAGGGTGACGAACTTATACAGTGCCGCCACGACAATCGGTTGAGTCATGGGTGTTTTCTCCAGGTGGCTACCCTCGTAAAGGGTGAACCGGATACATAAAAAAGCGGGCCGGGGCGCGCGGCGCGCATTCTAGCAAAACCCTGGCGACGCCGCATCGACACTCAGTCGCCGATATTTCCTCGACACCCGCGCGGCATTGGCCGACCTCGGCACCGAAACCTGCGTGATAGCGTCTGGCGTTGCCCATTGGATCCACCTGTGGGCGCACTGGAAGACCGTCTTCATGCTCACTTCAAGCAGTCCGCTACTGGCCAGACTGGTAGAACGGCCCGTCCCTCCCGGCGAGGGAAAGGTCGACTTCTGCACGGCCCTGCATCAACTCGGCATCACCAGCGTCTTTGACATTGTGCGTCTGCCCCGCGCCGACTTCATCGGCCGACTGGGCCGTTGCAACGATGACGATGGCGCCCAGGCCTACGACACCGCGCTGGCCTACGCCACTCAGCTGCAATGGCTGCACGACCTGCAGCCGGACCATTCAGTGTCAGCCCCGGCACGCGACAAACGCGCGCTGGCGTCCGGCATTACCGGCCAGCCTGAGACAGACTGGGCCAACGCCTGCGCCCCCGACGCCCTGGCCGCGCTCGACTCGCCGGTGGCCTACCTGCGCACGCTGTTTCTATTCGCCCTGCAACTTGAGAAAAACGGCACGGGCACCCAGGACAAAATCCCCCTGGGCCAGCGGCGCCCGGACCTGGAAACCCTGCTGATCGACCACGACAGCACCTTTACCGAACGGCCCTTGCTCACGTTGGTCGATGAGCTGCTGCGCCGGCAGATCACGCTTCATCATCCCGGCCAACACCTCAATCGCCTGCTCAGCACCCGGCACTATCCGCTGGCGCTGCCGTATCACCATCACCACGCCCAGGTTCGCCTGGGGCTGGCGGGCACCGGGTATAGCCTTGGCGAATTGAACTACCGGATCAGCCGGCGCCTGCCCTTCGACGCCGCCGGCATTGCAGGTTACGCCACGGTGCGCGCGCGCAACGCCGATGTGCACTGCCTGATGAACGAACTGAACCCCGGTCAACACACGCTCCTGCTGCAGCCACCGATGGGCGGCAGCACGTTGTTTGAAACCTGTTTCGGCCAGGCGCTGGACCCGGTCACCCGACAGGCAGGCCCGCCGCCGACTCTGCAGGCGCTGCTCGACGCCACCGCAATGGACACCGCCCGGCTGCAGGCACTGCTGGCACAGGAACGCTTCGCCCCATATGCCTCGCCCTCGGCCCGGCACGGGTCGCTGCCCACTTACGGCGCGCGCTATATCAACGGTGGCGGCCAACGGCCGCTGACGTTGACGGGCAACGCCGCGCAGTTGCTCAACGCTTCAGACGAACACTTCGACCGCCTGCAGCGCATGATCCGCCTGCAACAAGGGTTCGACCTGCCATTTGCCGAACTCGACACCTTGCTCGTCAGTGCCATGGCGTGTGAACAGCCGGCCAACACCCAACTGCGCATCCGCCACGCCACCCTGCGCGCCCTCGGGGTGTATCGCTACCTGGCGCGACGCTACACGCTGACGCCGCTGGAATTCGGTGCGTGGCTGGACCGCCTGCCGCTGCAGGCCAGCGCCCCGGCCCAGCCGTTGTTCGACCAGGTGTTCAACCGCACCACGGTGGGCGCGCACGCCCTGGCATTGGACGAGCAACCCTTCGACGCAGCCACCCGACAACAGCTGTGCGCCGCGCTGCAACTGAACGACACCCCCCAGGCGCTGCAACTGCTGATCGACGCCAGTCCGACTCCAGTGCTGCGCAACCTGGCGACCTATACCGCGCTGTACCGGCAGGCGCATATCGCGCGCACCTTCGGCCTGTCGGTGTGGCACTGCAAACAATTGGCCGACCTGCTGGGCCCCTCAACCTGGACCACCCTCACGCGCCCCACCCTGCACGTCGAAGGCCACGGCGCGGCGGATTTCCTCGATGTGCTGATGCAACTGGACTGGGCCGTCACCTGGCTCAACGACAGTCACACCAGCGTGCCCCAACTGCGCCAACGCCTGCTGCTGGAGGCGGACACCGATAACCCGGCCCTGGCACGTTGGGTCGAGTTGCTGCAGCGCCCGCCTTACGAGCTGCCGTCCACCCGCCAACTGGCGGCGCTGTCGCTGCCGCAACCTGGCGCCGCGGACAACCTGGCCGCCATCGAATGGGCCGGGGTGCTGGCCCAGGCGCTCGGCCCGGCGCCGGACCTTTCCCTACCCTGGCAGCCGACGCTTGCGCTGGCCCACGCGATCAACGCCCTGACCCTGAGCCGCACGCCGACCGAGGACGCCGCATTGAAACGCCAAGCCCGGGAAATCCTGGTGCCGCGGCTGCAGCGCCTCGCTGACCAAAGCCTGCGCCTGTGCATTCAACGGCTGTTGGACAACCCGGTGCCGGCCCCATATAGCCGCGAGCTGACGCTGTACTACAACCAACACCTCAACACGCAGAAACAGCCGGTTGTGCTCAAGCACCTGATCCTGCTGGCCCCGGATATCACCACGCTGCTGGCGCTGCCGGTGAACGGCGCGAGCCTGCGGCAGTGGTTGCTTAACCCGCATTGGCTGGACAGCCACCTGACGCCCTCGACGCCGCTGGAACTGAACCTGGGCACGCTCTATCTGCTGCAGCGCTTCAAAGACTGCTGCGATACCTGCGGCCTGACCCAGGAGCGCCTGCTGGCGTTCTTCCAGGCCGCCAACCACCACGACGCTCAAGTCGCTGACGAGCGGCTCAGTCACTGGCTGGGCTGGAGCGAAACGGAGCTGCGGGTGCTCACCGACACCCTGCCCGCCGGCCGCGTGACGGCCATGGACCAATTGGACTGGGTGATGCGCTGCCGACAGGCGTGCGCGGTTACCCGCCTGTCCAGCCAGACCCTGCTGGACGCGAGCGAGCTGACCAGTACCAGCGATTTCAACCAATGGAAAGCGGTGGGCGAAGCGGTTATCGCCGCGCGTCACTGACGGCCGCACCCACCCAGGACTCAAGGAATGACGATGTCAGAGACCCTCGACAGCACCCTCAACCAAGCCCACCGCGATGCCATGCTGGGCTTCTACCTGGCGCACTGCGTCAGCGCGCCATTGAAAGCCGCGCTGCGCACCCCCAACGACCTGTACGACTACTGGCTGCTGGACGTACAAGTCAGCCAGGCCGTGCCCAGCAGCCCGGTGGCCAGTGCGATAACCAGCCTGCAGCATTACATCAACCGTATCCACGGCGGCCTGGAACCCGGCTACGAAACCCAGGGCCCGTCAGCGGATGAAAGCCAGGCCTGGCACGACAGCCTGCGCACTTACCCGTTGTGGCGCGCCACCCAGCAGTTGCGCTATCAACCGCACAACTTCCTCGACCCGGCGCTGCGCGAAGACAAGAGCGCCAGCTTCGAACAACTGGAAGCCGACCTCAACCAGCACCGCCTGCAGCCGGCCACGGTGCACAACGCCGTGCAAGGCTACCTGTCGCGGTTCGAAGCCATCGCCACCCTGCACACGCTCAATGGCTACATCGACGGCGATGTGCGGCAGCTGGATACCAGCACCTATTACTTCGTCGGCAAATCCGCCAGCGACAACCTTTACTACTGGCGTTCGCTCGACCTGTCCAAGCGCTCCAGCGCCCGCCCCGACACACCGGCGCCGCTGGCCTGGACTGACTGGAAGCCGATCAACCTGGCCTTTTGCGCCGACACCCCCGCCCACAGCATCCGCCCGGTGCGGTTCAACAACCGGCTGTTTATCGTGTGGGCCGAGAGCATCAAGCCGGCGCCCTACCACGCCGCGCAGGTAACGGGAAACGGCAATGGCGAGGATGACGATGAAGAGCAACAACAGCGCCAGACCGAATGGCTCAACAGCCGGTTCGTGAAGTTTCGCCTGTGCTTTTCCTATCAGAAGCTCGATGGCAGCTGGAGCGTGCCGCACACGGCATTGGAGGAGCATTGCGTCACCCGCGGCGTCAACGCGCTGACCCGCGCGCAGCTCGCCGGCATCACGCAGACCATCGCGGTGGTCGACGGCCGCACGCCCCATAGCCTGTTCCTCGGCATACGCGCCAACACCCTCAACCATGGCAGCGAACAGCCGGGCGAGTTCTTCCAGGCGGTGAGTGTCGATCAAACGCTGGGAGTGAAAGTCGTGGCGTCCGCCGGCAGCCCTGGACGCTACAAGATCGTGCCGGGCTCGGCCGTTGCGCTGGAGACCATTCGCCTGTTGGAAGCCTACGAGTCAACGCAGAACACGCCCTTGCAAACCGCGCTGCTTGGCGGCCCCGATGAGGACGACGTGTTTTCCAGCGTCTTGCTGACGCCCTTTGCCCATCGCTATTTCGGCCTGTTCTTCGACATCAACCACGGCAACCTGCAATTCAAAGCCAGCGTGGCGCAGGACCCCGCGCTGCCGGTGCTGGCCCTGATCCCGGACACCTCGCCGCCGGTGAAAGACTGGAATTTCGAATACCGCAGCCAGGACATCCTGACCGCCGACAGCCCCCATACGACGGTTGACCCGATCACCCACGAGCTGGTTTTCAGCTCGAAAACCGCCAGGAGTTTCCTGCAGACCTATCGCATCAACCTGACAACCCGGCACGGTGAGGCGAGTATCCATTTGGTCACCGAGTCGGCCATGCATGACGCGGCCAGGGAAGACGTCGCCTTGAGCCATGGCTCGGCCATCGTCCTGGACAGCGGGCTCGTCTCGGAACTGGATGTCACGCACTACGCGCTGTTTTTCAAAAACCCCAAGACCGGCAAGACCTTTGCCAATGCCATCTACGACCTGGGCAGCATGCTGTTGACCCTGTCGGGCCAGGCCGACACGCTGCGCGCCGGACAAACCGCCGACAGGAATGTCACGAGGTATTCACTGGAAGGCAAGTTCATCAACAAAAATGCCTTTCTTCACCTTTATGCCCATGCCCAGGACAACGTCCTGGCGATCCTGGATCGCTACAGCGGCTACTTATTGCCAGGGGACGACTCGTCCAGCAGGAAGCTGCATTTCGTCAATGACCTGAGGCTGGTGTACAGCAGCGCGTCCACCCCGATCCGCCTCTATCGCCACGTGATCATGCAGTCCAGGCTCAAGGACTTGCCCACGCCGCAGGCCGTCGGCAACAACACCATGCATATCCTCAACTTTATCGACACCGAACACGAAAGCCTGTCGGGCTCGGCACCGGAGTTGCCCGCCGGGCATGTCGCGACGGCACGCATAAAACTCCCTGACGGGCAACCGACCTCGGCCGTCACGTTGATCCATGGCGTCATCACCCTGGAGAGCCTGGGCAACGGCGCGCGCGTGCTGGGCTATGCGCTCAAGGCCGTCACCTGCGCCCTGAGCCAGACGCAGAGTATCGACGACCCGGCCCATTCTCCGCGTGTTCAACGCGTGCACGAGGAAACCGGCGAACCCAGCGAGTTCATCGACTTTTCCGCGAGCCTCAAGCCGGCGCTGCCGTCGATCCCACTCACCAGTCGGCTGGCCAGCCGCGTATTCAGCCAGGCCGGCGCCGGTCTTGAACAACTGTCTGCAGGCAGCCTGGCACGACTTGCCGGGGCGGCGCCGCAACCGAGCGACTTCCAGGGCGCGCATGGCCACTGCATGCGCGAACTGTTTATCTATTTGCCCTGGACCCTGGCCCAGCGTCTGCACCAGCAACAGCAATTCGCCGAGGCCGAGCGCTGGCTGCACGCGCTGTTCGACCCACGCCGGCCGGACACCGGGACACTGCGCATCCTGGCGACGGCCCCCATGGAACTGAGCTACGCCTGCCAGCATCCGCAGAGTCCCCATTACCTGGCCCTCAGTTTCCCCAGCTATCTGCGCAAGGCGCTGCACTTGCTCAACGTCGACATCCTGATCAACCGTGGCGACGCGGCCTATCGCCAGTTGAGCCCCGACAGCCTGGCTGAAGCCAAGCTCCGGTATATCCAGGCGCAGAACCTGCTCGGCCCGCGCCCGACGCTGACCCGCGCCGACAGCTGGACTCCGCGCACCCTGGCTAGCCTGGCCAACACGCCGGCCACGGCGATACGCGAACGGGAGCACTCGCCCGAGCAGCACCGCACACTCTTGCGTCAGTGCGGGACGTTCGGCCAGCGCACATGGCTCACCGACAGCGCTTACCTGCTCCGGCCGCTGAACCCGCAACAGGTGGCGCGCTGGGACACGTTGGACAGCCGCCTGCATGGGCTGCGTAATCACCTGGACATCACTGCAAAGCCGTTACGCCAGCCGCTGTACGCCGCGCCGATAGCGCCCGCCGACCTGCTCGCGCGACGGGCCGAGGGTGCCGCCGTGGGCATCGAGGGGTATATGCCGATGCGCCCGGAAGTCGGGCATTACCGCTTCCAGGTGATGGCCGCGCACGCCCTGAGTGCGGTCGACAGCCTGGCGCAGTTCGGCAGCACATTGCTCACCCTGATCGAACGCAAAGAGCAGGCGCACCTGCTGGAGGTGCAGCAGCAGAATGCCTGGGAGCTGGCCCGACTGGTGGTGACCCAACAGGCCCAGGCGCTGATGATCGACGAGAAAAACACCCACGCCCTGCAACGCAGCCGCGCGGTGGTCAAGGCGCGCCTGGACTTCCTTGCCCATCGCCTCGACGAAGGCAGCAGCGCCGGTGAAACCGCTGCCGGCCGACGCTATCTTGAGAGCGCCGCGTGGGAGCGCAAAGTGGCGATTGCCGGCGTCGGCGCCGGTGCGGCCATGCTCGCGCCGAACATCTTCGGCACCTCGTTCGGCGGCATGCGCTTTGAGGGTCTGTTCCACAGCTATCAGGCCTTTGCCCAAGGCGAGGCCAACCGCGCCCGCGCCACCGCGAACGACCTGGACCGCACCGAGCAGTTCAACCGCCGTGCCGAGGACTGGGCCCACGCCGCCCAACAGGCGCGCCTGGAACTGGCGCAGATCGACGCCCTGCTGCAGGCCCAGGCCGAGCAGGAAAAAGCCACCCGCCTGCAACTGCGCAGCGCCCGCACCGCCCTGGCCCACGCGCAATCGGCCTATCAACTGTTGAGTACGCGCGTCTCCAGGGCGCAGCTGTATCAGTGGCTGAATTCGCAATTGGCGACGTTCTATTACGCCCTGCATGACAGCGCGCACTCGTTATGCCTGGCGGCCGAAGCCTGCTGGCAGTACGAAACCGCCGAAGACCGCCGGTTCTTCCAGGGCGACAGTTGGCGGCAGGCCTCACAAGGCCTGCTGAGCGCTGAAGCCATGAAGCTCAACCTGATCAGCATGAACGCGGCCTACCTGCAACACACGCCCCGGGAGCTGGAGATCACCAAAACCGTGTCGCTGCGCGATCGCCTGATCGCGTGCGCGGTCAACATCCCGCAGGCCGGCGCGCCTCTCAGCGGCCAGACTTGGGACGATCACAAGGCCGCGCTGATGCAGCACGGCAGCCTGTGTTTCGAGCTGCCCCAGGCTGTGTTCGACGAGGACTACCCCGGCCACGTGCTGCGTCGCATCAAGCACGTCAGCGTGTCGCTGCCCGGCACACTGGGGCCGTTCGAGGACCTCAAGGCCACGCTGACCCAGACCCGCAACGAGCTGAACGTTGCCGGCGGCGGCACGCGCACCGAATGGCGCGCGCGCCAGCAAATCGCACTGTCACGCGGGCTGGATGACAACGGCCTGTTCACGCTCACCTTCGACAACGACCCGCGCTATCTGCCCTTCGAGTACACCGGCGCGGTGTCGTCCTGGCGCCTGGACTTTCCCCATCCGCAGCGCCAGAAAGACTTGCTGGCGTCGATCACCGACATCATCTTTCACCTGCGCTACACCGCTCGGCCGGCAGGGAGTGACGCATGAATCCGTCTACCGATCTATCGCCCCTGCCGGCGCCGCCGACCACCGCCACCGCCCCGCAAGGCGCCGCCAAAGGCTGGGCCCCGGTCGGCGCCGACGGTGCCGCATGTTTCGAGATCGCGTTACCGATCAGCGCCGGCCGTGGCTACGCACCGACCCTGGCCCTCACCTACCGCAGCGATGCCGGCAACAGCGCGTTCGGCTTCGGCTGGACGGTTGCCGTGGCGGCCGTCACACGCTGCAGCCGTCGCGGCGTGCCGACCTACACCGAAGCGGACACGCTGCTGGGGCCGGACGCCCAGGCATGGATGCCCGAATGCACTGCCGATGGCACGCCGCTGCGCACCCAGCGCGACACCTTCAACCAGGTGCCACTGGGCACGACCTACACCGTGACCCGCCACTTTCCACGCGTGGAGAGCGACTTCTCGCGCATCGAGCATTGGTGCTCGGCCCTTGACGGCGCCGGCTTCTGGTGGGTACAGGCCAGCGACGGCAGCCAGCACCTGTACGGCAAGACCCCGATCGCGCGGATCGCCGACCCCGAGCAACCGCACCATGTCGCGCAATGGCTGCTGGAAGAAAGCCTGAATGCCCACGGCGAACATATCGGCTACCGGTACCAGGCCGAGACCGATAGCCGCACCTTCCCCCATGACAGCCGCGCCCAGCGCTACCTGCACAGCGTTTACTACGGCAACGCCACCGCCCGGGAACAAGAAGCGCCGTACCTGCTCAAGAGCGACGACCTCACCCGCCACGCCTGGCACTTTCACCTGCTGTTCGACTATGGGCAGCGCACCGACGCCTTCGAGCAGCGCCCCAGCTACGCGCCGCGGCACGCGTGGACGCCGCGCGCCGATCCCTTCTCCCGTTATGCCTATGGGTTCGAACAGCGCACCTTGCGCCTGTGCCGGCAAGTCCTGATGTTTCATGCCTTTCCCGACGAGCCAGGCATGGGCCCCGAACCGGTCCTGGTGCGGCGTCTGCTGCTGGAGCATCACCTCAGTCGCAACGGGGTAAACCAACTGATGGCCGTGCACGAACAGGCGGTGGATGCCCACGGCAACCTCACCTGCCTGCCGCCGCAGGAATGCCTGTATCAGGGCAGCACACCGAAACTGGACAGCGCGCGCTATCGGCCGCTTGAGGATTTCCCCGGTTTGAACGACGGTCACCGTTATCAACTGGTGGACCTCTATGGCGAAGGCGTACCGGGGATGCTGTACCGCACCGCTCACGCCTGGTATTACCGCGCGCCGCAGCGGGCCGACGACCCCGCCGATGCCGACGCCGTCACCTATGGTCCGGCCCAGGCGCTGCCCATCAACCCGGCCGGCGAGTCGACGTTCCAGGCCTTGCTGGACGTGGACGGCGACGGCTGCCCGGAGTGGGTAGTGGCACGCCCGGGCATGGCCGGCTTCTTCAGGCTCGGCCCGCACTCGGCGCGGTTTGTGCCGTTCGACGCCATCCCGGTGGAGCTGTTGCACGCCGATGCGGTATTCGCCGACCTGCTGGGCAGCGGCGTGGCCGACCTGGCCCTGGTAGGCCCGCGCAGTGTGCGGCTGTATGCCAATCGGCAAGCCAAAGGCTTCGCGGCGGGCGTCGACCTGGCGCATGCCATCGACGGTGATGACTTGCCCAGTCTGCGGCCCTGCGCCAGCGAGTGGGTGGGGTTCAGCGATGTGCTCGGCAGCGGGCAGCCGCACCTGGTGCGCATCCGCCATGACCGGATCGAGTGCTGGCCGAACCTGGGCCGCGGGCGCTTCGGCAAGGGTCGGGTATTGGCCACGTTGCCATTTCGGCACACCGCGTTCAAGGCGGCCAATGTGCTGCTCGCCGACCTGGACGGCGGCGGCGCCAATGACCTGCTGTACCTGACGCCGGACGCGGTGCGCATCTACCTCAACCAGCGCGGCAATGGCTTCGCCGCCACACCGCTGGTGCTGCCGTGGCCGGCCGGGGTACGGCACGACGACCTGTGCCAGGTCAGCCTGACGGACCTGCGTGGCCAGGGTTTCGTCAGCCTGGTGGTCAGTGTCATGCACCCGCGCCCGCGCCACTGGTGCTACGACTTTTTCGATACCCGCCCCGGCTTGCTGCGCTACACCTGCAACAACCTCGGCACCGTCTCCCGGCTCACCTACCGCAGCAGCGCTCAGGAATGGCTGGATGAAAAACATCAGCGCCAGGCTAACGGCCTGCGCGCCCACTGCCGGCTGCCGTTCGTTATCGATGTGGTCAAACAGCAGGTGCAGCACGACGAAATCACCGGCAACACGCTGACCCAGCGCCTGAGCTATCGGCAGGCGTATTACGCGCCCGAGGAACGCGCCTTTAACGGCTTCGGCCTGGTGCTGCAACGCGACAGCGACGCTGCGCCCGGCGGCCTGCTGAGCAAACGCTGGTTTCACACCGGCCAATCACTCGACATGCCGCGCGACGATTACAGCCAGCACGACCCCCACGCCATCACGCCAGGCCCCACGCTGATCGGGCGGCACACCACGCCCGATGCGATGCAGCCCACCGATCACCACGACAGCCTGATCACCCCGCCCACCCCACAGCAACAACGCGAGGCCGCCTACGCACTTCGGGGGTTGCCGTTGCGGGTCGAAGTGTTCGCCCTCGACGCCGCCGATGGGGTGCCGTTGTCCGTGCAGCAGCACCGCTACATGGTGCGCCGGCTGGCCCCGGCGCATGGCGCACAAGCCTGGGCGCGACTGCTGCCGCTGAGGCTGGAAACCCTGGACTGTCACTACGAGCGCGTGCCCGACGACCCGGTGTGTCAACACCAGCTCAACCTGCGCTGGGATGCCTACGGCAGCCTGGTGCACAGCGTCACGTTGCATCACGCGCGGCGCAAGACCGCCACCGATGCCCCACCCGTGCAGCTCAGCGATGCTCACGCACGCCAGTGGTGGCGCGAGACCCACGACGCGGCGCAACAGCACTATTACCTGAGCGAAACCCTGGCGCAGTGGATTCACCTCCCTCGGCCGGATCAATGGCGCCTGGGCCTGCCCTACCGCCAGCGCAGCAATGCCTGGACGCTGCCCAAGGGCGAATGGCCCTCGGGCCTCGCCCCCGCGACCGTCAGCTACGAAAGGTTTATCGACCGGCACAGCGGGCCGCTGGGGCCGCAGGCGCCTCGGCAATTGAGCGGCTTATCGGTGCAGCGCTACCGCGAACCCGGCGGCAAGGGCCGCACGCTGGACGCGGGCGTCGCCACCGTGCATGCCCTGAGCGATTACCTGGAAAGCGCCGAACTGGGCCCCGACGCCCTGCAGGCCTACGCGCATATTCCCACGCTGCCGGGCCAGCCGGCCTGGGACCGTCAGGCGCAGTTGCAGCACCTTGGCTACCAGCCCATGGCAGTGTTTTTCTTCGCCAATGCCGCAGAGCAAAGCGCACCGCCGGAACTGTGGTCGGTGCGCAGGCGGTTTGCGCGCTACCTCAATGCCAAGCGCTTTTGCCGCCTGCGCAGCTGGCGCCTGACCCAATCCTTGGGCGAAACCACGCTGGAATACGACGCGTACGGCTGCCACGTGCGCCAGGTGACCCAGGCCGACGGCTGCGTGATCCGCGCCACTTACGACTATCGGCTGTTGCAGCCGCTCACGTGGGTGGACCCCAACGGCACAGTGCAGGAAGTGCGCTACGACGGGTTCGGACGGGTCCTGGCCAGCAGTGTCTACGGCCACGAATCCGGCACGGCCACGGGTTTCGCCCCCTTGTCGTCCGCCGAAGCCGCGCAGCCAGCGCCCATCGCGCAGGTAATCGAAGCGCCCGAGGCCGTGCTGGGTAACGCCGCCAGCGCCTGGGTGTACGCGCCTTTCAGTTGGATGGGCACCCTTGCCGAGGCCGACCTGCGACCGGAATGGGTGAGCCAGCACTACCTGTTGCCCGGCGGACAGATCCGCGCAACCGCGCGGCTGCGCCTGCAAAAAAGCCTGTCGACCGCCAGCCAGGATCAACAACTATTGAGCCGGCTGATCAGCCAGGCGCATCGCGAACCGGTGCACTGCCTGACGCTGCAGGCCGATCGTTACCCCGACGATCCGGCCAGGCAGGTTCGCCTGCTGCTCAGTCACTGGGACGGCTTTGGACGCGCACTGCAGAGCAAGCACAAAACCGAACCGGGTCCGGCCTATGCCGTGGCGGTCGACGGCACGCTGATCCTGCACAACCAGCGCATCCGGGAGGTCGACGCCAACCCGCGCTGGCGCGTCAGCGAGCGGGTGGAGTACAACCTGCGGGGCCAGCCGATGCGCGTCTACCGGCCCTATTTCGCCGACCGGCACGGCTACATCAATGACGCGTCGCTGCGCACCGGGGGGCTGTGCGACCAGCACACCTACGACGCGGCCGGCCGCGTGGTGCAGACCCTCAACGCCGACGGCACGCTCAAGCGCACCACCTATTGGGCCTGGTACACCGTCAGCGAAGATGAAAACGACACCGCCGCCGACGGTTGACCCGCCCCCAGGGCTCAGCGCCGATGGGGCTGGCGCACGCCTTCGACGCGGTACCGGCTGCCGCCCAGGTGGCTGACCATCAGGCGGTAAGCGCCGCGCCCTCGTGCGGCGGCATAGCCGTGCAGGTCGGCGGACCACAGGCGATCCTGGTGCTGGTGCCAATGGACCGCACCAAAGCGCCGCTCGCGCAAGTGGCTGAGCGTGAGGGCGATGCTGCGACCGGCGCGGCTGACGGGGTCGACATCGGCGACGGCGCCGCTGTCGATCTGCATCATCGGCAGACCGGCGCTGCTGGCCGTCGACGCCACGCCGGGCAACGTCGCGCCCGGCTTGCGCATCCGGCGCCCGGCACCGGTCGCCTGGATCGTCGGGCCGACCTCGAAGGCACTGGAAGCGCCTGATTTACCGCCGGCGGCCAACGCCTCCCTGACCGGCCCGCGCAGCACAATGGCGCTGTAGCCCATACGCTTGAGCTCCGGGACGGGGTTGCGACTTTCCTTCAGAGCCCTGTCGGCTTGCGCGCTTTCTTCCACCGGCCCCACATAGCCATAGATGCGTTCTTCACGGGCTGACAGGTAGATCGAAACACCCTCTTCAGCGTGCCGACGCTCATAGGCGAAGTTGACCAACCGCGCCGTTTCTTCGTGACTCAAACTGGCCTGTTGCGCCAGTGTGAGCGCCATTTCCGCGACCGACTGGGCAAACAGCGCCTCCTGCGCCTGCGTGTCCTGGTCCTGCGGTTGCAGTTGCCGGTAACCAGCGTAACGGCTGGTGCCAAACAGCACACCGCCCACCAGCCCACCCACGGCGGCACCGGTGGCGGCATTGCCCAGCAACGCGCCGACGCCCAGGCCCACAAAAATAAATGCTGCGAGGAGGATAAGCCCGCCGAGGATGCGCGTGCTTTCGGCGCTGGCCGGCTGCAGGCCCATGAAATCAACCAAAGTCACCGGGTTGTTGGCGGCCATCCGGTAGGGGTTCGATCCGCCCTGCTCGGCGATCGGATCGGGGTTGATCCAGCGCTGCAACCACGGTGCGTAATAGCGAAAACCGTAGTAGTACAGGCCGCTGGCATCGCGCTCCTTGCCGCAATAGCGGCGGCTCCTGTCGCGCACGTCGACGGCACTGTGCGACGCCCACCAGGCGGTGCCGCCGTAGGGAAAGTAGCTCTCCTGGCTGAGCACTTGTGCCTGCTCATCCAGCTCCAGGCTGTGACTGGACTGATGGTCGGCCAGGCAAAAACGCAGCGCCTCATGACGGTCGCCCGGCTCGCGCCCGTGTTCCCACTGCAGAACCTCGACCGTGCACAACGCCAGCTCAAGGCGCACCACATTCAGATGACGCTGCGCGCTCTGGCGGATCTCCAGTCCCGGCAGGTAATACACCCGCGTCGTGCGGCGCTGCCCGCCGACCTGCTGTCGACAGAGCTTGAGCGCGCGCTGGCCGTCACTGGCGTAAACGTAGACTTCGTCGTCGGCCGGCCCATCCTCGCGCGCTACCTGCGTGACCCCGGCCAACTGATTGCGCACATTCCACTGCATCGCCTGCCCCTGGGCCAGTTCCTGCTGGTTGCCGTTGGCATCGAATCCCTGTGTGGGCCTGTCGCCAGCCACGGCGCGATTGCTGTCGGCCGCCACCTGCAACGTGCGGGTATAGCCGACACCGCTCGATGGCGTATGCCGCAACCGCGTCAGGTTGCCGCCTTCATCGTAGACGTACTGTTGGGTGTAAGTGCGCCACAAGCCGCCGTCGGTAACACCGAATGTCAGGCGCGGCGGCAAGTGCGGGCCGACACTGGCCGCCGCGCTTTCGCGGCCCGTGGCTTGGGTGAGCTGGTACAACGAGTCGTAGGTATAGCGGCTCACCGCGTCAACTTGAAAGTTGTGCCGCCATTGCGTCGGTTGCGCCTGATCACGCAGGCCCAGCACATTGCCCACCGGGTCGTAGACGTAGTGCAGGTCCTGCAAGGCCGTCCGCCGCGCCGCCGTGCGATACGCCGTCAGCCGCTGCAGGCGACCATTCTCGGCGCGGTAGTGCGCTTCGCGCTGAACGCCGTTGCCCAGCAGCGCCGATTGCACCTGGCCGGCGGCGTTGTAGACGTGGCGTTGCAGCAGCGCTTTTTGTGCGCCGCCCTTGAAGCTGAGGCTGCTGGTTTGCAGCAGACCATCGACCCCATACAGAAATTGCCGACCGTTGCCCTTGGCGTCGATCTGTTCCAGGGTGGCGCCCAGTGCGTCGAATCGCCAGCGCGTGGTGTAGGCCTCGGGTTGTAGCTGCGCGTCCTGCTCGGTGACAGCCTGGGGCCAGTCGACCTCAAGGGCGCCCGCATGAAAGCGCCGAGTCTGACTCAGCACTTGTCCGTCGATGCCATAGGCGTCATACAGCTGGGTGCCGGCCGGATCGGCATGCCGCACCAGGCGACCGCTGCGGTTGAGCGCCTGGTGGTCGGGCGTCGGCGCCGCGTAGACCAACCGCTCGACGCAACGCGGCTGCGCCTGCGAGGCGGCCTGCTCGTAGACCGCCACCGGGCGCTGCAGCGTGTCGTATTCATGCCGCTGATGGGCACCGCGCCCATCCCAGGCCTGTACCAGCTGCCCGCCAGGCGCGGACAGCAGCAGGCGCAGGCCGGCGTCGACGTCCTGTCGGCGCACCACCGTGCCGGACAGGCTGTAGACAAATTGCTGATTGGGCACGGTGCGTGGTTCGCGCTGGCGCAAGGCATGCAGGCGCGGGTCCCACTGTTCCAGCACCAGACCGCTGGCGCTGTGGACGCGACGACTCACTCGCGGCGCAGGGGCCGCCTGGGCCGTGGCACGGTGATAGGCAATGGTGCGGACCGTCAGACCACGCGGGTCGAACGCCGTCAGCGAGGGGGTGTTGCGATGCAGTGAAGCAGACATGGACTCATGACCCCAATGACACAATGGTCACCTGAGCCTAGGGAGCCTGTACGGGGAATGGCGGTAGCCGCGTATGCGCGCTCCAACCGGTCAGTACCGGTTGAAGCCCGCCACTTTTTACGCGTGCCCGCCGGCGCAGGTCGGCGAGGCCGGCGCTGCGTCGATGGTCGCCCATTCTTCGGGCGTGTAGGTGTGCAGCGCCAGCGCATGAAATTCGCTCATCAGGTCACCCAGGGTGGCGTAGACCTTCTGGTGGCGCTTGACGCGGTTAAGCCCTGCGAACTGCTGGCTGACCAGCACGGCCTTGAAGTGGGTCTGCAACCCACGGCTGTGCATATGGCTTTCGTCCAGCACGCTTAAGTGGTCCGGGGCCAGGGCGGCGAGCGCCATTTCGATACGCTGTTGCATGGTCATTGCTGCTTACTTCTTCTTGGCCGGAGCGGGGGCTTTTGGCGCCAGCTCGTTGGTCATGTCTTCCAGCAGCTTGTTGACCACCGGTACGGCGCTTTCCAGCTTGGCCTGGGTCATCTGGGCCGATTGCTGGGTCAGCTGGGGCATTTTTTCCAGGACTTTCTTGCCCAGGGGCGACTGGTAGAACGCGACCAGGTCCTTGAGCTCGGACTCGCTGAAGTTGGTGGTGTAGAGCTTGACCATGTCCGGCTTCAGCTTCGGCCAGCCGATAGCCTGGTCCAGGGCGGCGTTGGCCTTGGCCTGGTAGCTGTCGAGCACCGATTGCTTGGCGGCGGGTGCCTTGGTCTGTTCGAAACGCTGGGCGAACATTTGCTGCACTTGCATGTACACCGGGGTACCCAGCTTGTCAGCATGGGCCAGGGTCAGGAACGCTTCGGCACTGGCGTTGTGGCTGGCGGTATCGGCAAAAACCTGGCCGCTGGCGCAAACCAGAGCAACCGCGGTACAGATGGCACGAAGACGAGTCATCGAGTTTCCTTTCTAGCTGGCGAGGTAAAACCCCAAGGGCGACCATTCTGCGCCTAAAAAACCTCGCGGCTCAACCCCACCCCCTTGCGAGGCCTGGTTTTACGGGGCGCGGTCGCACAAATGCAAGTTTGTGGAACCCATCGCGGCGGCCAGGGCCTAAACTGACCGATCACGACTGGATTAAGGAGGATGCACGATGAGCCGTATCGAAACCGACAGCCTGGGCGACGTCGAGGTGCCGGAGGACGCGTATTGGGGCGCGCAGACCCAACGCTCGCTGGTCAATTTCGCGATTGGCGAGCAACGCATGCCCCTGGCGGTCCTGCATGCGCTGGCCCTGATCAAGAAAGCCGCGGCGAGGGTCAACGACCGTAACGGCGACCTGCCCGCCGACGTCGCCCGCCTGATCGAACAGGCCGCCGACGAAGTACTCGCCGGCCAGCACGACGATCAGTTCCCCCTGGTGGTCTGGCAGACCGGCAGCGGCACCCAGAGCAACATGAACGCCAACGAAGTGATCGCCGGGCGCGCCAACGAGCTGTCGGGCAAGACCCGCGGCGGCAAGAGCCCCGTGCACCCCAACGACCACGTGAACCGCTCGCAGAGCTCCAACGACTGTTTCCCCACGGCCATGAGCATCGCGGCCGTGCAGGCGGTGCATCAACGTCTGTTACCGGCGATCGCCACGCTGTCCGGCGGTTTGGCGGAACTGGCAGCACGGCACATGAAGCTGGTGAAAACCGGTCGCACCCATATGATGGACGCCACGCCGATCACCTTCGGCCAGGAACTCTCGGCCTTCATCGCCCAGCTCGACTACGCCGAACGCGCCATTCGCAGCGCCCTGCCCGCCGTGTGCGAGCTGGCCCAGGGCGGTACGGCGGTGGGCACCGGGCTCAATTCGCCTCAGGGTTTCGGCGAGGCGATTGCGTCCGAACTGGCCGCACTGTCGGGCCTGCCCTTCGTGACCGCGCCGAATAAATTCGCCGCGCTGTCCGGCCATGAGCCGTTGGTGACGCTGCACGGCGCGCTGAAGACCCTGGCGGTGGCGCTGATGAAAATCGCCAACGACCTGCGCCTGCTGGGCTCTGGCCCACGCGCCGGGCTGGCCGAGGTGAAACTGCCGGCCAACGAACCGGGCAGCTCGATCATGCCGGGCAAGGTCAACCCCACCCAGTGCGAAGCGCTGTCGATGCTGGCCTGCCAGGTGCTGGGCAACGACGTGACCATCGGCCTGGCCGCCAGCCAAGGGCATTTGCAGTTGAACGTGTACAAGCCGGTGATCATCCACAACCTGCTGGAGTCGATCCGCCTGCTCGCCGATGGCTGCAACAACTTCCAGGAACACTGCATCGCCGGGCTGGAACCGGATGCCGGGCAAATGGCCGAGCACCTGGAGCGCGGCCTGATGCTGGTGACCGCGCTCAACCCGCATATCGGCTATGACAAGTCGGCGCAGATCGCCAAGAAGGCCTATGCCGAAGGCGTGACGCTAAGGCAAGCGGCGCTGGACCTGGGCTACCTCACCGACGCCGAGTTCGATCAGTGGGTGCGGCCGGAGAACATGCTGGAGGCGGGGCATTAAGACGCCATGCGCAGTCGCCGGGCCTTGAGCCCGGCGAACAATGACGGCGCCAGGGCGACCGCCGCCGAGCCCAGCACCACCACCACCGCGCCGAAATAGCCGAGCGCGTTGATCTCTTCGGCCTGCACATAATCGGGCCACAGCCACGCCGCCAGCGCCACGGCGACAAACGTCACCAACGGCGTGAGCGCCAAAGTCGCGCTGACCCGCGAGGCTTCCCAATGGGCCAGGGCTTCGGCGAACGCGCCATACGCCACCAGGGTATTCA
Source organism: Pseudomonas sp. lyk4-R2A-8 (assembly GCF_030209095.1). Classification (NCBI taxonomy): domain Bacteria; kingdom Pseudomonadati; phylum Pseudomonadota; class Gammaproteobacteria; order Pseudomonadales; family Pseudomonadaceae; genus Pseudomonas; species Pseudomonas sp. lyk4-R2A-8. The sequence goes on from NZ_JARVSS010000004.1 coordinate 47,839, forward strand.
TGCAGCAGGCCAGCAGCAGCCAGCCCTGCAGCGTGCTCAGTTGCAGGGCCTCCAACGGATGCGCCCAGGGCGTCAGCAGCGCGGCGCAGCAGAGGTAAATCACCATCATCACCTGCAACGAATTCCAAACCGTGAGCAATTGCTTCTGGCCCAGGGCGTAGAACACCCAGATAGAGGTGGCGAGCAGTACCGTGAGTACACCGGCGGTGTAGGCGCCGAGGGAGGTCAACAGCTCCGTCAAACGCTGGTTGAAGAACAGCCCGAACCCGACGATCAGCACCACCAGCCCTATCACCTGGCCCAGGCTGAAGCGCTCCTTGAACACGAACACGCTGGCGATCATCAGAAAGATCGGGCCCATCTGCACCACCAGTTGCGCAGTGCCGGGGCTGAGCAACTTGAGGCCCACCAGGTACAACACGTAGTTGCCCACCAGCCCGCACACCGCCATGGCCACCAGCCAACCGCCCTTGGGACCCAGCACCTTGCGGCTGGGCAGGCGCCGGGTAGCGGCCAGGTAAACGAACAGGCAACCGCCGGCCACCGTCAGGCGAAACCAGGTGACAGTGATCGGGTCCATCACCTGCAGCACTTGCTTGAGTTTGATCGGCAGAATGCCCCACAGCAGCGCAGTCAGCAGGGTCAGGAAGAAACCGTAGACCCAGCGGCCGGAAGAGATATGCATGAGTGCCCCAAAAAAGACCAGAGGTGGAGGAGCGGCCATTCTAGGGGCAAGTGCACGAATTGGGATACGGCGCCGTTTAACGGTGGGAGCGGTTGCGCCCCTCCCACCTGTGGCTCAGCGCACGGCTTCGAAGAGTCCGGTGGCCCCCATGCCGCCGCCCACGCACATGGTGACGATGCCGTAACGCAGGTTGCGCCGTTGCAGTTCACGCACCAGATGCCCCACCTGCCGCGAGCCGGTCATGCCGAACGGGTGGCCGATGGAAATCGAGCCGCCATTGACGTTGTATCTGGCGTTGTCGATTTCCAGGCGATCGCGCGCATACAGGCACTGCGAAGCGAACGCCTCATTGAGTTCCCACAGGTCGATGTCCGCCACCTGCAGGCCCTTGGCCTTGAGCAACTTGGGCACCGAGAACACCGGGCCGATGCCCATTTCATCCGGCTCGCAGCCCGCGACGGCGAACCCGCGGAAAAACGCCTTAGGCTTGAGCCCCAGCGCCAGGGCCTTGTCCAGGCTCATCACCAGGGTCATCGAGGCGCCGTCGGAGAGCTGCGAGGAGTTGCCCGCCGTGACCGAACCGTCTTCGGCAAACACCGGCTTCAACCCGGCCAGGCTGTCCAGGGTGGTGTCGGGGCGGTTGCAGTCGTCGCGGTCGACCACGCCATCGAGGATCTGCACCGCGCCGGTGGCTTTGTCTTCGACTTTGTATTTGACGGCCATGGCCACGATTTCATCGTCGAACAAGCCGTCCGCCTGGGCCTGGGCCGTGCGTTGCTGGCTTTGCAGGGCGTAGAGGTCCTGGGCCTGGCGGCTGACGTGGTAGCGCCGCGCGACGATCTCGGCGGTCTGGCCCATGGGGAAATAAATGCCGGGCACCTGCTCCTTGAGCAATGGGTTGATCAGGTTGTCGATGTTGACGCTCTTCATGGTCAGGCTGATCGACTCCACGCCGCCGGCGACAATGATGTCGCTGCAGCCGGAGGCGATCTGGTTGGCGGCGATCGCGATCGCCTGCAACCCCGAGGAGCAGAAGCGGTTGAGGGTCATGCCCGCCGTGCCGGTGCCCAACTGCGAAAGCACCGCCACATTGCGCCCGATGTTGTAGCCCTGAGCGCCCTCGTTGGAGCCGGCACCGACGATGCAGTCCTCGACGCTGGCCGGGTCGATGCCGTTGCGCGTCAGCAGCGCATTGACGCAATGGGCGGCCATGTCATCGGGGCGGGTCTGGTTGAACTTGCCGCGAAAGGACTTGGCCAGGCCGGTTCGCACGCTGTCGACGATCACTACTTCACGCATGGGCTACCTCGATCTTGTCATTGTTGGGAGATGGATCGAGGATAGATCCGTGCCTGCCCGACCGCGATGATCATTCATCGGGCGTATGCAAAAGCATGGTTCGGTGCAGGCGCTTGCTGTGGTGAGGGGGCAGTTGTGGTGAGCGGGCTTGTCGAATCGCCGCACCGCCCGCGCTGGGCAAGCCTGCTCACCACAAAAAACCTGTTCGCCACGACAGTCCCGCCTTTCATACAAGGGGATTATTTTTTGGTTTTCTTGCCGTGTTTATCGGACTGCGCAAACGCCTCTTCCAGCGCGCGGTTGATGGTGCGCAGGACCTTGATCCGGGCCCAGCGTTTGTCGTTGGCTTCCACCAGCGTCCATGACGATACCTCGGTGCTGGTGCGGTCGACCATGTCGCCCACGGCGGTGCGGTAGTCGTCCCACTTGTCGCGGTTGCGCCAGTCGTCTTCGGTGATCTTGAAGCGCTTGAACGGGATCGACTCGCGGGCCTGGAAGCGTTCCAGCTGGGTTTGCTTGTCGATGGCCAGCCAGAACTTGACCACAATCACTCCCGCATCGCGCAGTTGCTCTTCGAAGTCATTGATCTCGCCGTAGGCACGCATCCAGTCCGCCGGGGTGCAGAAGCCTTCGATGCGTTCAACCAGCACGCGGCCGTACCACGAGCGGTCGAATACGGTGAACATGCCCCGCGCCGGGATCTTCTGCCAGAAGCGCCACAGGTATGGCTGGGCACGCTCGTCCTCGCTCGGCGCGGCAATCGGCACGATGTGGTACTGGCGCGGGTCCAGCGCCGCCGCCACGCGACGGATCGCGCCGCCCTTGCCCGCCGCGTCGTTGCCTTCGAACACCGTGACCAGCGCGTGCCGACGCATACGCTTGTCGCGCATCAGGCCTGAGAGGCGCGCCTGTTCGGTGATCAGTTGTTCTTCGTACTCGTCCTTGTCCAGGCGCAGGTTCATGTCGAGGCTGTCGAGCAGGCTCTTGCGGTCCACCGACGCCAGCAGCGGCGCAGGGTTCATGCCGCTGGTCCTGGCCTTGGCCAGTTTCAGGGCATTGTGCAAGCCATCGAGGAGGATCTTGCCCACGGTCAGCCCACGATAATGCGGGTCGACACCTTCGATCACATGCCACGGCGCATAGTCGCGACTGGTGCGACGCAGCACGCGTTCGCCGAAGTGCACGAATTTGTCGTAGGTCTTGGACTGCTGCCAGTCCAGCGGGCTGATGCGCCAACTGTGCAGCGGGTCGTCGGCCAGCGCCTTGAGCCGCGCCTTCATTTGTTTCTTGGAAAGGTGGAACCAGAACTTGAAGATCAGCGCGCCTTCGTCGCAGAGCATTTTCTCCAGGCGTTCGGCGCCGGCGATGGCCTGGTCGAGCCGCGCATCCTTGATCTGGCCGTGCACGCGGCCTTGCAGCATCTGGCTGTACCAGTTGCCGAAAAACACGCCCATGCGCCCCTTGGCGGGCAGCTGGCGCCAATAGCGCCAGGCCGGCGGGCGCGCCAGTTCTTCGTCGGTCTGCTGGTCGAAGGTGCGCACCTCGATCAGGCGCGGGTCCATCCATTCGTTGAGCAACTTGACGGTCTCGCCCTTGCCGGCCCCTTCGATGCCGTTGATCAGCACGATCACCGGAAAGCGTTTTTGCTGCTGCAGCTCGTACTGCACTTCCAGCAAGGCTTCGCGCAGGGCCGGCACTTCGGCGTCGTAGGTGGCTTTGTCAATGGCGTGACCGATTTCGGCAGATTCGAACATGGGCGGCTCCGTTCCAGAAGTGAGCAAGACTAGCGGATTGGGCAACGCCGCGCGGGAGGAAATTCAATGCACCGTTGCCATAGGTCAATTCAGATCGAGTTGATCGGCTAGAATGGCGGCCTCGCCTTTACCTGCTGCCATTTTTCAGAGCCGCCCATGAACCCCGTACCGCCCAACGCCCAACTCGACTGGGACGCAGAAGGTCGCCCGCATTCGCGGGTGTTCGACGACGTGTATTTCTCCGACCAATCGGGCCTGGAAGAAACCCGTTATGTGTTCCTGGAACAGAATCGCCTGCGCGAGCGCTTCGCCGCCCTCAAGCCCGGCGAGCGCCTGGTGATCGGCGAAACCGGCTTCGGCACCGGCTTGAACTTCCTCTGCGCCTGGCAATTGTTCGCGCAGCACGCCTGCGCCGGGGCGCGCCTGCACTTTATCAGCGTGGAAAAATACCCGCTTACCCATGCCGACCTGCACCGCGCCCTCGACCTCTGGCCGCAGTTGCAACCGCTGGCCGAGCAGTTGCTGGGCCAGTACCAGGCGATCCATCCAGGCTTTCAACGGCTGCTGCTGGACCGCGGCCGTGTGACGCTGACGCTGCTGGTCGGCGATGCCATGGAGCAATTGTCGCAACTGGACGCCCAGGTCGACGCCTGGTTTCTCGACGGGTTCGCCCCGGCCAAAAACCCCGACATGTGGACCGCCGAGCTCTTCGCCGAACTGGCGCGGCTGGCGGCGCCTGGGTCGACCATCAGCACGTTCACCAGCACCGGTTGGGTGCGGCGACTGATCAACGCCGCCGGGTTCAAGATGAAACGCACTCCGGGCATTGGGCATAAATGGGAGATCCTGCGCGGCGAGTTTGTCGGTTGGCCGGCCGACACACCGCCACCGGCGCCGGATAAACCGTGGTTCGCCCGCCCGCCTGCGGCCCACGCTGAGCGCAGCGCCCTGGTGATCGGCGGCGGCCTGGCCGGCTGCACCACGGCGGCCAGCCTCGCTGCCCGCGGCTGGCGCGTGACCTTGCTGGAACGCCACGCGGGCCTGGCGCAGGAAGCGTCGGGCAACCCGCAGGGGGTGCTGTACCTCAAGCTGTCGGCCCATGGCACGGCGTTGTCGCAGCTGATCCTCAGCGGCTTCGGCCACACCCGGCGCCTGCTCGAACACCTGCAGCGCGGTGTCGACTGGGACGACTGCGGCGTGCTGCAACTGGCGTTCAATGCCAGGGAAGCCGAGCGCCAGGCTCAGTTGGCCGCCGCCTTCGCGCCGACGTTGTTGCACCCCCTGGACCCGGCCCAGGCCCAGGCTCGCGCCGGCGTGGCGGTGGATCATGGCGGGCTGTTTTTCCCGGAAGGCGGCTGGGTACATCCGCCGGCCCTGTGCGAATGGCAAGCGCGTCACCCGCTGATCGAGGTGCTGCAGCACCGTGAAGTGGTGCTTCTGCAACGGGCGCGAGGCCAGTGGCAGGCCCGCGACGGCGACACGGTGCTGGCCAGCGCCAGCGTGGTGGTGCTGGCCGGTGCCGCCGAGATCAAGCGCTTCCCCTTCAGCGCCGAGCTGCCGCTCAAACGCATTCGCGGGCAAATTACCCGCCTGCCCCAGACCGTCGCCAGCCAGGCCCTGGCCACGGTGGTCTGCGCCGAAGGCTACGTCGCCCCGGCGCGCCTGGGGGAGCACACCCTGGGCGCCAGTTTCGATTTCAAGAACGACGACCTGACCCCGACAGTGGCCGAGCACGTCGGCAACCTGGCCATGCTGCGCGAGATCTCCCAGGACCTGGCGCAGCGCCTGGACGCCGACCGCCTGGCCCCCGAACACCTGCAAGGCCGCGCGGCGTTTCGCTGCACCAGCCCCGACTACCTGCCGATTGTCGGGCCGTTGGCCGAGCGCGGCGCCTTCGACGAGGCCTACGCGGCGCTGCGCAAGGATGCGCGCCAGGTGCCCGACGCCGCCTGCCCGTGGATCGACGGCGTGTATGTGAACAGCGGCCACGGCTCACGCGGCCTGGTGACGGCGCCCTTATGCGCCGAACTGCTGGCGGCCTGGCTGGACAACGAGCCGCTGCCCGTGCCACGCAGTGTGGCCGAGGCGTGCCACCCCAATCGCTTCGCCTTGCGGGCGTTGATGCGCAATCAATCTTGAGATTCGCGCCAGGTATGGGGCGAGCGGGCAGGCTCTACCGTGGCCAATCAAGGTCACGGAACAGGAGCCTCGCATAAGCCCTGCGCATCGTTTTTCAGGGCCTCTTCGGTCAGACCATTGAGTTCGGCTTTTTCCGCGGCCGCCTGCTCCACCATCAGCAGGTTCACCTGCCGGCTGTAGTCCGCGTACTCCAGCGTATCGACCTGCTCAAACAAGGCATTCATGCGTTGGTCGAACGGCTCGTACAAGCGTTCGAACCGGTCTCTGTAGGTTTTTTTCAGATAGCGGACCCATAACGGTAACTCGACCAGATAATTGACCAGCGCCGGGGACAACTCCGCCGAGCGGAGTTCAAAGGCTGCGCTCGTCATGTCTTGCGGCGTCACCCCACCCAGGCGGGCATAACGCATATGCCGAGGCTGGCCCGGCAGATAAAACCGGTCGGCCAGGCCGGTCCGGAACGCGAGGCTCACCTCCAGAGGATCGGCAGCCGGATTCTGGTCACTGTGGCGCTTGGCATATTGCTCAAGCCGCTCAAGACGAAACAGTCCCTGGCCCAGACGCAAAAGCGGCTTGGCCGTGAGCACCCCACCTTCAACGCTTTCGGCCGCGATATGCACTTCGACGAGCACCTCAAGGCTGGCGAAGTTCACAGCGGCGGCGTCATCACAATTGATCGGGGTGGCCGCGCGATCGAAGATTTCGTCGCGCAGGTTTTCGTTGGCGGCGGCGGCCTCCAGTACCCGCCAGACCCGCCGGCGCATGTCTTCACACACTTGGGTGGCATCGGCCGTGCCCCCCACCTCGGTGAGCAACTTGAACAGGCCGTCGGAGCGAGGCTCGTTCTTGAGTGCCGCCCAGGTCGCCTCGCGGGCCGGGAAGTCCGCGCCGCTGTCCTGCAGCCATAAATCGCGGGCCTTTTGTTCGTTCATGCGTGCGATGTTGTCTTCCAGAATGCCCATGCCGATGCCCGTACGCTTGCGGTAATCGCCAAGCAACCGGTGGCTGGGCGTGTCCAGGGGGTTTTGGCGCAGGTTGAGGGTTCTGGCCACGCGGCTGGGCAACTCGAACACCCACGGCGGCAGGCTGGAGATGTCGTTCTCGCGCAGGTCCAGGTACTCCAGGTAAGGCAGCCTGGCCAACCCGCCGGGCAGTTCCTTGAGTCGGCAGTTGCGCATGAACAAAGCGCGCAGGCTGAACAGGCGGCTGATGGGCGGCGGGTCTACCAAGGGGTTGTCATTGAGTCCCAACACCTCAAGATCGCTGAAGCCCGCCAATTTGGTGCGGGTGTATTGGGTCAGTTGCAGCCGGTTGTTATCCAGATACAGGCGCTTGAGCTGGGGCATCCGCGACAGCGCTTCGGGCAGCCGGCTTATGCGGTTGCCTTGCAGCTCCAGCGTTTGCACGCCCGGGAAGTGCTTGAGGAAATACGCCACATCGTCATTAAGCCCCATGTGGTTAAGCGACAACTTGCGAATAGCTGCAAAGCTGACCTCGGCCGGCAACGTCGGCAGCGGCCCCACTTCCATGCCATCGAGGTTCAGCGCCAGCACCCTCACCCCTTCGGCATCCGGCTGCCGGGTCATCTGCTTCCAGGCGTCTTCGATCCTGCGCATCGTGTAATGACGGCTCATGCGGTAGTCATCGATGGGCCTGGGCAAGCCGGCCAATGAGGTCTTGTCCCGCCGCCAGGCCTTCAGCGCGCGGTGCAGGGCGTCGAACTCTTGTTCAAGCGCCTGCACCGCTCTGGCACGGGATAAAGGGTCGGCGCCCTGCTCATCAAGAAACGCCGCGATCTGCGCATCGCTGAACATCGGGTACAGATGCCTGACCTTGGCCACCAGTGCGCGCGGGTGCTGCGCCGGGTTGATCTGGGCAGCCACTGTGCACAGCGCCGGCGGCTCGGGCACGGCACGCTCCGGATACAGGTAGCGCGACAGCCGCGGGCGCCGGGTTTCGGCCTCCGTCATCAGCGCATAGCGCAGATAGCCACTGTTTGCCCTGCCGGTCACGCTCAGGTCACGGCGCTGATCCGGCGAGAGGGTGTCGAGAAGCGCTTGATAAATGCCCTCGTGGCCCGAGGCGATTTCACCCGCGGCGCGGCCCTGCTCGTCAAACGCCTGAAAGCCCTGTTCGGACTTGACCACGACACGCCGCACAGTGGCCGCCTCGGCACTGGACTCACCCAGCACACGCCCACTGAAAGAACCCTCGCGCAGTTGCACGGATAACTCGCCCGGCCAGCCGGGTACCCGCCTCAGCAGGCCGACGGCCAGACGCTGGGTATTTTCATTGGCCAGTTCCGGCAGCAACAGGCCGAACAGCGCCTGGTCTTGCTCCAGATCCTGCAGTGCCGCACGGGTACGCTGCGCCAGCCCCAAGGGCACGCGCCGGCTGTCGCGCAGGCGCCAGCGCTGTGTGGTGGGGCTGTCTGACAGCAACTCCCAGGCGACCCGGTTCGGCAATGCGGGGTAATGGGATTTGAGCACGCCGTAGTCGGTGTCCACCTGCGCTTCGGTTTGTTCGTACAACTGCTCGTAGAGCGGGCGGTGGGTGCGCGCGAGGGAGGCGAGCAACTGCCGCGCCAACGTGGCCTGGCGCGCTTGAGGCGCTACTTCGGCACCAAGCAAAGTCTGGACCTCCTCGGGCTCCAATGCGTCCAGCAAAGTGGACATCACCTCGCCCTCGTGCAATTGCTGCTCGGTGATGTGAATGCTCAGGTCCTCATAATCAAAAGGCGCTGTGTCGGGGTAGCGCTCGATCAAGTAGCCTTCACTGTCCAATACCTCGAAAAAACGCCCCTTTGGCCACCCCGACATCAGCGGCAACGCCAGCAATTGCGTAGGGGCCGTGTCGGCATCCGGACGCGGCTGATGCTCCAACTGCCAGATCAGGTCACGCACCTTCTGGTTCTGCTGCACGCGCACGATGCCGTCGCGAAAACGCTTGGGCAGCGCAAGATTCTGCCGGAAATGCAAGCGCAGGCGCGGCACGTCCAGGCCGGTGATGCTCGCCACGCTCCGCACGTGCTCCGGCGGCAAGGTCGCCAGGCTGGGGTCGAGCCGGATCAACAGGCGGTAAGCGTCGTCCCAGTCGTCCGGGCGCTCGAAAGCGAACCGCCAGCCGCCCTGGAAGTTGTGGCTCAAGGGCGGACGATACGCGCTGTCACGCAGGGGGTGGCGGACCCGCCAATGGCCGGAGGGCGCATCGTAGGCGATGGAATAAAGCGCGCCGTCGATCTTGACGTAGGACTGGCCGTTGACCTGATAAATACCGCGCGTGTTGGCACTTGTCTGCGCGTCGACGTCCAGGGACTGCCGATAGGTCCCTGGCCGTCGTCGCCACAGCCGCGGTCCGACACCCTGTTGTTCGATGGCTTCCATTTTGTCGAAGAAGCGCGTCGCGCCGATGCGGGTCGTCTGGACGACCTTGCTGACAGCCTTGACCCCGGCGGCGAACAGTGCCATGCCGGCGAGGTTCTCCGCTACGTTGACCAAGTGCCCGAACGCCTCGGTTTTCTCGCCGTGGGTCCAGTCATCAATGCCTTCGAAGACTTCACCGAGCAGTTGCCCGATGGCCACGCCGGTCATCAGTTGCCCGAGTACCGGCACCACCAGTCCGGCCAGGCCCAACACGGTCAGCCCCGCATTGAGGTAGTCCTGCAGGCGCTGCCGCTGTTGCTCCTGGTCCGCGCTGGGCACGGGCACCGCCAGCACTTCGGCATCGCGCTGGAGCTTGCACACCAGCGCCGTAAAAAAGAACCACGACAGGTTGGCGGTGACGGGCATCGGTTCAACCCGACCGAGGGTTTTGTCCTGGTCGATGTGCTGGAAAAAGTCGAACCGCTGCGACTCGTCGAGGTAGCGGGTGAAAAAGCGCCGGTACTCGGGCACCTGCAGCTTGAGCGACAGGTAGGTGGTGAAGTCCTCCAGCGACGGGTATTCGAACCATGGCCTCAGAGGATCGCCGGGCATGTACACCAGCACGGGGCCGGTGGAAAAATCCTCGGCGCCCGCCTGACTGAACACCAGCACACCCCACAGGTTGGCATGATGAGCCGCGATGCCCTGCCAGCGCAGCGGCTGCCCATTGAACCGCACGTGGGTGAGGCGGTTGGCGGGCCGATCGGCATCGATCAGTGTTTGCAAAGCCGCGTACGCCGCCTGGCCGACATCGCCTTTGGCGAAAGCGATATGCAGGTCGACCAGCATGTTCATGCACATGGCCGGGCCGATGGCAGCGATTGTCGGGTTGTAATCCAGTTCAGCGTTCACCGGTTCGTCAGGTGCCGGCAGGTTGAACACCTCGCGCAGGTGCTGCTGGTAAGCGCCGCCGACATCCAATTCGCGGCAAGCGTCTACAAAGGCCTGGGCGCTGAGCGCCTTGACCACGGACTGATCCGAAGCGCGTCGAATCACCGACCCTGGCGGCAGGCTGACTGACGCCACGGTTTGCATGGCGGCGTGCAGCAAGGTGTCGTTTTGCGCAGGCTCCATTTCAACATGGGGGCCATCCAGCAGGCCGCCCGTCAGGAAATACACCCTGGGTACCTGCAGCAGGTCCCGTTCGACATTCAGGTCGGCCAGCCCCTTGGCGACCAACAGTGCCTGCAATCGGTCGCGGCAGAATTGCCGCAGCGGTATGACCCGTTCAAGCAGGCGCGCTGCCGTGTCGCGCGCGGGCTGACCGGCCTCGTAGCTGTTGAGCAGCGCCTGGCGCACCTGCGAGCTGGCGCCGGTCAGCCAGGTCGGCAAGGTGCCTTGCAGTATCTGGGCCTTGTCCAGGTCGCCGGTCAGCTCCAGCAGCGTTGCCATCATGCTGTCGGGTACGGTGGGGTCGGGCTTGGTGGCACCGTCAAGGGGTGAGTCCATGGCAATCGTCCTTATTGCGTTGAATGATGCCTGCGGACGATACGTGCACAACGCCGGATAAAGGGTTCGAATACTGGGTGGATCGAGGCGCCTGAACCGCCGAACTTTGGATAAAAGCTTGACCTGTGCACCGCACATTCCGGGCAGGCCGCGCGCGCCGGTGAGGCGTCAAGGCGGATTGCCTTATAACGTATTGTTCTAAAACTCCCACAATCTGCTCGGGTCAGTTTCTGGGTACCCGCCGTTTTGGCGCGCGGTACTTCATCCCTCCCCAACGGAAAAACCGGTAAGGAATTTATGTGCGGATTAGCTGGTGAGTTACGTTTCGATGCCCAACCTGCCGACCTGGCTGCGGTTGAGCGCATCACCCATCATTTGGCGCCACGCGGCCCTGACGCGTGGGGCTTCCATGCCCAAGGGCCGATTGCCCTGGGCCATCGCCGTCTGAAAATCATGGACCTGTCGGATGGCTCCGCCCAACCGATGGTAGACGCCCAATTGGGGCTGTCCCTGGCGTTCAACGGTGCGATCTACAACTTCCCGGAACTGCGCCAGGAGCTTGAAGCCCTCGGCTACGCGTTCTATTCCGGCGGCGACACCGAAGTGCTGCTCAAGGGTTATCACGCCTGGGGCGAAGCGCTGCTGCCCAAGCTCAATGGCATGTTTGCCTTCGCCATCTGGGAGCGCGATGCGCAGCGGCTGTTTATCGCCCGCGACCGCCTCGGCGTGAAGCCGTTGTACCTGTCGCGCACCGGTCAGCGCCTGCGCTTTGCCTCGGCGCTCCCGGCGCTGCTCAAGGGCGGCGATATCAACCCGATCCTCGATCCGGTGGCGCTCAACCATTACCTGAACTTCCACGCCGTGGTGCCGGCGCCGCGCACGTTGCTGGCGGGCATCGAAAAGCTGCCGCCGGCCAGCTGGATGCTCATCGACGCCGACGGCAAGACCGAGCAGAAAACCTGGTGGACCCTGCCCTACGGCCCCCATGACGATGAAAAGAACCTGACCCTGCAAGACTGGACCGACCGCGTGCTCGACAGCACGCGCGAAGCCGTGGCGATCCGCCAACGCGCCGCCGTGGACGTGGGCGTGTTGCTCTCCGGCGGTGTCGATTCGAGCATGCTCGTGGGCCTGTTGCGGGAAGTCGGCGTGCAGGACCTGTCGACCTTCTCCATCGGTTTTGAAGATGCCGGCGGCGAGCGTGGTGACGAGTTCCAGTATTCGGATTTGATCGCCAGGCACTACGGCACGCGCCATCACCAGTTGCGCATTGCCGAGAGCGAAATCATCGAGCAACTGCCGGCGGCCTTCCGGGCCATGAGCGAGCCGATGGTCAGCCACGACTGCATCGCCTTCTACCTGCTGTCGCGGGAAGTGGCCAAGCATTGCAAGGTGGTACAGAGCGGCCAGGGCGCCGACGAATTGTTCGCCGGTTACCACTGGTACCCGCAAGTGGACGGCGCGAGCGACCCGTACGCGGCCTATCGCGAGGCGTTTTTCGACCGCAGCTACGACGACTACGCGGCCACCGTCGCGCCCAAGTGGTTGACCGCCAACGACGCCGCCGGTGACTTCGTACGCGAGCATTTTGCAATGCCGGGCGCCGATGCCGCCGTGGACAAGGCTCTGCGCCTGGACAGCACGGTGATGCTGGTGGACGACCCGGTCAAACGCGTCGACAACATGACCATGGCCTGGGGCCTGGAAGCGCGCACGCCCTTCCTCGACTATCGCCTGGTGGAACTCTCGGCCCGTGTGCCAGGTAAGTTCAAACTGCCCGATGGCGGCAAGCAGGTGCTTAAAGAGGCCGCACGCCGAGTGATCCCCAGCGAGGTCATCGACCGCAAGAAAGGCTACTTCCCGGTGCCGGGTCTCAAGCATTTGCAGGGCGATACCCTTAACTGGGTGCGTGAATTGCTGCTGGACCCGAGCCAGGATCGCGGCCTGTTCAACCCAGCGATGCTCGATCGTCTGCTGACCGACCCCCAAGGCCAGCTGACCCCGCTGCGCGGCTCCAAGCTGTGGCAACTGGCAGCGCTGAACCTGTGGCTCAGCGAACAAGGAATCTGATTGATGAAACCTCACGCCGCGGCTTACAGCCAACGTTTGTTGAAGGGCCAGGCGCCGACCTATGAGCGCCTGCAGGCCCGCCTGGCCGAGGATGGCAGCCCCCTGGCCGCCGAGCCGATTGCGGTGCATTGCGGCTGGGGTCGCCTGTTGATCGGTCACACCTTTCCCGACCCGACCAGCCTGGCTAAAGAGTTGCTCAAAGAGCAGCCGGGGGAGCGCGATATCGCACTGTACGTGGCCGCGCCCCAGCAGATTCTGGGGATCGACCCGCAGCAATTGTTCCTCGACCCGTCCGACACCCTGCGTTTGTGGTTCAGCGACTATCGCCCGGCCACGCGAGTATTTCGCGGGTTCCGCATTCGCCGTGTGCAAAGCGAGGCGGATTGGCACGCGGTTAACCTGCTGTATCAAGGCCGGGGCATGTTGCCGGTGGACGCCGAGCGCCTCACTCCACGTCATCAGGGCGGCCCGGTGTACTGGCTGGCCGAGGATGAAGACAGCGGCGCGGTAATCGGCAGCGTCATGGGCCTGAACCATCAAAAAGCCTTTCACGACCCGGAAAACGGCTGCAGCCTATGGTGCCTGGCGGTCGACCCGCAGTGCACCCGCCCCGGTGTGGGCGAAGTGCTGGTGCGCCATTTGGTCGAACACTTTATGAGCCGTGGCCTGAGCTACCTCGACCTGTCGGTGCTGCACGATAACCGCCAGGCCAAGAACCTCTATGCCAAGCTGGGTTTTCGCGCGCTGACGACCTTTGCGATCAAGCACAAGAACGGCATCAACCAACCGCTGTTCCTTGGCCCCGGCCCCGAGGCGGGGTTCAACCCGTATGCGCGGATCATCGTCGAAGAAGCCCATCGGCGCGGCATCGATGTGCAGGTCGATGACGCCGATGCCGGGCTGTTCACCCTCAGTCACGGCGGGCGCCGGGTGCGCTGCCGCGAATCGTTGAGCGACTTGACCAGCGCCATCAGCATGACCCTGTGCCAGGACAAGAGCCTGACCCACAAGGCCTTCGAGGCGGCCGGGTTGAACGTGCCGTCGCAGCAGTTGGCGGGCAGCCCCGACGACAACCTGGAGTTTCTCGATCGACACCAGCGCATCGTGGTCAAGCCGCTCGATGGCGAACAGGGCCAGGGGGTGGCGGTGGATCTGCGCACCATTGAAGAGGTCCAGCAGGCCATCGAAGCGGCGCGCCAGTTCGACAGCCGCGTGCTGTTGGAGAGCTTCCACGAGGGCCTGGACCTGCGCATCCTGGTGATCGGTTTCGACGTGGTCGCCGCCGCGATCCGGCGTCCCGCCGAAGTCACCGGCGATGGTCAGCATTCCATCCGTGCGCTGATCGAAGCCCAAAGCCGACGTCGCCAGGCCGCCACCGACGGCGAGAGCAAGATCCCACTCGACGCCGAGACCGAACGCACCCTCGCCGCCGCCGGTTATGACTACAGCAGCATCCTGCCACGCGGCAAAACCCTGGCGGTGCGGCGTACCGCCAACCTGCACACCGGCGGTTGCCTGGAGGACGTCACGGCAATCCTGCACCCCACGCTGGTGGACGCCGCCGTGCGCGCCGCCCGTGCCCTGGACATCCCCATGGTGGGCCTGGACCTGATGGTGCCCGCCGCCGATCAACCCGAGTACGTGTTTATCGAAGCCAACGAACGGGCCGGCCTGGCCAACCACGAGCCGCAGCCGACGGCCGAGCGATTTGTGGACCTTCTATTTCCACACAGTTAGAAGCCTCGAGTTACAAGCTGCAAGCTTCAAGAGTAGAGCATTGCCGGCAAGCCTCAGATACCGCTTTTAACTTGAAGCTTGCAGCTCAACGCTTGCAACTAAAGGAAACCTTTATGACCCGAACCATCCCAGAACCGGATCTCAACTACCTGCAAAAAGTCCTGCTGGAAATGCTCGCCATTCCCAGCCCTACCGGCTTCACCGACACCATCGTGCGCTATGTGGCCGAGCGCCTGGAAGAACTGGGCATTCCGTTTGAAATGACCCGGCGCGGCACTATTCGCGCCACGCTCAAGGGTCAGAAAAACAGCCCGGACCGCGCGGTGTCGGCGCACTTGGACACCATCGGCGCCGCCGTGCGCGCGATCAAGGACAACGGCCGCCTGACGCTGGCGCCGGTCGGTTGCTGGTCGAGCCGCTTTGCCGAAGGCAGCCGGGTCAGCCTGTTCACCGACAACGGTGTGATCCGTGGCAGCGTGTTGCCACTGATGGCCTCCGGGCATGCGTTCAACACCGCCGTGGATGAAATGCCGGTGAGCTGGGACCATGTCGAGCTACGCCTGGACGCCTACTGCGCGACCCGCGCCGACTGTGATTCCCTGGGGATCAGCGTGGGCGACTACGTGGCGTTCGACCCGTTGCCCGAGTTCACCGAAAGCGGGCATATCAGTGCCCGCCACCTGGACGACAAAGCCGGCGTCGCCGCCCTGCTCGCGGCGCTCAAGGCAATTGTCGACAGTGGCGAACCGTTGCTGATCGACTGTCATCCGCTGTTTACCATCACCGAAGAAACCGGCAGTGGTGCGGCGGCGGCGCTGCCTTGGGATGTGAGTGAATTTGTCGGTATCGACATCGCCCCGGTCGCGCCCGGCCAGCATTCCAGCGAGCATGCGGTGAGTGTGGCAATGCAGGATTCCGGCGGGCCGTACGACTATCACCTGTCCCGGCACCTGCTGCGCCTGGCGGCGGATAACGAACTGCCGGTGCGCCGTGATCTGTTCCGCTACTACTTCAGCGACGCCCATTCGGCGGTGACCGCCGGCCACGATATCCGCACCGCCCTGCTGGCATTCGGCTGCGATGCAACCCACGGCTATGAACGCACGCACATCGACAGCCTGGCCGCGCTGAGCCGCTTGCTGGGCGCGTATATTCTCAGCCCGCCGGTGTTCGCCAGCGACGCGCAACCGGCCCAAGGCTCACTGGACCGCTTCAGTCATCAGATCGAGCACGAAACGCAGATGGAGAGCGACACGCGAGTGCCATCGGTGGACAGCCTGATCGGTCAAAAGTCCTGACGCTGGCAACTGGAGTCCCGGCGCAGTAGGATCGCCGGGATCCAACACCCGAGGCTTGTATGCTGATTCCCTACGATGCACTTGAAGTCGACACCCTGACCCGCCTCATCGAAGACTTCGTCACCCGCGACGGCACCGACAACGGCGACGACACGCCGCTGGAAACCCGCGTGCTGCGCGTGCGCCAGGCGCTGACCAAGGGCCAGGCCCTGATTGTTTTCGACCCTGAAAGCGAGCAGTGCCAACTGATGCTCAAGCACGACGTGCCCAAGCATCTGTTCGACTGAGCGGATCTTTCAGGGGTTGGGCACCACCACCGGATGAGTGGCGGGTCCCTGGCGCTTGAGGATTTTCTGGTACACCTCGGCGCGATGAACATTCACCCCGGCCGGGGCCTGGATGCCGAACTTCACGTGGTTCCCGTTCAATTCGACGATGTGCAAGGCGATGTCATCGCCGATGGAAATGCTTTCGCCTACGGCGCGGCTTAAGACCAGCATGGCGGTTGTCCTTTTAGAGTGACAGGACCCCGACCATGCGCGCCGGATGTAAAAGCATCAATGCCCTGCCCCTAAAACAGGCAGGCCCTACATCGACCGGTAATTTAACTGACAGACTGGGTGAAAGATGCGAAGGGGTTTTCCACTCTCTCACCTATGGTTTTCTACATAAATTCATCACCCTCGGGGGCAAGCCTGAGAAATTGAGGTTCTTGTGATGTTTCAGCCTTTGGTCGCCTGCGCCTTGGCGCGCATTTTGTCGGCCATGCTGGCCATTTCGTCATAAAGCAGTTGCGGGTTCTTTTGCTTCAATGCCCAGGCCATCCGCCCCTGTTCATGGGGCAGAATCATGAACTCGCCCTCGGCGACACGCTGGTAGATGTAATCGGCGATATCCGCCGCCGAGATCGGCGAACTCTCGAGCAACTTGCCTACCTGCGCTTTCATGGCCGGCGTGGGGCCTCGGAACGAGTCCAACAGGTTGGTCTGGAAAAACGATGGGCAGACCACGTGTACCCCGACTTCCTGTTGCCTGAGCTCCACCAGCAGGCTCTCCGACAGCGCCACCACGCCGGCCTTGGCAACGTTGTAGTTGCTCATGGCCGGGCCCTGCATCAGCGCCGCCATGGACGCGATGTTGATGATGCGACCCTTGCTCTTTTCCAGCAGCGGCAGGAACGCTTTGCAGCCCTTGACCACGCCCATCAGGTTAATTGCGATCTGCCAGTCCCAGTCTTCCAGCGACAGCTCCGCAAAGAACCCGCCGGAAGCCACCCCGGCGTTGTTGACGATCACATCGATCCCCCCCAACTTGACCTCGCAGGCCTGGGCAAACGCGGTGAGCTGGCTGTAGTCGCGGACATCGCAGCGCTGTACGAAGCCTTCGCCGCCGACTTCGCGTACCTGTTTGAGGGTTTCCTGCAGGCCGGGCTCACTCACATCCGACAAGGCCAACTGCCAGCCCTCGCGCGCCCAGCGCAGCGCGATTTCGCGACCCAGGCCGGAGCCGGCACCAGTGATCATCATGCGATTTTGCATAAGAAGTAGCCTTGTGGTTCACAGAAGAAGTGATCGGCAGTGTAGCGAAGGTTGTTGGGCGGCCCACTCACCATCAGAGTGATGAATGCCCCGGGCAAACCGGCGGCCAGGTCGGATGCCTGCGCTCGGCCTAAGTTCAATCTTTTTTTAACTAAGGCTTAGTCCGACGCAGTATTTAAAGGAAATAAGCTAGTTATCGAAATGGATTAAAAAAACAGGGAATTTTCTGTACGGCACTACAGTCGGAGTTGTTAAGGCGCCGGTAATTAACATTACGGTCCTACCGTTAAATAACCTGTCCTTGCATAAGGCCTATAAGGAAATAAAACCATGAGCCTCATTTTAATCATCATTCTAATCCTGCTGCTGGTCGGCGGTCTGCCGGTGTTCCCGCACTCGCGCAACTGGGGCTATGGCCCGTCGGGTATTCTGGGCGTGGTACTGGTCGTGCTGCTGGTGCTGTTGTTGCTCGGCAAGATATAAAAGCGCAGTCAAAAAAAGAGGCCTTCAAGAAGGCCTCTTTTTTATTGCCGGTCAATCAGTCCGGCTTGCCGTCTACCACGCCCGCGGTATTGTCCAGCAGGCTCTTGGTGGCCGTTTGCAGGAACGACTCAAGTTTCTGCTTGAGCGCCGCCTCGTCCGAGGACTCGGGAATTAATTTACCGGTCGGGTTGGCGCCCAATTCGTACTGCCACAACTTTGGTGGCATTTCCTTGGGCAGTACCAGGATGCGGTCCGCCGTCACCAACGCCACGGTCTGATCGCTGCCCGAAGGCTTGATCACGCCGAAGCCCTTGTCGCCTTCCGGCAGGTTCAGCAGGTCGCGCCCCCAGCACTGATGCAGGGTTTCGCCACCGAGGCGTCCCATGATGGTCGGCACGATGTCGATCTGCGTACCCACCGTGTGATCGCGCTCGCCGAACTTTTCCTGCATGCCCGGCGCGATCATCAGCATCGGCACGTTGAATCGGCCCAGGTCCATCTCGGTGATCTGTTGTTCGTTGCCGAAGCCGTGGTCGCCGACGATCACGAACAGGGTTTCCTTGAAGTACGGCTCTTTACGCGCCTTTTCAAAGAACTGGCCCAGGGCCCAGTCGGAGTAACGCATGGCGGTCAAGTGTTCGTTGAGACTGCCACGGTCGGTGACTTTCTCTACCGGCAATGGCGTGGGCAACGCGTACGGCGTGTGGTTGGACAGGGTTTGCAGCAGCGCGTAGAACGGCTTGCCGCCTTCACGGGCCTTCAGCTCTTGCAGGCCACGGTTGAACATGTCCTGGTCGGACACGCCCCAGGTCGGATCGGAGAACACCGGGTCGACGAAGTCGTTACGGCCGATGAAGTTGGTCATGCCCTGGTTGCTGAAGAAACCCGACTGGTTGTCCCAGGCGAAGTCGCCGTTGTAGACATACACGTCGTCGAACTTGCGCGCGCTGAGCAGCTGCGGCAGGCCCGACAGTTTGTGGCTGCCTTCGGGGGTCTGCATCAGGTATTCGAAGCCCGGCAGGTTCGGGAAGCAGGCCATGGTGGCGAACATACCCTGGTGGGTATGGGTACCGTTGGAGAAAAAGCGGTCGAACAGCAGGCCTTCCTTGGACAATTTGTCGAAGTATGGCGTGATGTTGCCCGGGCGGCCCAGCGCACCCACCGAGTGGCCGGCGAAGCTTTCCATCAGGATCACGACAACGTTTTTGATCGGCAGGGTCTTCTCGGCCGGCGGCAGGTAGTCACGGCGTACGGCGGCAGTGTCGGTGTCTACCAGTTTTTCCGCCGGCAGTACCAGCATGTCGCGCACGGTCTGGGTCGCCAGCGGCTGTTCCAACGTGGCTTTCCAGATGTTGGAGCGGTCCTCGGAGAAGCGCGCCTTGGCCGCTGCAATCAGTGACAGTGTGCCGTTGAGGCCCAACTGGTTGGCGAAGTTGGACTCGGTGGTGTACACGTCGCCCCAGCGCAGCGGCGGGCCCTGGCGCAGGGTGCCACGGGCGGCGACCACGGCCACCAGCAGGCACACCACAAATACGGCGATGCGCGAATACCACGGCGCTACCTGGCGCGTACCGATGCTGCCGCCGCTGAACGGGCCGCGCGGGCGCGTGGCGCGGTCGGCGCCTTTGAATGCCATGCTCAGGATCAATGTACCCACGGCCCACGCCAGCAGGTAACGCACCACCGGGAAACCGTACCAGAGCATGCTCATCACGGTTTTGGGGTCTTCTTTCACATACTGGAACACCAGGCCGTTGAGACGCTGGTGGAACTCGCGATAGAAGTCCATTTCCATCAGGCCCAGGAACAGGGCAATGCTGGACGCGACGGTCAACCAGAAACGGAAGAACCCCCGCGCAGCCATCGCGCGCACGCTGAACAGTGCCAGCAACAGCGGGATGCTCAGGTACACCACCAGGCGCAGGTCCAGGCGCAGGCCGTTGCCGAACGCTTCGAGGAACGTCGAGGCCGGCGTGTCGAGGATCATCTCGCGGTTGTACACCAGCAGCGCCAGGCGCAGCAGGGAGAACATCACCATCATGATCAGTGCGCACAGCAGCGTGTAGGCCAGATGGGATTTGACGGTCGGTTGCAGCAGGCGAGTCGAGGCTCGCTGCTGGCTCAGGGCGTCCGGGTTTGCCATGTCGTTTCAGGACCCATTGGAAGTTGAAGTGACGAAGTATTGCAGTGGCGCGAATGGTGCCCGATCAATGCCATCAAGGCTATTAATTACTGAACGAGCACCGCTGCGCCGCCTTTAAAAGCGCCTGAGGCAGGGGCCTTGGCCGGGAAATGGAGCCGGGGGATTGTCTTGAATGGGATGTGAAAATTTTGTGCAGCGAATATTTGGACACACAAATCTGTGCAATGCGCTGAAACCAGGCTGGGAGGGAGCAGGCCCCCTCCCACGCTTACCGTGCCGCTGAGCGAGCTGTCAGATCCGCACGTTACCGCGCGGCCCGGCGATCGCCCAGATGATCAGGCCCAGCACCGGCAGCAGCAGGATCAGCAGGATCCACAACACCTTGGCCCCAGTGCTGGCGCCACTTTTGAAGACGTTGATAATCGCCCAGATATCCAGCGCGAGGATGATCAGGCCGATCAGGCCGTTGAAAGTGGAACCCATGGTGTCGCTCCTAAGTGAGGGCATGCCCTTGTAGGATAGTCAGCCCCTGCCAGGGTTCCGTTTTATTTCAGACATGTACGGCGATTTTCAGGGCTTCCAGGGACGGCTCGGCCTTGATCCCGATCTCGGCGCACAACGCCAGCACGCGCGGCAAGGCATTGCCGTGGACCAGCACCACCTGGATGTCGTCGTCCAGCAACTGGCTGAAGTTCACCAGCACATAACCGCCGTCTTCCCGGCTCAAGGCGCTCATTTGCACCTGGATACGATTGAGCGCGGTCAGCGCCTCGGTCTTGGCCAGTTGCTTGGGCTTGAGGTTGAACGCCACGCCGGGGCCGAACGAAGCGACGATCTGGGCAAACAGGTCGCCATAAGTGTCGGCCTGGAACAACACCGTGTCGGGCAGGCTGCCGACTACGACCCACTCTCCCAGCGGAATCGGGAAGGTGTCGTCGTAGTTGATATCCGGGTTGGCCGCCAGAAACGCTGCCGGATCGGCGTAGGCCTGGGCTGCTTCCTCGGCGATGCGCGCCACCTCATCCTCGCCCATGACGCCGGCGCTGATGTGACTGATAAGTTCGACGAGGGCGGTTTTCATGGGGCATTCCTGCAGCGGTGTGATTTTCGAGGGCGCAAAGCCTACACCAGATTCTGCAAGCGCGCCGCCGTATCCATCGCACCCATGGTTTGCGCCGCCGCCAGCGCCGTAGCGCCCTGGGCGTCGGTGGCGTTGGGGTTGGCGCCCTGGGCGAGCAGGTAGTCGAGCATTTCAACGCGATTGAACATCGCCGCCATCATCAACGCGGTGCGACCGTCCGAAGATGCGGCCTCCACCGGTGTACCGCCTTCGATCAGGGCCTTGACCACGGGCAGATTGCCTTTGAACGCCGCGCCGGCGATCGGTAATTGATTCTTGTCGTTGGCGATCAGCGGGTTGGCCTTGAATTCCAGCAATACTTTGACCGCTTCGGCATGGCCGTGGTACGCGGCGAGCATCAGCAAGGTGTCGCCATTGTGGTTGCGCAAGTTGGCCGGCAAACCCTTGGCCAGCAGCGCGGCGAGCATGGCGGCGTCGCCTTTGCGGGCCACATCGAAGACCTGTTCGGCAAATTCGGCGGCTTCGTCTTCGGTCATTTGTCGAGGGGTGGACATGCGGGGCTCCTTAGCGGGTGCGAATTCAAGTACTCATAGGGCGCCCAGTGTCGCGACGGAGTTCCCCACTGTCATGGCTTTTTTGTCAAAAGCCCCCATAGCCACAATCAATAGCGAAAATGGCCGCCCTGGATTTGCGCCAGTAACTCACCGGTGACCGGTACGTACCCCTGCGACCCCGGCAGCCAGGCATACACCGGGTCGTTGCCCGCCCTGGCCGGGTCAAAGGCTTCTTCCTTAAGCCGTACTTTCTGGTACTTGAAGGTGCCGGTGGTTTCCATCTGCACCTTGATCCGCAGGAATAGCGGCACTGCGTAGGGGGGCAACTGACTGTGGGCAAATTGCAGCAGTTCACGCATGTCCAGTGCGGCCAGGGACTCGCTTGGGGTGATCGCGACCATGCCGGCGCGCCCGTTGGTGTTGTTGATTTCAACGCCATAGGCCACCACTTCGGCGATCTGCGGATGCTGCAGCAGCACATTCTCGACCTCGGTGGTGGAGACGTTTTCACCCTTCCAACGATAAGTGTCCCCCAGGCGATCGACGAACTGCGCATGGCCGAACCCGATGCTGCGCAACAGATCGCCGGTATTGAAGTAGCGATCACCCGGTTCGAAGACGTCGGTGAGGATGACCCTGAGATTCTTTTCCGGGTCGGTGTAACCGTCGAAGGGCGACTTGTCATCGATCCTGGCCAGCAACAGCCCCTGCCCGCCCGTCTGCACCTTGCGCATGAAACCATCGCCGCCACGAATGGGTTCGCCGCTGTCATGGGCGTAGTCCACCAGTGCCCAATGCTGCAGGCAAAAGCCGATGGTGTTGTCGAAATTCAGCACGTTGGTAAAACCGATATTGCCGTCACTGGCAGCGTATAACTCGCAGACATGCGCCACGCCGTATCGCGCCTTGAACTGGGCCCATACACCGGGGCGCAGGCCATTGCCGACCATTTTGGTGACACGGTGGGCTCGATCGCTTTCGCTCGGCGGCTGGTCGAGCAGGTAACGGCACAACTCCCCCACATAGCCCAGGGTGGTCGCGTTGAACGTGCGCACATCGTCCCAGAACTGGCTGGCGCTGAACTTGCGGCGGATAGCGAACCCCGACGCGCCGACAATCGCCGAGCCCCAGCACACACACAGGCCGGTGGCGTGGTACAGCGGCAAGGTGCAATAGAGGACGTCATCGGGGCCCATGTCCAGGGCGATACGGCCGAAACTCACGGCGGTCCTGGTCCAGCGCCCGTGTTTCATGATGCCGGCCTTGGGCAGGCCAGTGGTGCCGGAGGTATAGATATAGAAACAGGGGTCGTTGAAGAACACCTGGGCAGTGCTGGCCGGGTTGCCCTCCGGGCAGTCGGCACTGGCCGCGATCAGTTCGATATAGCCCTCGGGCTCTGGTGCGGGCTGGTCAGGAATGAACCAGGTGCGCGCGGCCTGGATCGATACCTGATCGCGCACAGCGTCATAGGCCCCCATCAATTCCCCGCCGACCACAATCGCCACCGGGCTGACCAGGTTGAGGCTGTGCACCAACGTTGCCTGGGTTTGCGCGGTATTGACCATCGCGCAGACGCCACCCAGCTTGGCTACCGCCAGCACACACAGCAGCAACTCGGGGCGGTTTTCAATAAACAGCGCAACGACGTCCCCCTTGCCCACGCCTTGGGCCTGCAGGTAATGGGCGATACGGTTGGCCTGCCGATTGACGTCGGCGTAACTGAGCACGCGGTCGCCATACAGCACCGCGTGGCCGTGCGGGTTGCGCAAGGTGGCTTGCTCGAAGTGCCAACCCAGCCCGCACGGTTGGCCGGGGTCGGTGACATTCGCCGCGCGCAGACCGCGCACCACGCGCGGCAGCGCGCGGACAATGGCGGGCACCTTACGCAGCATCTTGCCCCAGGTGATCATGTCGCCGTGCGGAGGGTTCATGGTGGAACGTCCTTTTTCTTATTCTTCGAATGATGCACAGGCAGCAGCTTCACCGTAGGACGCTGCCAGATACCTAGCGGGAAAATACGTGAGCCCCTCTTCAGCTGTACACGCGGGATTTGAAAAGTTTTGTATCCCGACAGGCGTGCTCGGCAAAAGGGAATTTAGCGGCGCCTGCGCAGTCTTTAAACATAACCAGATGCCGATTGCACCGCATCGAGTAACGCAAAATGCAGGATGCATGATGGCCATTCATGCAAATTGCACGAAATCGAAAATTCTGATTTTTTGCAAGCCAATGATTTATAAAGAGTTTTTTAATTTCTGCTAGCTGGCACAATCGCTGCACCTATCACTCCATGCTTGCCCACTTGAGCCAATGGAGCTGATAAACATGAGCCTGATCCAAGATAAATTCGCTTCGGTATTCTCCAACTACGACGTCACCACTCAGCCTCGTCCGGACGGCGGCATCCTGTTGACCCTGCGCAACAGTGAAGGCAAGCAGGTCAAGCGTTCGATCTCTTACCAGCAGTTGCACACCGCCGACCAACTGACCTGGGTGATCAGCGCGATCCGCCGTGACCTGGCCGAGCAAGCCAGCGAGCTGCCGCAGATTTCCATGCTGCAAAGCCAGAATCGCTTCGCCCTGCCGACTTACCATTCCGCGTAAGTCAGCAGCGCAAAAAAAGGGCCGCGACGCCGTTGAGCGTCGCGGCCCTTTTTTGTGGGTTCAACATAGGCCCCGGCGGGCGGCTTCGTTCATCGCTTGCACACGGTTGTTGACCTGCAATTTGCCGTAGATATTGCGCAGGTGAAATTTCACTGTGGCCTCGGACGTGGCGCGAATCTGGCTGATTTCCCAGACAGTCTTGCCTTCCGAGGCCCATCGCAAGATCTCCAACTCTGAACAGGTCAGCGGTTTGCCGGACAGGTTAAGGCGCCTTCTGACAGCATTAGGCACGGAATACGACGCTTCAAACGGCTCCTCTGGGCGATTCATCGGTTCTCTCCTTTTATTGGCTAATGCCTTATCACCCTTCGGATTCCTCCTATTGACAGGCGATACAAACACTGAGGCCGCAGAAGAGTTACACAACCAGGAGCGCCCATGGGCAGGGCTCAGGATAAACAGCAGCGCCCTACAACTGACTCAGCTACTTCCCACACAAACTTACAACGTTTCGGGGTTGAAGATTCTGACGCAAGGGCCTAATCGTCCAAACCGGGAAAACAGCCGGCGATGGCGTCTGCGGTCAATACCGGCACGCAATCCTCGGCGCTGTTGAACATGCGCAGCGCCACGGCATGGGGATGCTCACCGAAGTCCAGCCAGTGCGCTGTGTCGGCCGGCACGATCAGTAGATCGTTTTTCTCGCAGCGCACGATGTAGACGTCCTTGCCCATGTGCAGGCCGAAGAGTCCTTGGCCGGCGATGAAAAAATAACCGTGGGTGTCTCGGCAACGCTGTTCGGCGCGTGCCGGGAAAGGGTGTGTGATGTTGAGTACCTCGACGTTGCTGTAGCCCAGGTCATTGATCGGTGCGCGATAGGCCTCGATCATCACGGCGTCGCTGGCGCCCTTCTCGATCGGGCCGGGTTGCCAGCGCTCGAACCGTACACCGTGCTCGGCCAGGGTGCTGGCGATATCTTCGACATGGGTCAGGACCTTGTTCGGCGTATCCGGTGCAGCGACGTGGTAGACGGCGACATAGCTCATTGAGGGGTTCCTTGGTTCTGCTCGTGCAATCGAAAGCCGATGATAACGGCCGCGGCCAGGGCGGCGACGCTGGCAAGACTAAAGGTGAAGGTCGGGCCCAACAGGTTCCAGCTGTAACCGGCATACAGCGCGCCCAAGGCACCGCCGGTGCCGGACAACGCAGCGTACAGCGCCTGGCCCTGGCCCTGTTGTCTGGCGCCGAAGCTGCGCTGCACGAAGGCAATCGCGGCGGCATGGAAACTGCCGAAGGTCGCGGCGTGCATCACCTGCGCCAGCAGCAACACCCAGAAGAATTCGGCAAAGCTGCCCAACAGTAACCAGCGCAGCGCCGCCAGCACAAAGCTGGCCAGCAGCACCCGGCGCAGCGAAAAACGCGTGAGGATACGGCTCATGCCGAGGAACATCAGCACTTCGGCCACCACCCCCAGCGCCCATAGCAACCCGATCACCCCACGGCTGTAGCCCAGGTGCTCGAGGTGCAAGGTCAGAAATGTGTAATACGGGCCGTGGCTCATCTGCATCAGCGCCACGCACAGGTAAAACGCCAGCACGCCGGGGCTGCGCAGTTGCTTGAGGAAACCATCCCCGGCCAGGCGATTGCCGTGGCTGGCCGGTTGCGCATTCGGCACCCACAGGCTGGCGCCGATAATCCCGGCCATGATCACCACGACCACCACCGGGTAAATGTCCAGGCTCAGCCAATCGAACAGGCGGCCCATGATGACCACGGTGAGGATAAAACCGATGGAGCCCCACAGGCGGATCTGGCTGTAGCGTGAAGTCTGTGTTTGCAGGTGAGCCAGGGTGATGACTTCAAACTGCGGCAACACCGCGTGCCAGAAGAACGCATGCAGCGCCATCACCAGCGCCAGCCAGGCGTAGCTGTGGCTGACGAAAATCAGCGAAAAACTCAGCAACGTACACACCGCGCCAAACCGCACGATGGCCAGGCGACGACCGGTGTAGTCACCCAGCCAGCCCCACAGGTTTGGGGCCACGCAGCGCATCAGCATGGGGATGGCCACCAGCTCGCCGATACGCGCGCTGGAGAACCCCAGGTGATCGAAGTACAGCGCCAGGAACGGTGCCGTCGCCCCCAGCAGGGCGAAGTAGAACAGATAGAAACTGGAGAGGCGCCAATACGGAAGGGCTGTCACAACCAGCCCGTCACAGCTGGCCCAGCACCGGTGTACTCACACGCACATCGGCGTTTTGCCCGCGATTGCGCAGCAGGTGGTCCATCAGCACGATGGCCATCATTGCTTCGGCGATCGGCGTGGCGCGGATGCCGACGCAGGGATCGTGACGGCCCTTGGTGATCACGTCCACCGGGTTGCCGTGCACGTCGATCGAGCGGCCCGGGGTGGTGATGCTCGACGTGGCCTTGAGTGCCAGGTGCGCGACGATGGGCTGGCCGGAAGAAATACCACCGAGGATGCCGCCCGCGTTGTTGCTGAGGAAACCTTGCGGCGTCAGCTCATCGCGATGCTCGGTGCCGCGCTGGGCGACACAGGCGAAACCGGCGCCGATCTCCACGCCCTTGACCGCGTTGATGCTCATCAGCGCGTGGGCCAGTTCGGCGTCGAGACGGTCGAAAATCGGCTCGCCGAGGCCCGGCTTGACGCCTTCGGCGACCACGGTGATCTTGGCGCCGACCGAATCCTGGTCACGGCGCAGCTGGTCCATGTAGGCCTCCAGCTCCGGCACCTTGTCCGGGTCGGGGCAGAAAAACGCGTTGTCTTGCACGCTGTCCCAGGTCTTGAACGGGATTTCAATCGGGCCAAGCTGGCTCATGTAGCCACGGATCAGGATGCCCTGGGTTGCCAGGTATTTCTTGGCAATAGCCCCGGCGGCCACGCGCATGGCGGTTTCCCGCGCCGAACTGCGGCCGCCGCCACGGTAGTCGCGCTCACCGTATTTGTGGTGGTAGGTGTAGTCGGCGTGGGCCGGGCGGAACAGGTCCTTGATCGCCGAATAGTCCTTGGACTTCTGATCGGTATTGCGAATCAGCAGGCCGATGGCGCAGCCGGTGGTACGGCCTTCGAACACGCCGGAGAGGATCTCGACTTCATCGGGTTCCTGGCGCTGGGTGGTGTGGCGGCTGGTGCCGGGCTTGCGGCGGTCGAGGTCACGCTGCAGGTCGTCCAGGCTCAACTCAAGGCCGGGCGGGCAGCCGTCGACAATGGCGACCAACGCCGGGCCATGGCTTTCGCCCGCGGTGGTGACAGTGAACAGCTTGCCGAAGGTATTGCCGGACATGCAGGGCGCTCCGTGAAATCAGTTGTAATCACTCAGGGGTGATAACCAAGCGCGCCAGTATACGCGGGCCCACCGACTAGTTCATCCTCGAAACCTTACCGGTCGGCATGGGTCCAACCGGCACCTCCCTGATGATGGCGCGATGATGCTGCGAGTTTTGCTGTTCACCCTCACCCTCTTGACCACCCTGGCTCACGCCGCCTCCCCCGTTGTACTGCAACGGCCTATCAGCCTCGATACGGGCAATGGCGAGTTGTTCGGCTCGCTGCTGCTGCCGCAGTCGGACCGCCCGGTGCCGGTGGTGTTGATCATTGCCGGTTCCGGGCCTACCGATCGCAACGGCAACAGCGCCGACGGCGCACGCAACGACAGCCTCAAGCGCCTGGCCTGGGTGCTGGCCCGGCACAACATTGCCAGCGTGCGCTACGACAAGCGCGGCGTGGCCGCCAGCCTGGCCGCCACCCCGGACGAACGCAACCTGACTCTGGATGCCTATGTCGCCGACGCTGTAGCCTGGGGCAAGCTGCTCAAGGCCGACAAGCGCATGGGCCCGGTGATCGTGCTGGGTCACAGCGAGGGCGCACTGGTGGCGGCGCTCGCGGCGCCGCAGCTGCAACCGGCTGGCGTGATTTCCTTATCGGGCAGTGCGCGCCCGGTCGACCAGGTGATCCGCCAGCAACTGGCCGATCACCTGCCCCCTGCGCTGCTGCTGCGCAGCAATGAGATCCTCGACCACCTCAAGGCCGGCCAGGTGGACGCCGATGTCCCTGCTCCGCTGGAAGGTATTTTCCGACCGAGCGTGCAGCCGTATCTGATCAGCCTGTTCCGCGCCGACCCGTCGGCCGCGTTCGCCAAGCTGAGCATGCCGGCACTGATTATCCAGGGCACCCACGACATCCAGGTGGGCGTGAGCGACGCACAGCAACTCAAGCAGGCCAAACCTGACGCGCAATTGGTGGTGATCGACGGCATGAATCATGTGATGCGCATCGTGCCCAAGGAGGTGAAACAGCAGCTGGCATCCTACAACGACCCGCAACTGCCGCTTGCCGCAGAGCTGGGCAACCGCATAGTGCGCTTTATCGACGGACTTCAAACCCGATAAGCGACAAATTACCTCCAGTCCTGGCAAATCCGGCCGATAAGCCCAGGGTCGACAGTAAAAAGACTGTCGGCTCGCTGGGCCTGGACAGGATCGCACCGCATGACAACCACTGAAGTACTACCCGAACCGACCGCCGACGCCTCGGCCGCGCCACCCGAGGTTGCTGACGCGGCGCCTTTGCCGTGGGCGGATGTTCAAGCCGAACATTTCAAGATGCTGCGCCTGGCGCCCCTGGCCACCGACCGCGCCACCGGTGCACGGCCGCTGCGGTTCGTGCAGTTCGGCTATGCCGAGCGCAACGACAAGCACCGCAGTTTGCTGCGCATGGTTATCCAACTGCCCGGCCAGCGCGTACGCCGTGAGCAGAACCATCTGGATGTGTGGGTGGACCACGATACACATCGCGTGCATTTCGGCCCCGGCAACAGCCTGGAAATCGAACCGCCCAACCGTGGCATCGGTCGATTCCTGGTGGCCCAGGCTGCGGCGTGGGCGAAAAAGCACGGGGGCCATTACCGCGTCGACGGCGTCGACCTGGCCAACAAGGACGCCCTCAACGAATCCACACGCCTGCGCCGCGATCACTTCTTGCGCGTCCAGGGCTTCGACGTGGCCTACGCCGACGTGCAGCACCTCAAAGGCAATGTGCAACCCGGCAAGGTCAGCGCCGTGCTGGACAGCTGGAACACCGAGAAGGTGCAGTTCGTGGAAATCCTTGAAGCCGCGCAGATGCTGCAACAGGCGGAGCAGAACCTGCTGGAACAGGAAGTGAAGCTGCGCAAGGAAGAAGAAAAGGTCACCAAGTTCAAACGCGAAGACAGCGGCTTGCGCTTTACCATCACCTGCCTGGTGGCGTTTACGGTGTTTCAAGCGGGGTTGTTGATCTGGATTGCCACGCACCGGTAGCCGTTTGAAAGGCGATCCATGTGGGAGGAGGCAAGCCTGCCTCCCCCATTTTACCTGTGCCCCTGCCGTTAAACCTTGGCGGCGAACACCGCTTGATGGGCGCGGCACTGTTCGGCAGTCAACATGAACACCCCGTGCCCGCCGCGCTGGAACTCCAGCCACGCAAAGTCCACTTGCGGGTACAGCGCTTGGACATGCACCTGGCTGTTGCCCACTTCGACGATCAGCAAACCTTTTTCGGTCAGGTGGTCCGCCGCTTCGGCGAGCATGCGCCGTACCAGGTTCAAGCCGTCATCCCCGCAGGCCAGGCCCAACTCCGGCTCGTGCTGGTATTCGTCCGGCATGTCGGCAAAATCCTCGGCGTCCACATACGGCGGGTTGGAGACAATCAAGTCAAAGCGCTGCGCCGGCAGGCCGTCGAAACCGTCGCCCTGCACGGTGTACACACGCTGATCGAGGCCATGACGCTCGATGTTCTGGTTGGCCACTTCCAGGGCTTCAAAGGACAGATCCCCCAGCACTACTTCGGCATCCGGGAACTCGTACGCACAGGCGATGCCGATGCAACCGGAACCGGTGCACAGGTCGAGGATGCGCGCCGGGGGCTGGGCCAGCCAGGGTTCGAAGCGGTTTTCGATCAGTTCGCCAATCGGTGAGCGCGGGATCAGCACCCGCTTGTCGACGATAAACGACATGCCGCAGAACCACGCCTCGCCCAGCAGGTAAGCCGTGGGCACGCGCTCATGGATGCGGCGATGCAGCAGGCGCTGGACGTGAGAGATTTCCTCTTCTTCGAGGTTGCAGTCCAGGTAGCTGTCGGCCATTTCCCATGGCAGATGCAGGGCGCCGAGCACCAACTGACGGGCTTCATCCCAGGCATTGTCGGTGCCATGGCCAAAAAACAGGTCTTCCCCATGGAAACGGCTGACAGCCCAACGGATATGGTCGCGCAAGGTGCGCAGGCGGGAAGTGATCACGGGGGCAGACTCCTGGAAAAAACGACTGGCAATTCTAACAGCCTTCGCCTGTACCGACGATGTACGAAAAACCTGGTGCCATACGTCGGATTTCATCCAAATTGCCAGTATTGCCCCAGACGAGTTCGCCTCTTGACATGGCTGCACGCCAGCAACGGCGTACCTTACGATGGTAGCGATTCACAGAAGCGCTCAGCCAGTGGACAATGTCGCAAATGCCCCCCTCACAGGAGCCCCCAGAATGTCCGTTCCAAAGACGATGTTTCAACTCAGCGGTCGTGGTTACGCAGCTGCCAACCTCAGCCATGCGACCCTTGTGATCATCGACGCCCAGAAGGAGTACCTCAGCGGCCCACTCGCCCTCTCAGGCATGGACGCGGCCGTGGCCAATATCAAGCAACTGGTCGCGGCGGCGCGCGAAGCCGGGCGCCCGATCGTGCATGTGCGTCACCTGGGCACCGTGGGCGGCCTGTTCGACCCACAAGGCGAGCGCGGTGAATTCATCCCGGGCCTGGAACCTGCCGCTGACGAAACCATCATCGGCAAACTGCTGCCCAGCGCTTTCCATGGCACCGAACTGCTCGACCGACTGCAAAACCTGGGTTCCCTGGACCTGATCGTCTGCGGTTTCATGAGCCACTCCAGCGTCAGCACCACGGTGCGCGCAGCCAAGAACCTGGGGTTTCGCTGCACCCTGGTGGAAGATGCCTGCGCCACCCGCGACCTGCCCTACAAAGGCGGCGTGCTGGGTGCCGAGCAGGTGCAGCAAACCGAAATGGCGATCATGGCCGACAACTTCGCCACCCTCGCCCTGACCAAAGATCTGATCTGATCTGATCGCTGCCGGGATGAGCGGGTTTATTCCCCCGCTCATCCGCCACGCCCTTTCATTTGGCGCATTTACCCCTCCCGCCGGAACAACCTGGGTATCTTCCGGTCGAAGGGCCGATACCCTGGAGGAAAGGTCGGGATGAAGATATCCGATGGTTTTGACGCTCGTCGCTTGCGCCCCAAGGGCCCGAGCAATTGGCGTCTGCGCCTGGTGGCCGGCATTGCCGCGTTGCTGGCGATTGTAGGTGTGCTGTTGGCGGGCGCTGGTGGCGCCGGTCTGTTTGGTCATTCACCGGCGCTTGGCGAGTTGAATGCCAGCCCGGGCGGTTCGGCCCTGCTGCTGGGCATTGGCCTGCTGGTGCTGTGGCTGGGCGTGTGGTTGTGGCGCCGCAGCCGACGCCGCATGCGGCAGCCGCTGTCATTGAACATTGCCTCGCACTTGATGAAGAAGCACGACTAGTGGCGCTTGGATAGCGTTTCCTGCGCCCGGCCGCCGCGATTTAGGTAAACTGCCCGCCCTTCGCGGAGGCTGACATGCAAGACGACGATTTTTCCCTGTTCAAAAACGAGCTGCGCGGCGTCAAGCCGATCAAACACGATCGTGCCGACACCGGTAAACCCAAGGCCGACCGCGCGCAGATCGCCACACTGCGCCAGGCCGCGACCGTGCGCACCGACGCCACCACGGTGGATGGCCTGTCGGACCAGTTCGTGATCGACGTCGGCCCCGAAGACGAGTTGATGTGGGCCCGCGACGGCGTGCAGGAAAGCCAGATGCGCAAGCTCAAGGCCGGCCAGATCCCCTTCGAAGGCAGCCTGGACCTGCACGGCATGACCGTGGAAAAAGCCCGGGAAACCCTGTGGGCCTTTCTCGCCGAAGCGACCAAGTTCGAAATCCGCTGCGTGCGCGTCACCCATGGCAAGGCCGTGCGGCTGGACGGCAAGCGGCCGATGATCAAGAGCCACGTCAACACCTGGCTGCGCCAGCATGCCCAGGTACTCGGCTTTACCTCGTGCCAGGCCCGCCACGGCGGCGCGGGGGCGGTGTATGTGATGCTCAAGCGGACCATGATGGAAGGGCGCGACGAGTAACAAGTGCCGTCGTCGTGCTTGCAGCGATGTGCCCGCCACCGTAACCTTGCGCTTTGCGAAAATCCCACAGGTAGTTTCATGTCCCTGGAACAGAATTACACCGCGATCCTCGGCCAACTCGGCGAGGACGTTTCCCGCGAGGGCCTGCTCGATACGCCCAAGCGTGCCGCCAAGGCGATGCAGTACCTTTGCCGCGGCTATGAACAGACGCTCGAAGAGGTCACCAACGGTGCCCTGTTCAGTTCCGACAACAGCGAAATGGTGCTGGTCAAGGACATCGAGTTGTACTCGCTGTGCGAACA
The DNA here is from genome assembly GCF_030209095.1 of Pseudomonas sp. lyk4-R2A-8. NCBI lineage: Bacteria > Pseudomonadati > Pseudomonadota > Gammaproteobacteria > Pseudomonadales > Pseudomonadaceae > Pseudomonas > Pseudomonas sp. lyk4-R2A-8. The sequence continues at coordinate 80,613 of NZ_JARVSS010000004.1, forward strand.
CCACCTGCTGCCGTTCATCGGCAAGGCCCATGTGGCCTACATCCCGAGCGGCAAGGTGCTGGGCCTGTCCAAGGTGGCGCGGATTGTCGATATGTACGCGCGCCGCCTGCAGATCCAGGAAAACCTCAGCCGCCAGATCGCCGATGCCGTGTTGCAGGTGACCGGCGCGCTGGGCGTGGCGGTGGTGATCGAAGCCAAGCACATGTGCATGATGATGCGCGGTGTGGAGAAGCAGAATTCGTCGATGATCACCTCGGTGATGCTCGGTGAATTCCGAGAAAACGCGGCCACTCGCAGCGAATTCCTCAGTCTGATCAAGTAACGGGCTGCGTAAAAAAAACCGGCGCTCATCGCCGGTTTTTTTTCGCCTGCACAAATCAGGTAAGCTGCGGCCCCTTCTGTGTTCGGCAAGAGGTTTCAGCCATGTTCGTCAAAGCACTTCGAGTGGGCCTCGGCCACGTCATCATCGCGGGCGATTTGCTGACCCGTCCTCGCAAAAAGCAGCGCCCCGCCGAGCAGCAGGCACAGGTCAACGAAGCGGCCAAGGGCCTGACCCTGTACCAGTTCCACGCCTGCCCGTTCTGCGTGAAGACCCGCCGCACCCTGCATCGCCTGAATGTGCCGGTGGCGCTCAAGGACGCCAAGAACAATGAGCAGGACCGTCAGACCCTGCTGGAGCAAGGCGGCAAGATCAAGGTGCCGTGCCTGCGTATCGAAGAAAACGGCCAGACCACCTGGATGTACGACTCCAAGGTGATCATCGATTACCTGGACAAGCGGTTTGCGGCGATCTGACACGCCTGCACCGCCCCCACCGTCAGTTCGGTATTGGCACATCCAGGTCCAGCAGCGCCGAGCCGAGGCACTTGCCATGGGCATCCAGTGCCAGTGAGCGGGTCACGCCGCCGCGCAGTATCCCCGGCAGCACGAAGTTCAGCGCGTGCACGTTGGGCAGTTCATGGCGCCGCACCGGCGCCGCACCCGGCGTGAGCAGCCCGGCAAAAAACGCGGCGACCCGCTCGGCGGTGAGCTGCTCGCACAGCAACGGGTAATCCTCGGCGCGGTAGGCAATGATCGAGATGTTCGACGTATCGCCCTTATCGCCGGTACGGGAATGGGCCAGAGTGTGCAGTTTCATGCCTGGATCCTCTGGTTGACAGCGTCGCGCGGCAGCAGCAGCGACGCTACCGCCACCACCTGGCGCACGCTTTTGCTGGCACCGCCGCCGCCGGACGGGCCGTTGGTGTACAGGGTTTCCACTTCGTTACCGACGCGCACGGCGTCGCTGCGTTCTGCACAGCGAGCGGCGACGCGCAGGCGCACTTCCCAGGGCTCCACGCTATTGCGCGGACCGTGCAGCGAATCCATGCCGATCAATTCGGCGCGTACGTCCTGCATCTTCACTCCCATCCATTCAAGACGCTTGAGCACCACATCCCGCGCCAACTGCGCCCGTGCGACAGCGCCGGGGCCGCCGTAGGACATCTGCCCTTCCCCGATCCAGCCATCCAGATAGCCCACGCTGACCTTCAACTGCGACGGCCGCCCACGGCCATCGGCGCCCAGAGCGCGCACACGGTCCACGCCCTCCTCGACAAAACTCACCTGGGAAAAGTCCGCAGTCACATCGGGGGTGAGATAGGCCGCCGGGTCATGCACCTCATAGATCAACTGCTCGGTGCAGGTGGCAGCGCTGACTCGCCCACCGGAACCTGCGACCTTGGTGATCACCGCGCCGCCCTCGGCATCGATTTCGGCCAACGGAAAACCCAGCCGCGCCAGATCCTCCACGTCCTTGAACCCCGGATCGGCAAAATAGCCGCCGCTGACCTGCCCCGCGCACTCGAGCAAATGCCCGACCAGCGTGCCACGCCCCAGACGCGGCCAATCGTGCGCGGCCCAGCCGAATTCAAACATCTGCGGCGCAAGGAACAGCGATGGGTCGGCCACGCGACCGGTGATGACAACGTCGGCCTCGGCGCGCAGGGCCTCAAGGATGCCGTCGACGCCCAAGTAGGCGTTCGCCGAGATCACTCGCGCGCCGAGTGAGGCAAGGGTCTGGCCGTTGTCCAGCACCTGCTCGGGACGCAGCAGCGGCAATACGTCGTCGCCGACCACCGCCAGTACTTTGAGATCCAGGCCCAGCTCATGGGCGATGCGCCGCACCTCATCAGCCGCCGACAGCGGGTTGGCCGCGCCCATATTGGTAATCACCCGCAGACGCCGACGCCCCGACTGCGCGCCCACAAACGGCAGCACCCGACGCATGCGCTCGCCCAGCAGCGGGTCGTAGCCGCCCTGGGGGTCGCTGATGCGGGCTTGCTGGGCCAGGGCGATGGTGCGTTCGGCCAGGCATTCGAAAACCAGATAATCCAGGTCGCCGTGCTCGGCCAATTCGACGGCCGGTTCGATGCGGTCGCCGGAATAGCCGGCGCCGGAACCGATGCGCAAAGTGTTCATGTCAGATCACTCCCAAAAGCAACGCGGTCAGGGTCATCAACACTGACGCGGCAAACAGAAACGGAATGGTGAAGCGCTGGTGATCGGCCAGTTCGATTTTGCACAGGCCCACCAACAGGAACGTCGCCGGGGTCAACGGGCTGACCGGGAAACCGGTGGTGTGCACGCCCAACAGCGAGGCCTGGGCCACATGCAGGGGGTCGACGCCGAGGGCCTTGCCGACTTCGGCAATCACCGGCATCACACCGAAATAGTAGGAATCGGGATCGAAGAGCATGCTCAGCGGCATGGATATAAAGCCCACCACCGCCGGGATCAGCTTGCCGTGGCCCGCAGGAATCTGCGCCACCGCTACTTCGGCGATGGCCTTGAGCATGCCGGTGCCCTGCATGATGCCGGTGAACACTCCGGCGGCGAGCAGGATACTGGCCATGGTCAACGCGGTTTTTGCATGGGCATCGATGCGCGCACGCTGGGCGTCCACGTTCGGGTAATTGATGCACAGCGCCACGACGGTGCCGAGCATGAACATCACCACCGGGTCGACCCAACCGGCAATCATCACCACCATCACCAGCACCGTCAGGATCAGGTTGAGCCAGAACAGGCGTGGGCGCCGCAGCTTGAGGTCATCCTCGCTGAGCACGCGTCGCGGCACGGCGTCCACCGTGGACCCCGCGCCCAGGCCCAGGCGTTTTTCTTCGCGGCGGCCCAGCCACCAGGCGCAGGCGAACACAAAGATCAACCCCACGATCTGCACCGGAATCAGCGGCTGGAACAGATCCGCCACCGGCACATGCAGCGCGGCCGAGGAGCGCAGCACCGGGCCGGTCCACGGCAAAAAGTTGACCCCGGCGGCCATGGCGCACACACAGGCAAGGATACGTTTGTCGATGCCCAGCCGCGTGTAGAGCGGCAACATCGCCGGCACCGTCACCAGGAACGTCACCGCGCCGGAACCGTCCAGGTGCACCAGCAACGCGAGAGTCGCGGTGCCGACGACAATCCGTGTCGGGCGCGTGCCCACCGTGCGCAGGATGCGGTCAATGATGGGATCGAGCATGCCCGCGTCGGTCATGATCCCGAAAAACAGGATCGCGAAGACAAACATGCCGACCACGGGGGCGACGTTCTTGATACCGGTGATGTTGAAGGCGCTGGTTTGCAGGCCGAACCCACCGAGCAGCGCGGCGATGATCGGCAAGGCGATCAGCGCCACCAGCGGCGAGAGGCGTTTGCTCATGACGGCAGCGAGCAGGCACAGGATGGTGATGACACCCAGGGTAGCGAGCATGGGGACTCCAGAGCGGCCTTTGGTGGCCGGTTATTGTTTTCCCCGGAGTATTGGAAGCGCGGTAGTCTTTGTAAATTGGAATATTCAGCCCGGCACGTTCGGAAAAACAAAACGATGAAAAATTCTATCCAGCATATCCAGGCCTTTCTCGCCGTCGCCCGCACCGGCAGCTTTACCAAGGCCGCCAGCGAACTGAACCTGTCGCCCTCGGCGCTCACTGTGCAAGTGCAGCAACTGGAAGAGTGGCTGGGCATTGCGCTGCTCGACCGCAGCCCGCGCCACGTCAGCCTCACCACTGCCGGCCAGGAAGCGCGCGGCCCTATGGAAAAACTGCTGCTGGACCTGGATAACATCGTCACCGGCTCGCGCGACCTCGCTGCATTGCGCCGGGGCGTGGTTACCATTGCCGCCCTGCCCTCGGTGTGTGCCGGTAGCCTGCCCCCGGCGCTGCGGCTGTTTCGCGAACGCTTTGCCGGGATCGAAGTGCGCCTGCACGATGTGGTGGCCCACCGCATTCATGCTCGGGTGCGCACCGGCGACGTGGACTTTGGCATCGGCGTGCGGGCCCGGTTAAGCCATGGGCTGGATTTCGTGCCGGTGTTCAATGACCGTCTGTGTGCGTTCGTACCACTGGATCATCCCCTCGCGGCTTTGCCACGCCTGACCCTTGAACAGCTGGCGGACCAGCCGATCATCCTCACCGGCCGCGACAGCAGTGTGCGCGAGCAGGTGGACGCGCTGTTCGACCAGACGCGGCTGAGCATGACGGCCGGCATGGAGGCTAACTACATGTCGACGGTGCTGGCTTTGGTGCGTCAGGGATTGGGGATCAGTGTGTTGCCGGAATCGGCGGCGGACAGCCTGGAGGGGTTACAGCGGATCGCTATCGATCATCCCGGGGTGAGCCGGGAGATCGGTTTGATCTGTCGCAGTGGGACAACACTGAGCCCGGCAGCGCAGCGTTGTTTCGACCTGCTGAACGATGAGTTATCTGGTACGTCATCGAACTGAATGGAGTGATCAGTCCAGCATCGCCACATGCCGGGGATGACTGGCTACCCGCGCCAGCCAAGCCTGCACCGCTGGGTACGGCGCCAGGTCGAAGCCACCTTCGTGCGCCACATGGGTGTAGGCATACAACGCGATATCGGCAATCGAGTACTGATCACCCACCAGATACGGCGTGGCTTGCAGTTGACGCTCCATCACCCGCAGTGCCTTGTAGCCGCCTTTATGGGTGGTTTTGTATTCCTCCAGTCGGTCTTGCGGCATGTTCAGGTAGTACTGGATAAACCGCGCCACGGCGATGTAGGGCTCGTGGCTGTACTGCTCGAAGAACTGCCATTGCAGCACTTGCGTACGCAAACGCGGCTCGGTCGGCAGAAACGCGCTGCCGTCGGCGAGGAAGTTGAGGATTGCGTTGGATTCCCACAGGCAGGTGCCGTCTTCCAGCTCCAGCACCGGGATTTTGCCGTTGGGGTTCTTGGCCAGGAATTCGGCGGTCTGGGTGTCGCCGTTGAGAATGTCGACATTCACCCATTCATACGGGATGCCCAGCAGGTTGAGCATCAATTTGACCTTGTAGCAGTTGCCCGAGCGGTAATCGCCATAAACCTTGTACATGGAGTTCCCCTTATGCCGCTTGCGCGTGCTGTGCTTGACGGATCACGGCGGCCAGACGCATCAGACCTTCGTCCAGGCGGGACGGGTCGATATGGCTGAAATTGAGCCGCAGTGAGCCCAGGTGCTGGTCCGGCTCGGAAAAGAAGGGTTCGCCGGGCATGAAGGCGACGTTCTCAGCGAGCGCGGGCGCCAATAAGGTGCGGGTATCGAGCGGCTGTTTCAAGGTCAGCCAGAAGAATAATCCGCCCTGGGGCACCTGCCAGTCGGCGAGTTCGCTGAAATGCCGTTCCAGTGCGGCCTGAAACCCATCGCGGCGCTCGCGGTAAAAACGGCGCAGTTCAACCAGGTGCTGCTGATAATTTGGCGTGCCGATCCACTGCATCGCCTGCCACTGGCCCACGCGATTGGTGTGCAGATCGGCCGATTGCTTGAGTTTGAGCAGATGCGGGAACAGGTCGGGACTGGCAATCAGGTAACCGACGCGCAGGCCCGGCAGCAGGGTTTTGGACACGGTGCCGGTGTAGATCCAACTGGCCTTGTGCAGGCGGCTGACGATGGGCCGCGCGCTGGCGCCGTCGAAGGTCAGTTCGCGGTAGGGTTCGTCTTCAATCAGGGTCACGCCGAATTCGTCGAGCAACTCGGCGACGGCGTCGCGCTTGGCCTCGCTATAGCGCACCGCCGACGGGTTCTGGAAGGTGGGGATCAAGTAGATGAACGCCGCGCGATGACGCTCAAGCTTGGTGCGCAACGCGGCCAGGTCGGGGCCGTCGTCCTCCAGGGGCACAGTGAGGCAATCGGCGCCGAACAGCTGGAAGATCTGCAACGCGGCCAGGTAGGTCGGGCCTTCAAGCAGGATGGGCGTGCCTTGATCGATATACAGCTTGGCCGCCAGGTCCAGGGTCTGCTGGGACCCGCTGACCACCAGCACCTGGCTGGCCTGGCACGGCACGCCCAGGGCGCGCGCCTCGGCCGCCAGCAATTCCCGCAACTGCGGCTCGCCTTCGCTCATGCCGTATTGGCCGATGTTTAATGGCATATCATCCCAGTTCAACGCCGGCAGCATGCTTTCGGCCGGCAGCCCGCCGGCGAACGACATCACTTCCGGGCGCTGCGCCGCGGCGAGGATTTCACGGATCAAAGAGCTTTTAAGGCGCGTAACACGTTCGGAGAAGGCCATAAGGTCACCGCTGGCGAAAACTGTGGGAAATACGTCAAACTGGTTGACCGAAATTACGACAGCTCACCTGGATACGTCAACATGCTTGACCTTAAAAACCAAAACAGCCAGCAACAAGCCATGGAAGCGTTTTTCTTCGGCTACCAGGCATTCACCGCCAAGGCCGATGAAATGCTCGAACGTCGCGGCCTGAGCCGGGTACATCAGCGCATTGTGTTTTTTATCGCCCGCTACCCGGCCCTGAGCGTGACGCAGTTGCTGGCATTGCTGGGGGTAAGCAAGCAGGCGCTGAACATGCCGTTGCGCCAATTGCAGGAAATGCAATTGGTGAGCAGCGTGGCGTCGCAGACCGATAAGCGCAAACGCCTGCTGGAGCTCAGCGAAGACGGCCGGCGGTTCGAACAGTCTTTGCGCCGCGAGCAGGTGAAGTTGCTGCAGCGCGCTTTCAGTGAAGCCGGCGAAGAGGCGGTGAAAGGCTGGCTGGCGGTGAATATGGCGCTGAGCGCGAATAACTAGAGGTTTGCCTTTCATCTCTTTCGCACACAAAATAGAAAACATTATTTGCTTTCTTTGTATACAAAAGCATAATTCGCTTCGTGCGAGTTCCTGACCTATCAGTCAACAAAACCCGCCGGTAACCTCACAGCGCTTCGCGCTGGCCATAACAATAAAATGCTTGAGGAGTACTCGCTGTGGATAGCCGCAAATCCGAAGCCCCTACGCTGGACCTGTCGCCCTCCTCCCAGGGCGGTTGGCTGGAACGCCTGTTCAAACTGCGCATGCATGGCACCACAGTGAAGACCGAGCTGATCGCCGGCCTGACTACTTTTATCACCATGGCCTACATCATCTTCGTTAACCCCAACATCATGGCCGACGCCGGCATCGATCATGGCGCGGCATTCGTCGCCACTTGCATCGCCGCTGCCCTCGGTTGCCTGCTGATGGGCCTGTATGCCAACTGGCCGGTGGGCCTGGCGCCGGGCATGGGCCTGAATGCATTTTTCACCTACACGGTGGTCGGCACCATGGGCTATCACTGGGAGACCGCGCTGGGTGCGGTATTTATCTCGGGGGTGTTGTTCATGCTGTTGACGCTCTCACGCATCCGCGAATGGCTGCTCAACAGCATTCCGGTCAGCCTGCGCCATGCCATGGGCGCCGGTGTCGGCTTGTTTCTCGGGGTGATCGGCCTGAAAACCGCCGGCATCATCGTCGACAGCCCAGCCACCTTGATCAAGCTGGGGTCACTGCACGAGCCGGCGCCGTTGCTGGCGGCGGTGTGTTTTTTGCTGATTGCGATCCTCAGCTATCACCGTGTGTTCGGCGCGATCCTGATCAGCATCATTGCCGTGACGCTGGCCGGTTGGGGCCTGGGCCTGGTGCATTACAACGGCATCCTCTCCACCCCGCCGAGCCTGGCCCCGACCTGGATGGCAATGGACGTCAAAGGCGTGTTCAACGTCAGCATGATCAGCGTGGTATTCGCCTTTCTGTTCGTGCACATGTTCGACACCGCCGGCACGCTGATGGGCGTCGCGCAACGGGCCGGGCTGGTGAATGCCGACGGCAGGATCGATAACCTGTCACGCGCACTCAAGGCCGACAGCGCCTCCAGCGTGTTTGGCGCCATGGTCGGCGTACCGCCGGTGACCAGTTATGTGGAAAGTGCCGCCGGCGTGGCGGCCGGTGGACGCACCGGGCTGACCGCCGTGACCGTGGGCGCGCTGTTCGTAGCGGCGATGTTTTTTGCGCCGCTGGCGGGCATGATACCGGCCTACGCCACCGCCGGCGCGCTGATCTATGTGGCGATGCTGATGATGGCGAGCATGGCTCATATCAACTGGGACGAAGCCACCGACAGCATTCCGGCGATCGTCACGGCGATCATGATGCCGCTGACGTTTTCGGTCGCCGACGGCATCGCCCTGGGCTTTATCACCTATGTGGCGCTCAAGGCCGGCACCGGCAAGTACCGCGAGATTTCCGTCAGCCTGTGGGTGCTGTGCGCGATCTTCGTCGCCAAATTTATATTTTTATGAAACAGCGGCAAGGGACAAGAGGATGATTTGTCGTTTGCCGCCGCCCCTGGAGCAATGAAATGACCCTTGAAACCTGGCTGCTGTTCAGCGGCGCTGCCTTGATCGTGATCCTGATTCCCGGCCCGTTGTCGCTGTTGATGATCAGCAACAGCCTCAACTATGGCGTGCGCCGTTCGTACCCGGCATTCCTGGGCGGGGTATTTGCCTCGATCTGCCTGCTCAGCGCTTCGGCCCTGGGGCTTGGCGCATTGTTGCTGGCCTCGGAGCAGCTGTTCAGCGCCCTGAAAATCGTAGGTGCGCTGTATCTGTTCTACCTTGCCTGGCAAAGCTGGCAGCAGTCGCGCCAGCCGGCCCAAGGTGCCGACGTGCCGCGGACGGCAGCTGTGCCGCGCTTTCGCACGCTGTTTGGCCGCGCATTCGTATTAGGCGCCAGCAACCCCAAAGACATCCTGTTTTTTGCCGCGTTCCTGCCGCAATTCCTGAGCAGCCAGCAGGCGTTTGTGCCGCAGCTTTTGGTCATGATCGCCACCTGGACCGTGCTCGACCTGCTGTGCAAGCTGGCCTACGGCCTCGGTGCCCATGGTGCGGCGGGCTATCTGCGCAGCGGCCATGGCCAGAGCTGGTTCAATCGCATCAGTGCGGCGCTGTTCGGTGCCGCCGGCGTGGCGGCGCTGATCAAGGCTAGGACGGGTTTACTTTGACAAAATAGACGGTCGGTGCAAGCGTACCGAGGGTAGGCCATTGAACGCCCGCCACGATACGAACCAGGCGGTTTTCTCTCATGGCGCTCTCGACGCCCGCCAATAGAAGCGAATTCGGATTTTTTTTGATCGCGACATTCACCCAACTGTCCGTAAGCCTCGTATTCAAAGGAATACCCGATCGCTCCAGCCAATGCGGGGAGATGTAGTACACCCTGTTTGAACTGGACAGAGGATGAGTCGCGATCAATTCATCAACAGTCCTTCGCCCGCGCAGGACTTGCAGGCGCTGCACGTTGAAACCTTGCTGTTGCAATACGCGCTCGATGCGCGCGCTCTGCGCAGCGCTTCGCTGAGCGGCACGCCCACGGCCGAGACCGCGACCGCGAGCGCGATCCCGCAGCGCAGGGGCCAATCCGGATACGTTGAAGTCAACGCGAGTGAAGCCAGGTGCCTTGCCTTCATAGCCGATGTTTATTGTGTCCTGCCTTTCGGTAGGCCGAAGCAGCCTCAGCAGATCATCCGTCTGGCCAAGCCCATTAGCGGTCGGGGTCAACCAATTATCCAGCGTCGCGCGGATATTGAGCAGGTGAGTGGCGGTGGCCGGGCGAGACGAATCTGCCAGTTCAATCAGCCTCTGCGCGGTGAAGACTCGGCTTTGAGAGGTCATCTCAGGGAAAGCGATGCCGACATAATTAGCCAAGGGCCTGTCGAACTGTACGCTGTGCAGCCTCCACTCACCGGTTGCGCTGCGTGATACCGGAATGGGCTGCTCTCCAAGCGCAGTGGTTGTCCACCGATCAATATCTACATGCGCGCGTGAAACCAGCGGCTCATTCCTGGTGATAAACGCAATGCCATCCAACGGTGCATTGGCTCCCTGGTGGAGCAACCGGTAGTACCCCGCCCCTGCCGTCGTCGGACTGTCGTACGTTCTGCCCACATAGATGACATCGAAGGGAAAATTCGGGGATTCCATATGCACATGAAACGTCCCCATGGACGACGTAGCAGACAACTGCGTCGTGGAGAGCTGCACTTTCCAATCACACCAATAGGTCGTCGGCGCCGGTGATTGACGGATGCGGTTTTCGGTCGCCGCGCGCACCACTGGCGGCCGCCAGTCCGGCACCGGTGACACGGGGGCGCGCCATGGGCTCAGCGCCCCCGCGCTGCTGCCCGGCGCAGGTTGAGGAGCGTCCGCGTCGAGCAACCACTCCCTGGAGTGGCGGATGTTCAGAATCAGTTCGTCTTGCCCTGGCGCGTGTTGATTCTTCAGGCGATACATCGGTTCGTCGCTGCGTCGGTACACCGGGTAATGGTGCACGCCATCCGCCACGAAGGATTCGCCATTTTTCACATAGATACCGTGTTCGCCCGGCGCTTTTAACGCCACCGCTTCGTCAGGCAACCCTTTGGTTTTGAAGCGCGCCAGGGCGTCAAGTTGCGTCACGGGTGACGGCACCACACGGGCGCCTCCACTTGTCGTCACCGGCAAGCGACGCATCCGCGCCAACGCTGTCCTCGATCTGGGCCGTATCGCGCGCGCAGCAGAGCCGCCCACCTTTTTCGGGCCGGGTACAAAATTCAGTAGCAAATCAATCGCCAACACGGTGCTCATAAAGCCCACATCCAGTGCATCTCGTGCGTCACCAAAACGATGAAAACGTCGCGCCGCCAGCAGCAACTCGTAGAAATCGTTGAACATTCCAAAGAGTGGAGAGAAAAAAGCCTTCACCGCCCGGTTGCGGGTATCGCTCTGCTCACCAAGACGGCGAGTGCGGTAGGCTTGCAACGCTTTGCCGGACTGGCTGGCGGCCTGGGTAGTGCGTTGCAGCTCAAGCACACTGGCGCGGTACAGCAATGCCTGGGCGTCGCTGTGGGACGTGGCAACGAGGGCCAGCCAGTCAAGCGGGTCACTGGCAATCTGCTCGAGGGCTTGCTTTTCGATCTCATCCAAAAACGGCACTGGCTCCAGATGTCGAGTGCCAAATGAGCGAATGAACTCGATACCTTGCCAAATGCCTTTGGCCATGACGAACGCCGGTATCAGGTCAAGATAATCAAGGGTCGGGCCAGACTGGTCAGCGCCATCGGGATGGTGGACGACTGCCTCGAATGCCCAGCCGGGTGCGACCTGCCGCGCCAGTGCCTTGACGTTGGCCGGCGACGCACCGAGACGGTTCAGCTCGTCATGGGCATGCTGCAGGCTGCCGTATTCGGTAAGAACCAAATCGTGCGCAGCCTCGGGCCAATACACCACGCAGAGCCCGGTGCGCTTGTCCTGTACCACGACTATTCCCGCAATGTAGCGATCATGCAGCATCGTGTGCCCAATCAAATGCACCACGTAAAGCTGCAGCTCATGCTGGTTTTTCAGCAAGTCTTGCGGCGTGCGTGCCGCCATAGCCGTGCTGAAGACGCTTTGTGCCGCAGCAGTGAGCCCCCGCTGGATCGCCGACAAAAGATGATGTTCATAGCCTGTGCGCAATGCGCGATTCAATAACGCCGGAACACGTCCCACGCCGGGTGCCTGGCTGCCTGCGACACGCGGATAAAAGACCCGAAGAATCGATGCGTCGTATTGCCCGCCGATATCCAGCGAGGACACCATGCGGATCAGATAATCGGCATTCAGCGATTGTTTCCATTCCGGTTGCAGAAAGCGTGCGCGATTGAGTCGCCAGCGTGTCCAGGGCGCCAGCGGGTCGAGGTTATGCATCGCCAGTTGTAACAGACTGAAGGAGGTACGCGTGACAGTCGGGGTCAATTGGATATTGCGGTCGCCTGCGGTACAGCCGCTTGTCCAGCCACAAAAGCTGCCCTGAACGTCATCAGGCAGTTCAATAAAGGGTTGGCCGATATCAAGCTCTGGGGAGATGCCGTCCTCGCGCAATCGGGCAGTCAAAACGCGCCGGGCGAAGGTGTACAAGTCAGGCAGCTCGTGTTCAAGCCCGGTTCTAAAAGCAAAGGTGCCGCTCAGATAAAGTTTTAGCGAGCGCCTGAAACGTTTACGCTGACCACGCGTTGCGCGCGTCAGCCAGGCCGGCATGGTTTTGGCTTCGGACGCGGCCTTGCGCACCAGCTCAATGGCGGCCTGGGCCTGGCTCAGGGCGACGTTGGCAGGAATCTTCAACTGTTGTTCCAGCTCGACGGTCAACAGCGCGCGACTCAACTCGGCATCCTTGACCTCACTGAAAAGACGCACGAGCTCTTCGTGGCTTGTTTGCAGGCGGTCGTAGCTACCAAGCAGTTTCTTGAGCGCGGCCAGCGCAGGCTTGCCCTTGATGTTCAGGTAGCGTACAGCCAATGTTCGATTGGTCGCATGGGCACGCAGATCGCGACGCTTGTCACGCTCGATATAACCCCACAGCGGGGAGTCGTCCCGACTGCCCAGGCTTGCCTTGAGGCTTCGGGTCAGTGCCTCCACCCCGGAAAAAGCCACCACCCCACCGTCCATGCCAAACGCGTACAGCACCACCGGATGCTGGCGGGTCGGAACCCTCATCGCGGGCGCCGTGGTCACCACCCAGACGTTATGCAACGCATAGAAGGCGTCCGGCTCACTGCCCACCGCGATCCAATACACCTGGGCATCGCTGTCGGTGCGTTTGTAGGCCCAGGGCTGCTCCACCACATCAATGACCAGGTCGCGATGCGCCGTGCTTAGAAGCTTGAGCTGGTGCTGCAGGTGAACTTCGCAACGCAGGGCCTCGGTTTGCGCGTTCATGAACAACGTCACACGCCGCGCAGTCCACGCACCGCCTGGGCGCTCAGCCCAAAAACCCAGCTCGAGCAAGCGGGCCCGCGCGCCCTTCATCAACGTGTCCAACGCCTGCGTATGGGCCTTAAGCTGTTCCACCAGCGTCGTGAGCGCCTGATAGGTCGGCGTGTCGGCGCCTGGGTCGGAGGGGTCAAGCAACGCAAGCACCCGTTGTTCGTAGCGCTTTGCCCGTTCCTGTACGGTGCGCAAGGCCAGCCCGGACGTGGTACTGGCGAAGATAATTTCCGCGCGCCGTCGTCGATGATCCCAATCAAGCAATTGATCGCCAAGGGCACCGAGTCGAGCGCTGCCGACCATTTGCTTCCTGAACCCCTCCGCGTATGCGAGCAGACGCACGGCGTCCAGCGGCGGTGGCCGGGGCCGATCACTGGAAAACACGTGCGCGTGGTTGACACTGACCGCACAGGCCAATTCGTTGCTCGATTGCCCTGTGAGCAAGGCCTGCGCGCCCAGTTCTAACGCATTGCTCATCACCTCAAGGCCGCGCATGACCGTGGAGGCTGCCGACAAGTCAGCAGGCCTGCATAACCCGTTACGACGGTTTAACGGCAGGCACTGCCACAGGTCGTGGAGCCGAGACGATTCCAGCTCCAGCAAGCCGCACTGAAGGCTTGCGAAAGAGCGATACTCGTAGAAATTGCGCGCCGCACCCGGCAGGTGAATAACATGGGGCGCATCCACCGGGTCGCCTTCACGATAGAGGTGCAGTGCGCCCGGGATCGCTACCGCCGAGGTACCTGGCCACATCAACTGAGCCACGCGCACACTGGCCCAGTCACCGCCCGCGCGCTGGCGCGCCTCGGCGGTCGGCGCATCGATCAGCGCCTTTACCATGGCAATACCTGCACTTGACAGTTCATCAAGTTGGCGCGCCATAAACGCCTGATCGGCGAACAGCTGCGTGTATAAATCGACCCAACGCTCCCGCCGTGTGCGCCAGGAACCCTGGGCCGGCGTGTCCCAATAATCGCTCACCGCGTGGGCCAGGCGCTCGAAAAGCCGCATTGCGATAACTCGTCGCAGCACTTGCAGCGGTGTATACGGCAACCGACGTTGCGGCTCTCCTTCGATGCTCAGGACGGTAAATTGATTGACATTGATCGACACCGAAGGCAGCACCAGCAGCAACAAAGCCCGCTCCGTCAAACTGTCCACTTTGTGGACCACCCCAGGCGCCTTGGTCTCAGTAAACAACAGGCGGTCGGGGTCAACCTCGAACGCTTTGCGCAGCTCTGCGCGGATCACCGTCAACACCTTGGGCGAACGCCCTATCAGACGAGAGAGGGCTTGGGTCGACTCTCGGCAACGGCGCTCGGCAAGACCGATCTGATTTATCAGGCGGCTGGGATGGGCGCAGGTGTTGACTCGTCGGGTCAACTGGTCGCGAATGAACTGCGACGCTGCTTCGACCGCGGCGTCGGAATCAGCGCCGTCGGGTGGTGACAGGCTGAAGGGCGGTGAGGACATAGCGTTTTCGTCTCTATGATGAAAAGGCCAAGCCTATGCACCGCAGCGCCTCAAGGGGCGCTAGATAGTTGAATGTGTGACGAAAGAAAAAAAGCCCGCAGTGTGGGCGGGCGAAACCAACGAAGAGCTTTGGGGGTGATGCGCGGTGACGACTCAGCTACCGCGATAGGTCGAGTAGCTGTAAGGCGAAATCAGTAAGGGCACATGGTAGTGATCCTGTTCGGCGCTGATGCCGAAACGCAGCACCACTACGTCCAGAAAGGCCGGCTGCGGCAGTTGCACGCCGCGGGCGCGGTAGTAGTCGCCCGCGCTGAACTGCACTTGGTAGACGCCGCTGCGATAGTCGTCGCCTTGCAGCAGCGGCGCGTCACAACGGCCGTCGCTGTTGGTCACCGCAGTGGCCACCAGTTCCAGTTGCGTGCCTTCGACGCGGTACAGTTCGACCTTGATGGCGCTGCCGGGGCAGCCGTGGGCCGCGTCGAGTACGTGTGTGGTCAGTCGTCCCATGGGTCGGGGCTCCGTTCAGTCAGGTCAATGAGGCCGCACTTTTTCAGGGCGAGAAAAACGTGGCGATGGCTGATTAAGACACTTTCAACGAAAATTGTACACAATAAAAATGACAAATTTCAGCCTGCGCCGCTTGGCCCAGTGCTGGTGTTTGAATTCTTGGTAATCCTCGCTTTTGAACGACCTTTTAGACATTTACTGACCGACCGGGCAAGTTTCTTGCAGTGCTAAGCTGTGCAAGCGGTCTGGAAAAAATGCGGAAATACAGGCTTACAAAGTGGCTATCAAGTTGTATACAATCAGCCCATCGCTGTGACGCCACCCAGTCTTTCCGCTGGCCGCCACACACTCGCTACCACGCACAAGAAGGAAGACTGCAGTGAGCGCTGACTACCCACGCGACCTGATCGGTTACGGCAGTAACCCTCCTCATCCCCACTGGCCGGGCAAGGCGCGCATTGCCTTGTCGTTCGTACTCAACTACGAAGAGGGCGGTGAACGCAACATTTTGCACGGCGATAAAGAGTCGGAGGCGTTCCTTTCGGAAATGGTCTCGGCCCAGCCGCTGCAAGGCGAGCGCAACATGAGCATGGAGTCGCTGTATGAATACGGCAGCCGTGCGGGGGTGTGGCGCATCCTTAAGTTGTTCAAACAATTCGATATCCCGCTGACCATCTTCGCCGTGGCCATGGCCGCCCAGCGTCACCCGGACGTGATCCGCGCCATGGTCGCCGCCGGTCACGAGATCTGCAGCCACGGTTACCGCTGGATCGACTACCAGTACATGGACGAAGCGCAGGAACGCGAGCATATGCTCGAAGCCATCCGCATCCTTACCGAACTGACCGGTGAACGGCCACTGGGCTGGTACACCGGGCGCACCGGCCCCAACACCCGGCGGCTGGTGATGGAGGAAGGCGGCTTTCTCTATGACTGCGACACCTACGACGACGACCTGCCTTACTGGGAACCGAACACCCCCACCGGCAAGCCGCACCTGGTGATCCCCTACACGCTGGACACCAACGACATGCGCTTCACCCAGGTGCAGGGGTTCAACAAGGGCGATGACTTTTTCGAGTACCTCAAGGATGCGTTCGACGTGCTTTATGCCGAAGGCGCCGAAGCGCCGAAAATGCTCTCCATCGGCCTGCATTGCCGTCTGATCGGTCGCCCGGCGCGCCTGGCCTCGCTCAAACGCTTTATCGAATACGCCAAAAGCCACGAACAGGTGTGGTTCACCCGCCGCGTCGACATCGCCCGTCACTGGCAAGCCACTCACCCTTACAAGGGAGCGGCGAAATGACTGCGTTCCGAACCCTGCAACCCTCGACCTTGAGCCGTGATGCTTTCGTGCAGGCCTTTGCCGATATCTACGAACACTCGCCATGGGTGGCCGAAAAGGCCTTCGACCTGGGCCAGGACGCGTCGATCGATCAGATCGAAACCCTGCACCAGCGCATGAGCGATATCCTGTTGAGTGCTGATCACGCCTCGCAACTGGCGCTGATCAATGCTCACCCCGACCTGGCCGGAAAAGCTGCCGTCCAGGGCCAACTGACCCAAGCCAGCACCGATGAACAAGCGGGCGCGGGTATTCACCAATGCACGGCCGAAGAGTTCTCGCGCTTCACCGAGCTGAATGAGGCCTACAAAGCCAAGTTCAAGTTTCCCTTCATCATGGCGGTAAAAGGCAGCAACCGGCATCAGATCCTCGCCGCGTTCGAAACGCGCATCCACAATTCGGCAGACACCGAGTTCAAGTGCGCCCTGGACGAGATCAACAAGATCGCGTTGTTCCGTTTACTGACCCTCTAAACACCATCCCCAGCCACTCTATCTAAGGCAGACAAGAAGAATGAAAGCGCAACCCGTACCTTTCGAAAAGTTCGTCAACCTGGCCGACGCCCGCTTGGGCACCAAGATCATCTCCGTAACCGATGACTGGTTCGCCGACGCCAACCGCTTGTTCCAGCCGACCCCGGCCGTGTGGAAGGAGGGCGTGTTCGATGACAACGGCAAGTGGATGGACGGCTGGGAGTCGCGCCGCAAACGCTTCGAAGGTTACGACAGCGCAGTGATCCGCCTGGGCGTGCCGGGTTCGATCAAGGGCGTGGACATCGACACTTCATTCTTCACCGGCAACTACCCGCCGTCGGCCTCCCTGGAAGCCTGCTTCCTGGCCTCCGGCGAGCCGGACGCAAATACCCAGTGGACCGAAGTACTGTCGGCCGTCGAGCTGCAGGGCAACAGCCACCACTACCACGAGATCAACAACGACCAGGCGTTCAGCCACTTGCGTTTCAACATCTACCCGGATGGCGGCGTGGCGCGTCTGCGTGTGTACGGCGTGCCGTTCCGCGACTGGTCGGCGGTGGGCGACAACGAACAAGTCGACCTGGCGGCGGCGCTCAACGGCGGTCGCGCCCTGGCGTGCTCCGACGAACACTTCGGCCGCATGAGCAACATCCTCAACCCAGGCCGTGGCATCAACATGGGCGATGGCTGGGAAACCGCGCGTCGCCGCACGCCAGGCAATGACTGGGTGATTGTCGCCCTGGGTCATCCGGGCGAGATCGAAAAAATCATCGTCGACACCCTGCACTTCAAGGGCAACTACCCGGACACCTGCTCGATCCAGGGTGCTTTCGTGAAAGGCGGCACCGACAGCCAGATCGAAACCCAGTCGCTGTTCTGGCGCGAACTGCTGCCGGCGCAGAAGCTGGAAATGCACGCCGAACATACCTTTGCCGAGCAGATCAAGGCGCTGGGGCCGATTACCCACATCCGCCTCAACGTGTTCCCGGATGGGGGTGTAAGCCGCCTGCGCGTGCTGGGCAAGGTCGCTAAATAAGCGGTGAACCCAATCGCGGGCAAGCCCGCTCCCACATTTGGAATGCATTCCCCTGTGGGAACGGGCTTGCCCGCGATAGCAATAGACCAGACAACACAGAACTCGGATAAGAAGACAGCCATGCGCACACTGATGATCGAACCCCTGACCAAAGAAGCCTTCGCCCCTTTCGGAGACGTTATCGAAACCGACGGCAGCGATCACTTCATGATCAACAACGGGTCGACCATGCGCTTTCACAAATTGGCCACGGTCGAAACCGCGAAGCCGGAAGACCACGCCATCATCAGCATCTTCCGCGCCGACGCGCAGGACATGCCGCTGACCGTGTGCATGCTGGAGAGACACCCGCTGGGCAGCCAGGCTTTCATTCCGCTGCTCGGCAACCCCTTTCTGATCGTGGTCGCGCCACTTGGCGATGTACCTGTATCAGGCTTGGTCCGCGCCTTCGTCACCAACGGCAGGCAGGGCATTAATTACCATCGCGGCGTCTGGCACCACCCGGTGCTGACGATCGAAAAGCGGGATGACTTCCTGGTGGTTGATCGCAGTGGCACAGGCAATAACTGCGATGAGCATTTTTTCCAAGAGGATGAGCGGTTGATCCTCGCCCCCCACCAATAAGAGAAGGCCGGATCACCCGACAACAAGGGTGACAGGCGAGAGGTAAAGACTGTGGAAGCACATCTGTTGGAATGGCTGAACCTGAGCGTGCGCTGGGTTCACATGATCACTGGCGTCGCCTGGATCGGCGCTTCGTTCTACTTCGTCTGGCTGGAAAACAACCTCAACCGCGTCAACCCCAAGGACGGCCTGGCCGGCGACTTGTGGGCGATCCACGGTGGCGGCATCTACCACCTGGAAAAATACAAACTGGCCCCGCCGACCATGCCGGACAACCTGCACTGGTTCAAATGGGAAGCCTATTTCACCTGGATGTCGGGCGTCGCGCTGCTGTGTGTGGTGTTCTACTCCAACCCGACCTTGTACCTGCTGGCGCCGGGCAGCAGCCTCAGTGGTCCGCAAGGCGTGTTGCTGGGCATCGGCTCGCTGTTCGTCGGCTGGTTTATCTACTCCTTCCTCTGCGACTCGGCCCTGGGCAAGCGCCCTGCCCTGCTCGGCTTCATCCTGTTCGTGCTGTTGATTGGCGCCGCGTATGGCTTCAGCCAAGTGTTCAGTGGGCGCGGCGCTTACCTGCACGTAGGCGCGGTGATCGGCACCATCATGGTGGGCAACGTGTTCCGCATCATCATGCCGGCACAACGCGCGCTGGTGGCGGCCATCGCCGAGAACCGCACACCCGATCCGGCCTTGCCGGCCAAGGGCCTGCTGCGCTCGCGCCATAACAACTACTTCACCTTGCCGGTGCTGTTCATCATGATCAGCAACCACTTCCCGAGCACCTACGGCAGCCACTACAACTGGCTGATCCTGGCCGGTATCGCGGTGGCGGCGGTGTTGGTGCGGCATTACTTCAACACCCGGCACAACAGTCAGAAATACGCATGGACCCTGCCGGTGGGCGCGTTGGCGATGATTTGCCTGGCGTATGTGACCGGTCCCAAGCCGGTCGCGGAAGTGGCCAAGGCACCGGCGGCCATCGAGTACCAGCCACTGCCGGAAACCGCCCTGGGCGGTGGTGCCAAGCCCGCCGCGCCTGCTGCGGCACCGGCGCCTGCGCCTGCGCCAGCCCAGGCGACGGTGGATTTCGACAAGGTGCATGGGGTGATCCAGGAGCGCTGCGCCGTATGCCATTCGGCCAAGCCCACCAGCCCGCTGTTCAGCACCGCGCCGGCCGGCGTGATGTTCGATACACCGGCGCAGATCCAGCAGCAGGCGGCGCGCATCCAGGCCCAGGCCGTGGCGAGCCAGATCATGCCGCTGGGCAACATTACCCAGATGACCCAGCAGGAGCGCGATCTGATCGGCACCTGGATCAACCAGGGGGCGCATACCAACTAACAGCCTGGTGCAACTCCAAAATGTGCGAGGGGGCTTGCCCCCTCCCACAGGTGACTTGCAGTGGTTTAGAGATTGCGTTCCACACAATACAAAAATAAAAAAGATTCGAGGTGTTGCATGTCCCCGTTAGAACCGCAGACTCCTGCCGCGCCCGCCATGGTGCGGCTGCCCCTCTTGCAACTGATTCTGGTCGGCCTGCAACACGTCTTGTTGATGTACGGCGGCGCCGTCGCCGTGCCTCTGATCATTGGCCAGGCCGCCGGCCTGAGCCGTGAAGAAATCGCCTTTCTGATCAACGCCGACCTGCTGGTGGCCGGCGTCGCCACCATGGTGCAGTCGTTCGGCATCGGCCCTCTGGGCATTCGCCTGCCGGTGATGATGGGCGCCAGTTTCGCCGCCGTCGGCAGCATGGTCGCCATGGCCGGCATGCCCGGTATCGGCTTGCAGGGGATCTTCGGCGCCACCATCGCCGCCGGGTTCTTCGGCATGCTGATCGCGCCGTTCATGTCCAAGGTCGTGCGCTTTTTCCCACCGCTGGTGACCGGCACCGTGATCACCGCCATCGGCCTGTCGCTGTTCCCGGTGGCCGTGAACTGGGCCGGTGGCGGCAGCGCGGCGGCCACCTTCGGCGCCCCCATCTACCTGACGATTGCCGCGTTGGTGCTGGCCACCATCCTGCTGATCAACCGCTTTATGCGAGGCTTCTGGGTCAATATCTCGGTGCTGATCGGCATGGGCCTGGGTTACGCCCTGTGCGGCGTCCTCGGTATGGTCGACCTCAGCGGCCTGGCGCTGGCACCGTGGGTGCAGGTGGTGACGCCGCTGCATTTCGGCATGCCCACTTTCGAGTTGGCGCCGATTCTGTCGATGTGCCTGGTGGTGGTGATCATCTTCGTTGAGTCCACCGGGATGTTCCTGGCGCTGGGCAAGATCACCGACCGCGAGGTCACGCCAAAGATGCTGCGTCGTGGCCTGCTGTGCGACGCCGGCGCGTCGTTCGTGGCCGGGTTCTTCAACACCTTCACCCATTCCTCGTTCGCCCAAAACATCGGCCTGGTGCAGATGACCGGCGTGCGCTGCCGCTCGGTGACGATCATGGCCGGGGCGTTTCTGATCGTGCTCAGCCTGTTGCCCAAAGCCGCTTACCTGGTGGCGTCGATTCCGCCGGCGGTGCTGGGCGGCGCGGCGATTGCCATGTTCGGCATGGTGGCGGCCACCGGCATCAAGATTCTGCAGGAAGCCGATATCGCCGACCGCCGCAACCAGTTGCTGGTGGCGGTGAGCATCGGCATGGGGCTGATTCCCGTGGTGCGCCCGGAGTTCTTCGCCCAACTGCCGCTGTGGATGAGCCCGATCACTCACAGCGGCATCGCCATGGCCACCCTCAGCGCGTTGTCGTTGAATGTGCTGTTCAACATCCTCGGGGGCGCCGAGCGAGCGGTGGTCGAGCACGCGCACACCTGAATGCCCCATCATCGCGCTGTACGCCCTGTAACAGCGCGCTTGAGGCCAGGCAGGGTTATCAGTATTCTCCGCGCCCGCTCGAATCGATTGCTCTTCAACGCGTTGGCGCGGCTCTTGCTAAACCCATAAAAGCTGACCGATCAGACGATATTCACAGCGAACCAAAGGCGCCGCATCAGAGCACCTGCACTAAAAGAAAAACATAAAACTTTAACTCGGGAGCAACCGAATGAAACCTATGTTCAAAGGCCTGGTACTGGCGGGATCCCTGCTGGCCGGCGGCCAGGCCGTGGCCGGTGACTTGTTGCAGTGGCAGAACAACAGCCTGACGTATTTGTGGGGCAAGAACTTCACCGTCAACCCGCAGATCCAGCAGACAGTCACGTTCGAACATGCCGACGCGTGGAAGTACGGCGACAACTTCTTCTTCCTCGACCGCATCTTTTACAACGGCAAGGAAGACGGCAACGTCGGCCCGAACACCTACTACGGTGAGTTCAGCCCGCGCTTGTCGTTCGGCAAGATTTTCGACCAGGACTTGTCCTTCGGCCCGATAAAAGACGTATTGCTGGCGATGACGTACGAGTTCGGCGAAGGCGACAACGAGTCGTACCTGGTCGGCCCCGGCTTCGATTTGAACATCCCCGGTTTCGATTACTTCCAGTTGAACTTCTACCAGCGCCAGACCGAAGGCAATCGGCCAGGTGACGGCGTGTGGCAGATCACCCCGGTATGGTCGTACACGATCCCGGTGGGCAACTCGAACATCCTGATCGACGGCTTCATGGACTGGGTAGTGGACAACGACAAGAACGCCCGCGGCACCTACCACGCCAACCTGCACTTCAACCCTCAGGTCAAATACGACCTGGGCAAGGCCATGAACTGGGGCGAGAAACAGCTGTACGTCGGTTTCGAATACGACTACTGGAAGAACAAGTACGGCATCGAAGATTCCGGCGCGTTCAAGACGACTCAGGACACGGCGAGCTTCCTGGTCAAGTATCACTTCTGATCGAACACCGCAGGTGCGCGTGTGAGAGGGGCTCGCCCCTCCCACAGTCAGACAGGCTGCAAACCCAGGAACCGGGTGATCTCTTCACGCTTGGCCAGCGCATCTTTCCTGCCCAACTCGATCAATTCGCTGCAATACCCCGCCTCGAACAACAAGTAGCTCAGCACCCCTGCCCCGCTGGTCTTGGTCGCACCCGGCCCGCGCAGGAACACACGCAACGCCGCCGGCATTTCCTGGCGATGCCGCGCGGCGATTTCGTCGATGGGCTGGCTGGGGGCGATCACCAGCACCTCCACCGGCGCCAGACCGCGCGCCGCGCTGTCGGCCGGTTGCAGATGGCTGAACTGATTGAGGCGTTCCAGCAATTCGATATCGCTTTCCAGGCTGTCGATGAAGGTGCTGTTGAGCATGTGCCCGCCAATCTGCGCCAAGGTCGGTTGCTGCCCGGTGTAGACGCGCTGCACGACCGGCTCGTTGCCACGCGGGTTGCCGCTGACGCCAACCACCAGCACGCGACTGGCACCCAGGTGCAGTGCCGGGCTGATGGGCGCCGACTGGCGCACCGCACCGTCCCCGAAATATTCCTGGTCGAGCTTCACCGGGGCAAACAGCAGCGGGATCGCCGAACTGGCGAGCAGGTGCTCAACCGTCAGTTGGGTCGGCACGCCGATGCGTCGATGGCGCAGCCAGGCGTCAATGGTGCCGCCGCCCTGGTAGAAGGTCACGGCTTGCCCGGACTCATAGCCAAAGGCTGTGACCGCCACCGCATGCAGGTGCTTTTGCCGAATGGCTTCATCGATCCCCGGCAGGTGCAGCTTGTCCTGCAACAGGTCACGCAATGGCGAGCTGTTGAGCAGCGCCACCGGCACCTGGCGGCCCAGACCCAACAGGCTGTGAATCAGGAAGCGCCCGGCCTGGCGCGCCACGCCGGGCCAATCGCTGCGCAGCACCAGGTGGCTGCGAAAGCCCTGCCAGAACGCGGTCAGGCGCTCGATGGACGCGCGAAAATCCATGGCGCCACTGGCCAGGCTCACGGCATTGATCGCCCCGGCCGACGTGCCGACGATCACCGGAAACGGGTTGGGCGCCCCCGGCGGCAACAGCTCGGCAATCCCCGCCAGTACCCCCACCTGATACGCCGCTCGCGCCCCGCCGCCGGAAAGAATCAAGCCTGTAACCGGTTCAGCTGGGCGCATCGCGTCACTCCATGTGGGGAAAGGTCGGTCTTATCGACGGCGTTTTTCGTACAGTTTCGGTTCACCCGCCGGCCGGCTC
Organism: Pseudomonas sp. lyk4-R2A-8; assembly: GCF_030209095.1. Lineage (NCBI taxonomy): Bacteria > Pseudomonadati > Pseudomonadota > Gammaproteobacteria > Pseudomonadales > Pseudomonadaceae > Pseudomonas > Pseudomonas sp. lyk4-R2A-8. The sequence goes on from NZ_JARVSS010000004.1 coordinate 104,238, forward strand.
TTGAAGCGGCGGTGGGTCCATAGGTATTGCTCGGGGCATTCACGCACGCAGGCTTCGATCCACTGGTTGATGCGCAGGCAGTCGACCTCATCGCTGTCACCGGGGAAGTCAGCCAGCGGCGGGTGGATCACCAGGCGATAGCCACTGCCATCGGCCAGGCGCTCCTGGGTGAACGGCACCACCAGCGCCTTACCCAGGCGGGCGAACTTGCTGGTGGCAGTGACGGTGGCGGCCTGAATGCCGAACAGCGGCACAAAAATGCTTTGCTTGGCGCCGTAGTCCTGGTCCGGTGCATACCAGATGGCGCGGCCGGCGCGCAGCAGCTTGAGCATGCCGCGCACGTCTTCGCGTTCCACCGCCAGGGAGTCGAGGTTATGCCGCTCGCGGCCACGGCGCTGGACATAGTCGAACAACGCGTTGCCATGCTCGCGGTACATGCCGTCGATGGTGTGCTTCTGGCCGAGCAGCGCCGCGCCGATTTCCAGGGTGGTGAAATGCAGGGCCATCAGGATCACGCCCTTGCCGTCCAACTGCGCCTGCTTGAGGTGTTGCAGGCCCTCGACATGGGCCAGCCGCGCCAGGCGCTGGCGCGACCACCACCAGCTCATGGCCATTTCAAAGAAGGCGATGCCGGTGGATGCGAAGTTCTCTTTGAGCAGCCGCTTGCGCTCCTCGGCGGATTTTTCCGGGAAGCACAGCTCCAGGTTGCGTGCGGCAATGCGGCGGCGCTCGCCGGCCACACGGTACATGCCCGCGCCCAGCAGCCGACCAATGGCCAGCAGCGCGCGGTACGGCAATTGGGTCACCAGCCAGAGCAGGCCGAGTCCCAGCCATAACAGCCAAAATCGCGGGTGAAAAAATACAGCTCGAAAACGCGGGCGATCCATTACAGATTCCGGTAAAGACAAGGGCCGCGCATTCTACAACGGTTCGACTCGGCTTGCGGCGGGTGAGTGTTCTCGTTATAAGTCTCGACACTTTTCGTGACAAGCCGCTTTATGCCGACCATGAGCCAAACCGAACCGCTAGACCAAGATCCCGTGTTCCAGTTGAAAGGCAGCATGCTCGCCATCACCGTGCTGGAACTGGCGCACAACGACCTCGAGGCCCTGGACCGCCAGCTCGCCGCCAAGGTCGCCCTGGCCCCCAACTTCTTCAACAACGCCCCGCTGGTGCTGGCCCTGGACAAACTGCCCGCCGGTCAAGGCGCCATCGACCTGCCCGGCCTGATGCGCGTGTGCCGCTCCCATGGCCTGCGCACCCTGGCCATCCGGGCCAGCCGGATCGAAGACATTGCCGCGGCAATCGCTATTGAACTGCCAGTACTGCCACCCTCGGGTGCACGCGAGCGACCGCTCGATCCGACCGAAGGCGAGCTGAAGAAAAAACCGGAAAAACCACCCGAGCCGACGATCAAGCCTACAAAGATCATCACCACGCCCGTACGCGGCGGGCAGCAGATTTACGCCCAGGGCGGCGACCTGGTGATCGTCTCCTCCGTCAGCCCCGGCGCGGAACTTCTCGCCGATGGCAATATCCATGTATACGGCCCGATGCGCGGACGCGCCCTCGCCGGGATCAAGGGTGACACCAAGGCCCGTATTTTCTGTCAGCAGTTGACCGCTGAACTGGTGTCCATCGCCGGCCAGTACAAGGTTTCCGAAGATTTGCGCCGCGATCCGCTGTGGGGCGCCGGGGTGCAGATAAGCCTGTCGGGCGATGTGTTGAACATCGTCCGCCTTTAACGGATACTGCCGCATTTTCCAAGCATCTCTAGACTCTGATAGCACAGCGAAACCGGCAAGACTTGCGTAGGAATAACTGAAAGCTGGCGTTCCCCATGGGAGCCACAGCTTTTTTCCTACAAGGGCTGTCCGCCTGCAGCGAGTTTCAAGAGATGTTTTTCAGGGGCTGAAAAGTCCTTTTTCCTTAGGGGTGAAACACCTTGGCCAAGATTCTCGTGGTTACATCCGGCAAGGGTGGTGTGGGTAAGACCACCACCAGCGCCGCTATCGGTACCGGTCTCGCGTTGCGCGGCCACAAGACAGTCATCGTCGACTTCGACGTGGGTTTGCGTAACCTCGACCTGATCATGGGCTGCGAACGCCGCGTGGTGTACGACTTCGTCAACGTGGTCAACGGCGAAGCCAACCTGCAACAGGCTCTGATCAAGGACAAGCGTCTTGAGAACCTGTACGTGCTGGCCGCCAGCCAGACCCGCGACAAAGACGCGCTGACCAAGGAAGGCGTAGGCAAAGTTCTTGCCGAGCTGAAGGAAACCTTCGAATACGTGGTCTGCGATTCCCCTGCGGGTATCGAGACCGGCGCGCACCTGGCGATGTATTTCGCCGACGAAGCCATCGTCGTGACCAACCCGGAAGTCTCCTCGGTACGTGACTCGGACCGCATGCTCGGCCTGCTGGCCAGCAAATCCAAGCGCGCCGAAGAAGGCCAGGACCCGATCAAGGAGCACTTGCTGCTCACCCGCTACAACCCTGAGCGCGTCAGCAACGGCGAAATGCTCGGCGTTGAAGACGTGAAGGAAATCCTTGCCGTGACCCTGCTGGGCGTGATTCCAGAATCCCAAGCGGTGCTCAAGGCCTCCAACCAGGGTGTTCCGGTGATCCTCGATGACCAGAGCGACGCCGGCCAGGCGTACAGCGATGCGGTCGATCGCCTGCTGGGCAAGTCCGTGGAACATCGCTTCCTCGATGTCAAGAAGAAGGGATTCTTCGAGCGTATCTTTGGAGGCAATTGAACAATGAAATTTCTCGACTTCTTTCGCGCCAACAAAAAGCCAAGCACCGCGTCGGTCGCGAAAGAGCGTCTACAGATCATCGTGGCGCACGAACGCGGCCAACGCAGCACCCCGGATTACCTGCCAGCCTTGCAGAAGGAACTGGTCGAGGTGATCCGCAAGTACGTCAATATCGGCAACGATGACGTGCATGTCGCCCTGGAAAACGACGGCAGCTGCTCGATTCTGGAACTCAATATCACCCTGCCCGATCGTTGATCGAACGGGCGGTCGCCACGGCGGCTCGGTCATTCGGCTCCCTTCGCGGGAGCCGGGTGGCCCAGCCGCCGTTGGCGTTTGTTACGAGGCTGTTTAATGCCGTTGTCCAACATTCATATCCTTTACCAGGACGCCGCTGTCCTGGTGGTGAACAAGCCGACCCTGCTGCTCTCGGTGCCTGGGCGCGCCGACGACAACAAGGATTGCCTGATCACGCGCCTGCAGGAAAACGGCTACCCTGAAGCTCGCATCGTCCACCGGCTGGACTGGGAAACCTCGGGCATTATCCTGCTGGCCCGCGACGCGGATACTCATCGCGAGCTGTCGCGCCAGTTTCACGACCGTGAAACCGAAAAGGCCTACACTGCCCTGGCCTGGGGCCAACCGACGCTGGACAGCGGCAGCATCGACCTGCCCCTGCGCTACGACCCACCCACCAAGCCCCGGCATGTGGTGGACCACGAATTCGGCAAGCATGCACTGACCTTCTGGAAGGTGCTGGAGCGCTGCGGCGACTGGTGCCGCGTCGAGCTGACACCCATCACCGGACGCTCGCACCAATTGCGTGTGCATATGCTATCCATCGGCCACCCTCTGTTGGGGGATGGCCTGTACGCCCACGAACAAGCCCTGGCTGCGTGGCCGCGCCTGTGCCTGCACGCGAGCATGCTCAGCTTTACCCATCCGCAAAGCGGCGAGCGCCTGCGCTTCGAGTGCCCTGCACCCTTTTAAGTGGTCAACACAGGCAAATGTGGGAGGGGGCTTGCCCCCGATGACGGCGTATCAGTGACAGATGTACTGACTGACACACTGCAATCAGGGGCAAGCCTTCTCCCACATTTGTTATGTGCACTTGCCGCCATCGAACGGTAAACTCCGCGCATTGCTGTCTGGAGCTATTTATGCGCGAAGCGTTGAATCAAGGCCTGATCGACTTTCTCAAGGCCTCCCCTACTCCTTTTCATGCCACCGCCGCCCTGGCCCAGCGCCTGGAAGCGGCCGGTTACCAGCGTCTCGACGAGCGCGAAACCTGGACCACCGAAGCCAACGGGCGCTACTACCTCACCCGTAACGACTCCTCGATCATCGCCTTCAAACTCGGCCGCCATTCACCACTGCAGGGCGGCATTCGCCTGGTTGGCGCCCATACCGACAGCCCGTGCCTGCGGGTCAAGCCGCAGCCGGAATTGCAACGCCAGGGCTTCTGGCAGTTGGGCGTGGAAGTCTACGGCGGTGCCCTGCTGGCACCGTGGTTCGACCGCGACCTGTCGCTGGCCGGGCGCGTGACCTTCCGCCGCGATGGCAAGGTCGAAAGCCAATTGATCGACTTCAAACTGCCGATCGCGATCATCCCTAACCTGGCCATCCACCTCAATCGCGAAGCCAACCAGGGCTGGGCGATCAATGCCCAGACCGAGCTGCCGCCGATCCTGGCGCAGTTCGCCGGTGACGAGCGCGTAGACTTCCGCGCCGTGCTCACCGACCAACTGGCCCGCGAACACGGGCTCAATGCCGACGTCGTACTCGATTATGAGTTGAGCTTCTACGACACCCAGAGCGCCGCGGTGATCGGGCTCAACGGCGACTTCATCGCCGGCGCGCGCCTGGACAACCTGCTGTCGTGCTACGCCGGTCTGCAGGCCCTGCTGACCAGCGACAGCGAGGAAACCTGCGTGCTGGTGTGCAACGACCACGAAGAAGTCGGCTCCTGCTCGGCCTGTGGCGCCGATGGCCCGATGCTGGAGCAGACCCTGCGTCGCCTGTTGCCCGAAGGTGATGAATTCGTGCGCACCATCCAGAAATCCCTGCTGGTGTCGGCCGACAACGCCCACGGCGTGCACCCTAACTACGCCGACAAGCACGACGCCAACCACGGCCCCAAGCTCAACGCCGGCCCGGTGATCAAGGTCAACAGCAACCAGCGCTACGCCACCAACAGCGAAACCGCCGGTTTCTTCCGCCACCTGTGCATGGCCCAGGAAGTGCCGGTGCAGAGCTTCGTGGTGCGCAGCGACATGGGCTGCGGCTCGACCATCGGCCCGATCACCGCCAGCCACCTGGGCGTGCGCACCGTGGACATCGGCCTGCCGACGTTTGCCATGCATTCGATCCGTGAACTGTGCGGCAGCCATGACCTGGCGCATTTGGTGAAGGTGTTGGGCGCGTTCTACGCCAGCCACGACCTGCCCTGAAACCAGGACTGCCTGTAGGTGGGAGGGGACACCCCCCTCCCACATTGGTTTTGCATCCCCCTGACCTGCATCACCTGCACTTTGCGCAATCCGACCTAGACTGGTCGATATTCCCCTCAGACAAGGCCGTCGCTCCATGATCCCCATGTCCTCGTTCCACGCCATGCTGATTCCCATCCTGATCGGCATGATCCTGCTGGCGGTAGGCTTCAACTTTCGCGACAAGCCTCTGGGCGTATTCGGCATGTGGATCGGCATGCTGCTGATTCTGGGCACCGTGGTGTACAAAATCCTGGCCAAGCTGGCCGAATGACAATTGCACTCGCATCTGGCATAGCGCCCTCGTACACTCGGTCAATTCGTCGTCTCCAAGGTTGACCGCCTCGTGCTTTCCCGTCTGTTTGCCCTGCCCTGTTGCCTGCTGCTCGCCCTGCTCATTCTGCTGCCGACCTCGCCCGCCCACGCGGCGGGCCTGCCCGGGTTACTCGCAGGCTCCAGCAAGCCCCAACCGCAGGCCGAGGTGCCCTTGGGGCAATCGCTGGACGAGGTGATCAAGACCCTGGAGAACGACCAGCAGCGCACCCAGTTGCTCAGCGACCTGAAAAAGCTGCGCGCCGCGACGCAAAAGGCCCAGCCGGTCGCCGAGCAAGGCGTGCTCGGCTTGATCGGCAGTACGCTGTCAGGCCTGGAACAGCAATTCTCCGGCAGCGACAGCCCACTGGGGCGCTGGTCCGATGAAGTCGACCAGGCCAAGGACGAACTTGAAGCCCTGATGCTGCCAGCCAGCGAATGGCTGCCGATCATTTTCGGCTTTGCCTTGATCCTGGCGGTGTGGAGCCTGCTGGCCGCCGCGCTGATCTGGCTCAGCCACCGCGTGCGCGAACGTTTCGGCCTGCCCGAAGAATTGCCGCAACATCCACGCACCTGGGACATGCTGCGCTTCGCCCTGCGCAAACTCGGGCCGTGGCTGATCGCCCTGGTCATCACCGTGTACCTGAGCTACGCCCTGCCTTCGTCCCTGGGCAAATCCCTGGCGATGGTGCTGGCCTATGCGCTGGTGGTGGGCACCTGTTTTTCGGCGATCTGCGTGATTGCGTTCTCCCTGCTCGACGGTCCGCACCGCCATCGTGCGCTGTACATCCTGCGCCACCAGGCCTTTCGCCCGCTGTGGCTGATCGGCAGTTTCGCCGCCTTCGGCGAAGCCCTGAGCGACCCGCGCATGATGCAATCCCTGGGACCGCACCTGGCCCACACCGCCGCGACCGTGGCCAATGTGATGGCGGCCCTCTCCACCGGTGTGTTCATCCTGCGCTTTCGCCGGCCGATTGCGCACCTGATCCGCAACCAGCCGCTGTCGCGCCGCCTCACTCGCCGCGCCCTCAGCGACACCCTCTCGATTATCGGTACCTTCTGGTACCTGCCGGCGTTGTTGCTGGTGGGCATTTCGCTGTTCGCCACCTTCCTGTCAGCCGGCGACACCAGCACCGCCCTGCGCCAGTCGCTGCTGTGCACGGTGCTGTTGGTGTTGTGCATGGTGATCAACGGCCTGGTGCGTCGCCATGCGCTCAAGCCGCAGCGCGGGCACAAGCGTCATGCACTGTATTCCGAGCGCCTGAAGAGTTTTTTCTACACCCTCGCCCATCTGCTGGTGTGGCTGGCGTTTATCGAGTTGGGCCTGCGGGTGTGGGGCCTTTCCTTGATTCGGTTTACCGAAGGCGACGGCCATGAAATCAGCGTCAAGCTGTTCGGCCTGGGCGGTACGCTATTGTTTGCCTGGCTGATCTGGATCCTCAGCGACACCGCGATCCACCACGCCCTGACGCGCTCGCGCAAAGGCCTGGCCAATGCCCGCGCCCAGACCATGATGCCGTTGATCCGCAACGTGCTGTTCGTGACCATTTTCATCATCGCCGCCATCGTCGCACTGGCGAACATGGGCATGAACGTCACGCCGCTGCTGGCCGGTGCCGGTGTGATCGGCCTGGCCATCGGCTTCGGTGCACAATCGCTGGTGGCGGACTTGATCACCGGTCTGTTCATCATCATCGAAGACTCCCTGGCCATCGACGACTACGTCGACGTCGGCGGCCACCTGGGCACGGTCGAAGGCCTGACCATTCGCACCGTGCGCCTGCGCGACATCGACGGCATCGTGCACACCATCCCGTTCAGCGAAATCAAAAGCATCAAGAACTACTCGCGGGAGTTCGGCTACGCGATCTTCCGCGTGGCGATCCCGTACAACATGGACATCGACGACGCGATCAAACTGATCCGCGAGGTCGGCCAGAAAATCCGCAACGACCCCATGCAGCGCCGCAATATCTGGTCGCCGCTGGAGATCCAGGGCGTGGAGAGCTTTGAGTCCGGCAGCGCCATTCTGCGCGCGCGGTTCAAGACGGCGCCGATCAAACAGTGGGAAGTGTCGCGGGCGTTCAACCTGTCGCTCAAGCGCCAGCTGGACGAAGCGGGCCTGGACCTGGCCACGCCGCGCTTGAGTGTGCAGGTAGTGACGGCGGCATCCGGGCAGGAAAAAGACAAAACCGTCTGACTCCCGATCCCATTGCAGGATCGGGAGCGGCGCAGATCAACCGGCCAGTGCCGCGCCGTCCATCTTCTGGCGCAGGCTCAGGGGACGCATGTCGGTCCAGACTTCTTCGATGTAGGCCAGGCATTCTTTCTTGAAGCCGCTCTTGCCCACGGTGCGCCAGCCTTCGGGCACGGCCTTGTAGTCGGGCCAGATGGAATACTGTTCTTCGTGGTTGACCACCACCTGAAACAGGATGTCGTCGCGGTCAAATACTGAGGTCATTGCGGTTCTCCGTCGTTCATGGGCTGGCTGTGCAGCGTGCACAGCGTCGATATCTGTAGAAACGTAGCGCGCCTACAAAAAATTAGAGGCTGGCGACGGCTGCCGCGAGGGCGCGACCGAAAATCTCGGCCACCTGGTCGATTTCGCCGGCGGTGATCACCAGCGGGGGCAGAAATCGCACCACGCTGGCGTGGCGACCGCCCAGCTCCAGGATCAGCCCGCGCTTGAGGCATTCGCGTTGCACCAAGGGCGCCAACTGGCGATGCACCGGAGGGTGGCCCTGCTGGTCGAGCGCGCCGTGCGGGTCCACCAGCTCGACGCCGAGCATCAGCCCGCGCCCACGGATGTCCCCCAGGTGCGGGAAGTCACGCTGCAGCAGGCGCAGGTGTTCGCCCAGGCGCTCGCCCATCGTTGCCGCGTGGCCGGGCAGGTCATGGGCCTTGAGGTAGCGCATCACCGCCGAGCCTGCCGCCATGGCCATCTGATTGCCGCGAAAGGTCCCGGCATGAGCACCCGGCAACCAGGTGTCGAGCCAGTCGCGGTACACCACCACTGCCAGCGGCAGGCTGCCGCCGATGGCCTTGGACAGCACTACCACGTCCGGAATGATGCCGGCGTGTTCAAAGGCAAACATTTTGCCGGTGCGACCGAAGCCGCTCTGGATTTCGTCGACGATCAACGCGACGCCCGCCTGTTCGGTGATACGCCGCAGACCGCGCAGCCAGTCGAGGTCCGCCGGAATCACGCCGCCCTCGCCCTGCACGACTTCCACAATCACCGCAGCCGGCAACAACACGCCGGCTTCGGGATCGTTGAGCAGGTTCTCGAGGTAATGCAGATTGACCCGCACCCCCTCCGCGCCGCCCAGGCCGAACGGGCAACGGTAGTCGTAAGGGTATGGCAGAAACTGCACGCCATGAGCAAGCAAGGCGCCCAGGGGTTTCTTAGGGCCCAGGCTGCCCATCAGGCTTAACGCGCCCTGGCTCATGCCATGGTAACCGCCCTGGAACGACAACACGGTGCTGCGTCCGGTGGCGGTGCGCACCAGTTTCAGCGCGGCTTCCACCGCATCGGTACCGGTGGGGCCGCAGAACTGGATCTTGGCCTGGCGCGCCAGTTCGGCCGGCAACAGGCCGAACAGGTCCTGCACGAATTGATCCTTGACCGGCGTAGTCAGGTCGAGGGTGTGCAGCGGCAGCTCATCGATCAGCACCTGCCGGATCGCGTCGATCACCACCGGGTGGTTATGCCCCAGCGCCAGCGTCCCCGCGCCGGCCAGGCAATCGATAAAGCGGCGACCTTCCACGTCTTCCACATAAATACCCTTGGCGCGTTTGAGCGCCAGGGGGATGCGCCGTGGGTAACTGCGCGCGTTGGACTCCTGCTGACATTGACGCGCCAGCAGCGGGGTTTCGTCGAACTGATAGAGCGTTTCATGCACCTGGGTATCTTCAATACGGCTGGTAGCGACTGACATCTCTGGATCCCTCAATACGCTGGATGATGGTGACCAAACTGCCGATCCGTTGGCGTCTGGCCCGAGGGCATGCGCACGGATTTCCTGTTCTGGAAACGCACCAGCGAGAAGAGGATTTAGGCGGCAGTGATGAATGCCCCTGATGACCCTAGGCATCTACCCATCTTCGGTGAAAACATAACCTGAAAAAATCAGGTTCTGGTGGCGAGCAGGCTTGCCCTGCGCCGGGCTTCAGAGCCCGCGGTATTTTTCATTCAAGGCATACAGAATCGCGCAGGTTTCGGCGTCCAGCACGCCGCAGTAATCCCGTGGCCGGAAATGCATTTGCAACGCACGCGTTCTCAGTTCGAACGCCTGGCGATTCTGCGCCGGTTTGTACCCATAGCGCTGGAAGGCCCGCTCCACTTCGACTTCCGGTGGCAGACCGACACAGAAGCGTCGTTGGTACATGGCCCGCGTCGGCTCATCGAACCAGGCGCCGATACCTGCCCTGTGCAGTCGCTCCCAGGGCAGCCGAGGCCCCGGATCGCTCTTGCGCCAGTAGGCCACGTCGGAGTGGCCGAGGATATCGGTCGGCGTAATCCGCGGATAGCGCCCCAGGACATCGTGCAGCAGCGCGATCAGTACTTCGATCTGTTCCTCGGCGTAGGCGGGAAAGCTGAATACGCCCGCGTCGTCCCGCGCCAGGTTGACGAGCTCGATACCGATCGAGCGGCTATTAAGGTTGTCCCCTGCGTCCCAATGGCTCGCGCCGGCATGCCAGGCGCGCTGGGTCTCGTCCACCAGGCGAAACACGCGCAATTCCTCATAGCCGACGGCGCGATAGCCGGGATCATCGGGGTCGGGCAGCAGGTAATGCGCACTCACCCCATCCTGTGTCAACGTGCGCAGGGAGGATGCAAACGGCGCCGCGGTGTAATGCACGATGACCTGGCGCACGGGCTCGCCATTGCGCCCGTTGAAGCCGGTAGCGGGATAACTGGTGTCGATGACCAACATGAGAGCCGTCCTTTTCAATACAGGCCAAGTCGTTCGGCCCGTTCAAACGCAAAAAAATTACCGCCATCCTGAAGGTTCGGACGCCAGGCGGGCGGTAACTATTTGGCTCTCAAAGAAAAGCGATCAGCGCCGCAGCGGCATGCTCAGCTCGACGCGCAGGCCATCGGGGAGGCTGTCGAAGGTCAGCGAGCAGGCGCAGCGCTGCACGATCGCCTGCACGATCGCCAGGCCCAGGCCACAGCCTTCGCTGCTGCCGTTGCGCCAGAAGCGCTGAGTGAGGTATTGCAGGTCTTCGCTGGAGATCTGCTTGCCATGGTCGCGCACGCGAAATACCACCTTGTCGGCGTGGTTGAACACGTTCAATTCCACGCGGGTGTGCGCCGGAGTGTGGCGCAACGCGTTGTCCAGCAGGTTGCGCAATGCGGCGACCGCCAGGCCCACCGGCATGTCTACCGGGGCGCCGCAGAGGTTGTCCGACAGGCTCAGGTCGATGCGCGCGTTGTCGCCGGCGTTGGCGTCCTGGATGGCCAGACGCGCGACTTCTTCGGCGCTGGACTGCAGCCCATCGTCAAACGAAAGACTGCCTTCCACCCGCGCCAGCAGCAGCAATTGCTCCAGGGTGCGATGCAGGCGGTCGGCGCCCTCCTCGGCGTGGGCCAGGGATTGGTCGCGGGCGGCGCCGTCGGTCATGCGCGCCACCTGCAGGTGAGTCTTGATCGCCGTCAGCGGGCTGCGCAGCTCATGGGCCGCATCGCCGGTGAGGCGGCGTTCGCGCTCGATGGTCTTGGCGATGCGCTGCAACAGTTGGTTCTGGGTGTCGAGCAGCGGTTTGAGTTCGCTGGGCAGCGGGTGGATCTGCAGCGGTTCGAGGGAATCGGCGCTGCGCCGCATCAGCGCGTCGCGCATGCGGTTGAGCGGCAACAGGCTTTGGCCGATGCCCAGCCACAGCAGGCACAGGCACCCCAGCATCGCCACGCCCACCGGCACCGAGGCTGCCAGCAGGATCGACAGGTTCAATGCCTCGCGCTCCACCTGGCGGTCGGCGGTGGTGATCAGCAGGTCGCCACGGGACAAGGTAAAGCTGCGCCAACCCACGCCATCGATGACCTGGTCGCGAAAGCCGCTCTTGCGCGACTCCAAGCCCTCATCCGGGGTGGTATGGCTACGCGCGAGGACTTCCCCGCGCAGGGAACTGACCTGACAGGCCATGCCGCCCGGCACATTGAGTTGTTCGGCACTGAAATGCGCACCACCGCTGACACTGGCCAGGCCCGGCATCTGTTCGGTCAGCCCGGCCACCATGCGCGCAGACGCCACGAGGCGCTGGTCGAGGGAAAACATCATCTGGTTGCGCAGGTCATTGAGCATCCAGGCCGCCGCCAGAGCCCAGATCAACACAAATGCAACGCCCAACTTGAACGTCAGGCGCAGACGCAGGCTTTTCAAGACGCGTCCTTTGCCGTGCCCGCCGGCCCCAGGCGGTAACCGAGACCGCGCACCGTTTCGACGATACCGTTGCCCAACTTGCGCCGCAGGTGGTGGATATGCACATTGAGAGCGTTGCTTTCCAGCTCGTCATTAAAACCGTAGACGCTGTCTTTGAGCTGCTCGCTGGAGAGCACGCGGCCCTTGTTGTGCAGCAGGGCCTGCAACAGCGCCTGTTCACGGCGGGACAGGTCCACCGGCTGACCGCTGAGGAAAGTTTCACGGCTGCTGGGGTCGTACGTCAGGCAGCCGTGCTCGATCAGGTTGACGCTGCGGCCCGCCACGCGGCGCAGCAGGGTTTGCAGGCGTGCGGCCAATTCGCGCAGGTCGAAGGGCTTGAGCAGGTAATCGTCGGCGCCGGCCTGCAGGCCATCGACACGGTTGGTCACCGAGTCCCGGGCGGTGAGGATCAGCACCGGAATCTCCAGGCCCTGGCTGCGTTGTTGCTGCAGCAGCTTGAGACCGTCTTCGTCGGGCAGGCCGAGGTCGAGCACCATGATGTCGAAGGTCGCGGCCTTGAGCATCGCGCGCGCGGCGGCGGCCGAGGCCACGCGCTCGACGGTAAAACCCTGGGCAGTGAGGCCGGCCACGATGCCGCTGGCGATCAGTTCGTCGTCTTCGCAGACCAGTACGTGCATGCTGAACCCTTCATGAAAGATGGGGCGATTAGAAACACAGCCGATTAAGCGCCGATTATGCCGCGAAAAGAGGCCGCCCCAAGATAATCCCTACACTCTAGAATAGCGCCCGGTTAATCATCGGTTAATCAACGCCACACATTGTGGCCTCACTTGCATCGAACTAAGGCTTGACCATGCGGCATCTGTTTACCTTTCTGCTGGTGTTGTTCGCCGGGTTCGCCCAGGCCGCGCCGGGCAGTCCCTTCGACACCAAACCCGAGTTCCTGCCGGTGGGCAAGGCATTCACCTTTACCTCCGAGCGGCTTGAAAGCGGTGAGACCCAGCTGTATTGGCAGATTGCCGACGGTTACTACCTGTACCAGCAACGCATGAAGTTCGACGGCCTCGCCGAAAAGCCCGCGCTGCCGCCGGGTGAAGCCCATAGCGACGAGTTCTTCGGCGAGCAGCAAGTGTATCGCCAGGGCCTGGAAGTCAAGCTGCCGGCGGGCACCACCGGCCAGGTCAAGCTGGGCTGGCAGGGCTGCGCCGACGCGGGCCTGTGCTACCCGCCGCAATCGATCACCGTGGACCTGGGCGGCAACCCGGCCGTCGCCGCCACTGCGCAGGCGCAGGATCAAAGCCTGGCCAGCGGCCTGCAACAACGCAGCCTGGGTTGGAGCCTGCTGGTGTTCTTCGGCCTGGGCCTGCTGCTGGCGTTCGCGCCGTGCTCGTTGCCGATGCTGCCGATCCTCGCCGGCCTGGTGGTCGGCAGTGGCGCCAGCCCACGTCGCGGCCTGGCCCTGGCCGGCAGCTATGTGGTGTGCATGGCGCTGGTGTATGCAGGCCTGGGCGTGCTGGCCGCCCTGCTCGGCGCCAACCTGGCGGCGCTGCTGCAAACCCCTTGGATCCTCGGCAGCTTTGCAGCGTTGTTCGTGATCCTGGCCCTGCCGATGTTCGGGTTCTTCGAGCTGCAACTGCCGGTGGCCTTGCGCGACCGCCTGGATAACGTCAGCCGCAACCAGCGCGGTGGCAGCCTGCTCGGCGCCGGGATGCTCGGCGCGTTATCCGGCCTGCTGGTCGGGCCGTGCATGACCGCGCCCCTGGCCGGCGCCTTGCTGTATATCGCCCAGAGCGGCAATGCACTGCACGGCGGGCTGATCCTGTTCGCCATGGGCATCGGCATCGGCATCCCGCTGTTGCTGCTGGTGACCGTGGGCAATCGTTTCCTGCCCAAGCCGGGCACCTGGATGAACGTGCTCAAGGGCGTCTTCGGCTTCCTGTTCCTGGGCACTGCCGTGCTGATGATTCGTCCCGTGGTGGATGACAGCCTGTGGCTCGGCCTGTGGGGCGCCCTGGCGATTGCCATGGCTTATTGCGGTTGGCGCCTGGCTCAGGACTTCGGGCGGGTGGCCATGCTGTTCGGCGCCGGCTCCGTGGTGCTGGGCCTATGGGGTGCGTTGATGCTGGTGGGCGCCGCCGGTGGCAGCGACGATCCGTGGCAACCGTTGAAGGTCTACAGCGGCTCGGGTATTGCCGGCGCGCCGACGGCCCACGACGCGTTCCTCACGCTCAACGACCCGGCCGCGCTGCAAACCCAACTCGACAGCGCCAAGGCCCAGGGCCAGTGGGTGCTGGTGGATTACTACGCCGACTGGTGCGTGGCCTGCAAGGTCATGGAAAAACAGGTGTTCGGCCGCCCCGAAGTCCTCGCGGCGCTTAAGGACGTACGCCTGCTGCGCCTTGACGTGACTGCCGACAACGCCGCCAGCCGCGAACTGCTGGGCCGCTATCAGGTGCCAGGGCCGCCGAGTTTTGTGTGGATCGGCCCGGACGGTCACGAGCGCCGCGCCCACCGCATTACCGGTGAGGTCGATGCCATGACCTTCCTGCAACGCTGGACCCAAGCCCGGGACGCCCTCTGATGCTGACCCTGACCATCGGCACCTTCGCCATCGCCCTGAACCACATCCTGCTGATCGGCGCGCTGATTCTCGCCACATTGGTGGGCTGGCGCGTGGCCAAGCGTGGCGGTGAAAATCCGGAGTCGGTGCTGTTCAGCCTGTTCCTGCTGGGGATGCTGGCCGCGCGCATCAGTTTCGTGCTGGCGTACTGGGGCTATTACCGTAACGACCCACTGCAGATGATCGATCTGCGCGACGGCGGTTTCCTGGCCTGGCCGGGCGTGATCGTGCTGATCCTAGGCGCCCTGCTCTACGGCTGGCGACGCCCGTCACTGCGCAAACCGCTGAGCGCCGGGGTTATCACCGGCCTGCTGTTCTGGGGCATGACCAGCCTGTCGTTGAACGTGTATGAAAAAGGCACGCGGCTGCCCGACATCACCTTGCGCAATGCCAATGGCGACGTGGTGCAATTGGCCGACTATCAGGGCGGCCCGCTGGTGATCAACCTGTGGGCCACATGGTGCCCGCCGTGCCGCCGTGAAATGCCGGTACTGGAAAGCGCCCAACGCATGCGCCCCGACGTGACCTTTCTGTTCGTCAACCAGGCCGAGAGTATGCAAAGCGTCAGTATCTTTCTCATCACCCAGGGCCTGACCCTGGACAACGTCTTGTTCGATGCCAGCGGCCGCCTGGGCCAGGCCGTGGGCTCCATGGCCCTGCCGACCACGCTGTTCTATACCGCCGACGGACGCCTGATCAACAGCCATCTGGGGGAGTTGTCCCAAGCCAGCCTGGCCCGTGCCCTGGAACCTTTCGACACCGTCCCCGCCGCCACAAGGAAACCGACATGCCCCGCCTCCGCCACCTGCTGACCCTGCTGCCGCTGACGCTGGCGGCCACCCTGGCCCACGCCGAAGACTGGCCGGCACCGATCAAACAGATCGAAGCCAAAGGCGCCAAAATCATCGGCAAATTCGACGCTCCCAGCGGCCTCACCGGCTATGCCGCGCAGTACCAGAACCGCGGCATGGCGCTGTACCTGACCGCCGATGGCAAACATGTGATTGCCGGCAGCCTCTACGATGCCCAGGGCAACGACCTGAGCAACGCGCCCCTGGAAAAACTGGTGTATGCGCCAATGGCCAAGGAAGTCTGGGCCAAGATGGAAAAAAGCAGCTGGATCCAGGATGGCGACGTTAAGGCACCGCGCATCGTCTACCTGTTCAGCGACCCCAACTGCCCTTACTGCAACATGTTCTGGGAACAGGCGCGACCTTGGGTGAAGGCCGGCAAGGTGCAACTGCGCCACATCATGGTCGGTATCATCCGCGAAGACAGCCCCGGCAAATCCGCCGCGCTGTTTGCCGCCAAAGACCCGCAAAAAGCCCTGGAAGAACACGAAGCCGCCGGCAAAGGCAGCAAGTTGCAGGCGCTGGCCAAGATCCCGGCGGATATCGAAGCCAAGCTCGATGCCAATATGAAGTTGATGGATGAACTGGAGTTGTCGGCGACGCCGGCGATTTTCTATCTGGATGACAAGGGCGGGTTGCA
Organism: Pseudomonas sp. lyk4-R2A-8; assembly: GCF_030209095.1. Lineage (NCBI taxonomy): Bacteria > Pseudomonadati > Pseudomonadota > Gammaproteobacteria > Pseudomonadales > Pseudomonadaceae > Pseudomonas > Pseudomonas sp. lyk4-R2A-8. The sequence continues at coordinate 120,291 of NZ_JARVSS010000004.1, forward strand.
GCAGCAACAGGGGGCGCCGTCGCCGGATAAATTAGAGAAAATACTGGGAGCAAAATAAATATCTTGAGTCATGTAAAAACGAAGCCTCCACATGGGAGGCCTCGTCCGTGTTTCAAGGGAAGCCAGATTAAATTTCCTGCACTGTAATTTGGGTCACATCGAAGTCGTTGCCAGGCGCTACTCCCATCTGAAGATTATCCAGACTGAGGCGCATGGTGCTTGAGTCGGCCTCGAATACACCCTCGATCAATTGCCAGGAGGTACCCGGTAGCGTTACGGCAGAAATGTCCTGCCCATTGGCCACCAGGATTAAACGCGGTTTATTAGGGACCCCACTGCCGTCACGAATCTGAGCACTGAACTTGTACTTACGCCCCTGTTCCAGTTCTACGTAGTTTTTGAACAGTTTCTCACGTTGCGTAACAGGGTTGCTGGTGTTGGTATTGCCGTAGTCAAACAGGTAGTAGCCTCTCGGGTTGCCAGGCACTGCGCCTGTCTTGAGAATCAAATCCGAGCTATGCGCGGCGCCCGGTCCTTTCTGCCAAGCATTCCAGGATTCGCCGTCCGGATCAAAGTCGGTGTAATCGTAATACCGATGACGCACGTTCAACTCCAATACAGGGAACTCAATAGCCGCACCCTCGGAAGTGCTGCCGTCCGCAGTCACTTTGCAAGTAAACGTCAGGTCGCTGCGATTCTTCAGTAACTCAAGTTCGGATCGCTGCAGAACATCCTTCAATCCATCCTCCAGCTCCTGCGCAGTTACTCCTTTGCCCAAATACACTTCAAAGGCGTAGCTGCTCCCATCTTTATGGGTGCCCGCACCTCGTAACCAGACCTTCTGCTCCGGCAAGATAAACCACCACGGTTCAACAGTGATATCCGCATCCCCGTCAAAGGTCCGCAAGTCCAGAATGTCACCCGTCGCCTGCGGCACTACCGGCGTAGGCAACCGCGTCGGCCTGCTGATCTTCAACGCAAAGGTTTTGGACGGTGCAAATTGACAGTCGCTGGTAACGGTGTAATCGATAAGGACTGTTTTCCCCGCGCCAAGAATCACCGCTTCACGAGGGGCCGTGAAATCGACATAGCCACGATCGCTGTCTCCGCTCTTGGAGCCAAGCTGCAGGATCGTGCCGTTCGGGTTGATCCAACGCGCTGAGATCGTTTGATGGCGACTCATGCGTGCATAGGCTACTCGTACAGTCACACCAAAGCGGCCGTTCCAAATCGTCAGGTCTGAGCCATCGGCCTCAAGCACGGTAGCTGCCTTGAGATCCAATTCTTTCTGGATAACGTGCAGCTCCAATCGCCGGAATCGCGTCGCGCTGTGCTTATCGGACTGCCCATTGAAATTCACGGCAAAATGCACCTCAAGGTCGCTGCAATCCGCCAGTTTTTCCAACTCCAGGCGCGGCAACGGCGTATAGACGCCACTGGTTAGCCACTCACTCGTCACGGGCACACCTTCCAGCACCTCAAAGCTATAGAGCGTGTCATCCTCCAGCTTCCCAGTCACCCAAAGCCAGCACGGTTGACCCAACGCAATGTAGGGCCAGCGGTCCACGGTGGCGGTGGCGTCACCGGTAAAATGATTGAGATTCAGCGTACCGTTGGTGGCCTCCATGACGACCGGCTTGGGCAGGCCGCTGATACCCAGCACTTCGACTGTTCGCGGCGGCGATAACCACGCACTACCGTCGCACCGACTGACGCGGTACGTGAGCGTAATGTCTTGCTCAAAGTTCGCGCTGATCGCCGATGGCGGTACCGTAAACACCAGGCTGCTTTCACCTTCGACCGGTTGTCGACACTCCAGCAACGGAGAGCCCGGCCCAGGGGTGCCGGAGAATGTCGGGCACACCGTGTCCCCGCAGCACATGCCCTCATACGTCACGACCATATGTGCGCCGTCAACCGTGTTCACCGGGTTGACGACCCAAGCCTCGCCTGTGTTTACCGCTTCGCGCAATTCAGGCGCCGACAGGGTCAGGTGAGGCTCGGTAAGCACCGTCAGTGATAACGGAGGAAACATTCTGTAGACCGGCTGCCCCTCCTTACGAGGGCGGAACTCAACAAAAAAGACCGTATACAACTCGCTGCCATGCTTGAGCTTGGCCAACTCCTCTCGCGGCAGTGCTCTGCTCCAACCCTGCTGAACATCTTCATCAGTCACTGGCGAGTCGAGAAAGAAAACCCACCTGGCATTGGAACCATCGGCATAAGTTCCAGTAACAGCCACATAGACAAGTTGCGTCGTTCCAATAAAGACCCAAGGCGCGACGTAAAGATCAGGATCTTTACAGCACAACAGCGAAAGATCGAGCTTATCGCCATGAGATTGGAGGAACTGAGGCTTGGGGAAATTGGGGAGTTTAATTCGGACCTGACCTAGAGGCGATGTATACGGCTCGCCATCGCGGGTAACGGTGTATGAAAAAAGCGCAAAATTATCCAGGCGCATACCGACGTACAACGGCGGTATGTGGAAATCGATGCAGCCTTCTTCTACCCCATTCTGCGGCTCAATTGGCGCCCAATCACCCGACGTGCTCGCCCAGGACAGGGAGATAGTGTCCGTCCCGCGCATATCTTCGTAACAGACACGGACAGTGCCCCCCTCCAGCAGTTTCAGGGGGTCAATCGAACTCTGGCCCTCAGCCTCGACCAGGATAGGCTCGGGTAAGTGCAACGTCGTATCGACCAACAAGCGCGCGGTAGTGCGCGGGTGAAATTCCAGGGCGTTTTTGGGCAGTTGTGTCTCGAAGATCGGATCAACCGGAACCGCAGGCACGGGAGCCGTGCCATCAAAAATCACTGCCATGTGGACAGTCAGGGACGAATAGTCCTCTCGCTGCGCCATCCAAGCCCGTGAAAGCTTGAACTCGAAGACATGCCCGGCAATCGCCTCGGCCGCCGTCACTACATGGTCCCGGGCTGCCCAGGCAAACGCAAAGGGTGGAAGGTGCTGGTCACCGGCCACGTTGATAAACAACCGCTGCCCGGCCTGAATCATCGGCCACGCGTTGACCTTAATGGTCTCATCGCCGCTGAAGGTGGCCATATCCAGTACCCAGTCGTTGTGGATGTACTGCACATGGGCAAATACCGGCAACGATTCGCGCAGGTCTTCTTCCCTGATCTGTTGGACTTCCAAGTCCAGCCTGAAGGATTTCTGTACTTGGCTACCCACGGTGGCTTCATACCGCACCTGTACCGTGTGCCCAATGCAATAACTGATCGTTTGCGCCGAAATATCGACGACGTTGACACCGTCCGCTACGGCGACAGGCTCGAATACTGGCTCTGTCTGACCCATGATTTCCATGTAGAACATGACGTGGGTGGCCCCTGCTGGCAGTGCCAGCGTTGCTGTCGTGCCGGCAACTGCATCGATGGGGTACAGCACGTTGCCGTTCGCCGCGAACTGAATAATAGGCAAAGGCAAATTTGTTGAAGCCGGCCCCGCTGATGGCGGTGTCGGTGCAACGCTAACGGCTTGGGCGGAAGGTGGGCGTTTTCGAGAGGGTGGCTTAGCCATGATAAAACTCCTTTCCTGCGTTAAATGACCAGCAAGGTTGGCCTTAGGGCCAGGTACTTGAGGCATCTATCTAACGCCTGGATCAGGAGCGCGGCTACTGTCAGATTTGACAGGTATTTAGCAGAATTCCGTTTTTTCGGATGAACGGCCCCCTCAAAATGACTGAAGAAACTCGGGCCAAGATAGGCGCCATCGGGGCATCGGTATCTACACATCCTCGATAAAAACACAGCCTGAAAACGTGAGCTTTTATGGTGAATGGGGCTGCTTCGCAGCCCGGCGCGGGGCAAGCCCGCTCACCACATGTGTCAGTCTTCAGGACTTAAGTAGATGCAACGAGCATCGCAGATCAGAGCCCTTCCAACTCGGCCATCAGATCACTCAACCGATCCACCTTCTCCACACTGATCTCATTACCCGCCAACCCTTCGATGTACTCGGCCAACTCCGCCACGGTGCTGCACTCGAACATCGCGCGCAGCGGTACGTCCCGTTGCAGGGTTTTCTGCACGCGCGATGCAATCTGTGTGGCCAGCAGCGAGTGCCCGCCCAGTTCGAAGAAGTTGTCCTGTACGCCTACCCGTTCGACTTTGAGCACCTCGGCCCAGATAGCGGCCAGGGTGGTTTCCAGTTCATTGCGCGGTGCCAGGTAGTCCTGGCGGTGCAACTGGCCGATGTCCAGGGCCGGCAGGGCATTGCGGTCAAGTTTGCCGTTGGCGTTGAGCGGCAGGCGCTCAAGCCATAGCCAGTGCAGCGGCACCATGTATTCCGGCAGTTCGGCGCGCAGGCGTTGCTTGATGCGGTCCAGGCGTTCGCTCGGGTTGAGCGCCGTATCCGCAGCGACCAGGTAACCCACCAGGTGCTTGCCGTTGGCGCCTTCCTGTACACCGACGGCCGCGTCGCGCACGTGCGGTTGCTCATGCAGGCGCGCTTCGATTTCCCCCAGTTCGATGCGGTAGCCGCGAATCTTCACCTGATGATCGACACGCCCGACATATTCCAGCACGCCATCGCTGCGCCGCCGCGCCAGGTCACCGGTGCGGTACAGGCGCTCGCCCGGCGCGCCGAACGGGTCGGGTACGAAGACCGGCGCGGTGCGCAGCGGGTCGCCGACATAGCCGCGCCCTACCCCGGTGCCGGCCACGCACAACTCGCCGACGGCGCCTTGAGGCACCAGTTCCAGCGCGCCATCGAGCAGGTACAAACGGTTGTTGTCGGTGGGTGTGCCGATCGGCAAGTAGGTGCCACGGGTGGAGGCCAGGTCGACGCGGAAGAACGCCACGTCATCGGAACATTCCGCCGGACCGTACGCATTCACCAGGCCAATCTCGGGGTAGCGCTGCAGCCACTGGTGCGCCAGCTCCGGCGGCATCGCTTCGCCGGTCGGCAGCATCCAGCGCAGGCCGTCCAGGCTGATACGGTCCTGGGCCAGCATGCCCTGGATCAGCGACGGCACGCTCTCCAGCACGCTGATGCCCTGGGCCTGCACATGCATCAGCAAGCCTTGCGGATCGTGGGCCAGGGTATTGGGCACGATGTCCACCCGTGCGCCGAACAACGGCGCGGCGAGAAATTGCCACACGGAAATATCGAAACTCTGGGACGCGGTCTGGGCAATCACATCCGCCGAGGTCAGACCCAGGTACGGCACCTTGCTCAATTGGTTATTGAGCATGCCGCGCTGTTGCACCATCACGCCTTTGGGCAAGCCGGTGGAGCCGGAGGTGTAGATCACGTAGGCGAGGTTGTCCGGGCCGCTATACACCCCTGGGTTTTCGCCTCGCGACGGCACGTCGTCCCACACCAGCAACTGGCAGTCAATCCCGTCCAGCAGCGCGATGGCCTGCTCGCGACAGGCCTCGCTGCACACCAGCAGCGGCGTGCGGCTCAGCTCGATAAGGCGACGCAGACGCTGGCTCGGCAAGCCCGGATCCAATGGCAGGTAGCCGGCACCGGCCTTGAAGCTGCCGATGATCATGCCCAGCAGATCCAGGTTGCGTTCAGCCAGCAACGCCACCGGTTGATCCAGGCCGACACCCGCTGCGATCAAGGCATGACCCAGGCCATTACCGCGGCGGTTCAACTCGTCATAGCTCCATTGCTGATCAAGGCAACTGGCGGCGATACGCTGCGGGTGCGCGGCCACCTGGGCTTCGAACAGCTCCACATAGCTGCGCTCCAGCGGGTAGGCGTGCGCGCTCCGGTTGCAACCCTCCACCAGAAACTCGCGCTCCTGCTCACCGATCAGCGGCAACTCGGCCATGTCGCCATGGAAGCCCTGCACCAGCGCCAGCAGCAGGCGTTTGAACTCGGCGAGCAAGCCTTGCACGGTGCTCTCGTCGAAGTAGCGCTGGTCGTAGGACAGGTGCAAACCGAGGTCATCACCGGGGTAGCACACGGCGGTCAGCGGGAAGTTGGTGTGGGTGCGGCCGGAGTCCGAGGTGGCGTTAAGGCTGTGGGCACGGTCCAGCACCGTGGTGTCCACCGGGGCGTTTTCGAACACGAACAGGCTGTCGAACAGCGGCTGGCCCTTGGGCAGTTCGCTGTGTTCCTGCAGAGTCACCAGCGGCAGGTATTCGTACTCGCGCAATTGCATGTTGCTGTCGAGCAGGCCGCTCAGCCACTGACGCACACTGCAGGGCTGGCCGTCTTCGGGCAGTTGCACCCGCAGCGCGATGCTGTTGATGAACAGGCCGACCGTGTGTTGCATCTCGGGCATGTCCACCGGGCGACCGGCCACGGTCACGCCGAACACCACGTCACGATCGCCGCTGACCCGGCGCAGGACCAAGGCCCAGGCCGCCTGGGCGAACGTATTGACGGTCAGTTGATGGGCCTGGGCCAGCTCCCGCAGTTGTGCGCCGTCACGTGCATCGAGGCGGGTGTAGCAATCGCCCACCACCATGCCGCCACTGTGGCCGGCGTGTTCGCGCAGGAATGGCCGGTCGCTGGGGATTGGCGTGGTTCGTTCGAACCCTTGCAGGTTCTGCTGCCACCACTGACGCGCCTCATCCAGGTTGCGGCGTTGCAGCCAGGCGATGTAGTCGCGATAGCGCGGCGGCGTGGCCAGTTGCGCATCGCGGCCTTCACCGAGGGCCAGGTAGATTTCAAAGAAGTCGTTCATCAGCAGCGAACGGCACCACGCATCGATGAGGATATGGTGGTTGCTCATCATGAACCAATAGCGTGCCTCACCCACGCGAATCAGGCGCAGGTGGAACGGTGCCTGGTTGAGCAGATCGAACCCGGCCTCGCGCTCGGTCTTGAGCAACGCTTGCAGACGCGGCTCGTGCTCGGCTTGCGGGTCGTGGCTCCAGTCCAGGTATTCAATCGGCGCACGGCCCGGCTTGTGGATCACCTGCAGCATGTCTTCGCCGACGTTCCAGCAGAACGAGGCGCGCAGGGCTTCGTGGCGGGCGATTACCGCTTGCCAGGCCTGGGCGAAACGTTCGGGGTCCAGCGCGCTGTTGATGCGGTAGCGGTCCTGCATGTAGTAGAGGCCGGTGCCCGGTTCCAGCAGGGTATGCAGCAGCAGGCCCTCTTGCATCGGCGTGAGTGGGTAGACGTCCTCGATCGCCTGGGCAGGCACCGGCAGGCTGTCCAGTTGCGCCTGGGTCAAGCGTGCCAGGGGGAAGTCGGACGGCGTGAGGCCGCCGGCATCGGTCTTGAGGCAATGCGCGATCAGGCTGTGCAATTGGGCGAGGTAGGCGTCGGCCAGCTCGCGAATCACCTGTTGATCATGGCGTTCGCGGCTGAAGGTCCAGCGCAGCACCAGCTCGCCGCCGTACACCTGGCTGTCGACGCTCAGTTCGTTGGGCAGCGGCGCATCCGGATCATGGGCCAGGCCGGTGGACTCCTCCAGCGGATGGAACAGCGCATCGGCGCCGAAGCTCTGGTCGAACTGACCAAGGTAGTTGAACGTGATTTGCGCGCTCGGCAGTGCGGCCATGCGCTGTGTGCACAAGTCATCGGCCAGGTAGCGCAGCACGCCAAACCCCAGGCCCTTATGGGGCAAGGCGCGCAGTTGCTCCTTGATTGCCTTGATCGAGTCGCCCAGCTCCGCCTGCGGTGTCAGGCGCAATGGATAAGCGCTGGTAAACCAGCCGACGCTGCGGCTCAGGTCGATATCGTCAAACAGGGGTTCGCGGCCATGACCTTCCAGCTGGATCAGTGCCGAGTCATGGCCGCTCCAACGGCACAGCACCCGCGCCAGGGCCGTCAGCAGCAGGTCATTGACCTGGGTGCGATAGGCGCTCGGTGCCTGTTGCAACAACTGGCGGGTGTGTTCGGCATCCAGGCGCACGCTGACCGTCTCGGCATCGCGATTACGCCGTGCGCCTTGGGGGCGCTGCACCGGCAATGTCACGGCCGGGCCGGCCAACTGCGCTTGCCACACGCTCAATTCTTCGCGCAGGGATTCACTCTGGGCATAGGCCTGCAACCGCGCAGCCCAATCGCGCAGCGCACTGGTCTTGGCCGGCAAGCTGACGGGTTGGCCGTCGCTGAGTTGGCGATAGACGGTTTGCAGGTCTTCCAGCAGCACGCGCCACGACACGCCGTCGACGACCAAGTGATGAACCGCAATCAGCAAGCGCTGCTGGCCTTGCGGGCCGTCGACCAGCAGGGCACGCAGCAGCGGCCCGTGCTCCAGGTCGAGGCTGCGCTGGGTGTCGGTGAACAAGGCGCTGCACTGCGCCATGTCGCGCACCTGCGCCTGCATCAGCACGCCGGCTTCCGGCACATCCCGATAGTCGGCATGCCACTGCGCGCCGCGCTGGCTGAAGCTCAGGCGCAGGGCATCGTGGTGCTCCAGCACCGCCAGCAATGCCTGCTCCAGGCGTCGGGGATCGAGCAGGTGCAGCGGTTTGAGCAGCAATGCCTGATTCCAATGCTGGCGCGCGGGGATGTCGGTGTCGAAGAACCAGTGCTGGATCGGCGTCAGCCCGGAGCTGCCGGTGAGTACACCTTGCTCGGCCACGACCCGCTCCGATCGGGTGGCGACGGCGGCCAGGCTTTGCACGGTCTGGTGCTGGAACAGGTCGCGCGGGCTGAAGTGAATGCCCGCCTGGCGCGCGCGGCTGACCACCTGGATCGACAGGATCGAATCGCCGCCCAGTTCAAAGAAGTTATCGTCCAGGCCGACTTGCCGCACGTTCAACACCGCGCACCAGATCGCGGCCAGGGTACTTTCCAGGGCGTTGCGTGGCGCCACGTAGTGTTGGCGATTGGCCTCGGGGTCCGGTTGCGGCAAGGCGCGGCGGTCGAGCTTGCCGTTGGCGGTCAACGGCATGCTGTCGAGGATGATCAGGTGCGCGGGCACCATGTAATCCGGCAGTTGTGCCTTGAGGTGGGCTTTGAGCGCCTCGCGCAAGGCGGCGTGGTCGGCGCCCCCGACCAGGTACGCCACCAGTTGATGGCCGCTCGGGGCCTCCAGTGCCAGCACCACCGCTTCGCGCACCTGAGGATGTTCCAGCAGGCGGGTTTCGATTTCCCCCAGCTCGATGCGGAAACCGCGAATCTTCACCTGATGGTCGATGCGCCCCAGGTACTCCACCAGGCCGTCGGCGCGCTGGCGCACCAGGTCGCCGGTGCGGTACAGGCGCCCGCCATCGGTGGCAAACGGGTCGGCGACAAAACGCTCGGCGGTCATGCCTGGACGCTGGTGGTAACCCTGGGCCAGCCCCGCCCCGCCGATGTACAACTCGCCGCTCGCGCCCTGGGGCACCAGGGCCAGATCGGCATCCAGAATGTACGCCACACGCTCACCGACAATGCTGCCGATCGGCACGCTGCCGGTGCCCTCCTCCCACTGCGGCGGCGCCAGGCTGGCCAGCGGCATCACCACGGTTTCGGTGGGGCCGTAGGCATTGAAAAACAGCTGGGGCTGGAACGCCGCGCGGATGCGCTGCAAGTGCTCGCCGGTCAGGGCTTCGCCGCCGGTGATGCACATGCGCACCGGCGATGTCTGCCGTTGGGTCGCCAGCCACTGCGCCAACTGGCTGCCGTAGCTCGGAGTAAAGCCCAGCACCGTAACGCCATGGGTGCGGATCAGCGCGCAGATCTGCTCGGCGTCCCATTGCCCCTCGGCCCGCAGCACCACGTGGGCGCCGCTGAGCAACGGCACCAGCAAACGCTCGGTGGCGGCGTCGAAGTTGATCGAATAGAAATGCAGCTCACAGTCGTCGGCGCGCATGCCGAAACGCTCAATCACGGCCCGGCAATGCATGGCGATTTCACCGTGTGACACCACCACGCCTTTGGGTTTGCCGGTGGAGCCGGAGGTATAAATCAGGTACGCCTGGTGCTGCGGCAGGTTGATAAAGGGCAGTTCATCAGCCGGGTAATCGGCAAGCGCGGCAAGGTCATCTTCCAGGCACCAATGGGCCACCGTCGCCGGCAATTCGCCGAGGGCTTGGAACATCGCCGCATCGCTGAGCAGCAGGCCGATGCCGCTGTCTTCGATCATGTAATGCAGACGGTCGAGCGGGTATTCCGGGTCCAGCGGTACGTAGGCGCCGCCGGCCTTGAGGATCGCCAGCAGCCCGACCACCATCTCCAGGGAACGGGGCAGCGCCAGGCCAACGCGCACCTGCGGCCCCACGCCACGCTCGCGCAGCATCCAGGCCAGGCGATTGGCGCGCGCATCCAGCTCGCGGTAGCCGAGGGTTTCGCCGGCAAAGGTCAACGCCGGGGCGTCGCCACGCCGCTGAGCCTGTTGGCTGAACAGCGGATGCAGGCACTGGTCGAGGCGATGCACGCCGGGCTCGGCGCCGAGGCTGCGTTGCAGTTGGCCCCGCTCGGCGGCACTCAGCAACGGCAATTCGCTCAAGCGCTGACGCGGGTCGGCGATCAGCGCTTCGAGCAGATTGCGCCAATGTTCGGCCATGCGCGCGATGCGTGGTTCGTCGAACAGGTCGGTGCTGTAGGTCAGGCAGCACCCCAGGCGATGATCGAGATCGGTGACTTCCAGGTTGAGGTCGAACTTGGTGGCGCGCGCATCGTTGGCCAGGTACTCGACGGTCATCCCGGCCAGTTGGCGGCTCTGCTGGAACTCCCAGCGCTGCACGTTGCACATCACTTGGAACAGCGGGTTGTATGCCGCGCTGCGTGGCGGTTGCAGGGCTTCGACCAGGTGATCGAACGGCAGGTCCTGATGGGACTGGCCTTCGATCACGGTGTGGCGGACGTGCTCAAACAATTGGTGGACAGTCATCTGCCCATCGAGCCGGCAACGCAGCACCTGAGTGTTGAGGAACGCGCCGATCAGCCCCTCGCTCTCCGGCCGGATGCGGTTGGCCACAGGGGCGCCGATGCGCAGGTCGGTCTGGCCGCTGTAGCGGTAGAGCAACACGGCCAGGGTCGCGGTCATGGTCATGAACAGCGTCAGGCCGTGCTCGGCATTGAACGCCCGCACGCGCGCGGCCAGTTCATCGCTGAGGTCGAAGCGATACAGCTCGCCTCGGTGGCTTTGCACCGGCGGCCGTGGGCGGTCTGCGGGCAATTCCAGCAAGGGGTGTTCGCTGCCCAGTTGCGCGGTCCAGTAATCCAGCTGGCGCTGACGCTCGCCGCTTTCCAGCCATTGGCGCTGCCACACGCTGTAGTCCAGGTACTGCACCGGCAACGGCGCCAGCGGCGACTCGCGCTCGTCGATAAACGCTTCGTACAGCGCGCTGAGTTCACGGGCAAAGATGTCCATGGCCCAGCCTTCGGTGACGATATGGTGCAGGGTCAGCACCAGGTAATGCTCCTGCTCGCCGGCCTTGACCAGGCATGCGCGCAGCAATGGCCCGGTTTCCAGGTTGAACGCGGTGTGGGCTTCGTGATCGGCCAACTGCTGCAGGCGCTGCTGGCGCTCGGTAGCATCGAGCGCGGACATGTCCCGCCAATCCATGCGCACGCCGGTCTGCGCCGAGACCTGCTGACAGGCCACGCCGTCGACGCTGGGGAACGTGGTGCGCAGGGTTTCGTGACGCATGATCAGGGCCTGCAACGCGGCCTCGAAACGCCCCACGTCCAGCACGCCGCGCAGACGCGCCATGCCACCGACGTTGTAGGCCGGGCTGTCCGGTTCCATCTGCCAGAGGAACCACATGCGCTGCTGGGAATAGGACAGCGGCACCGGCTGGCGACGGTCGACCCTGGCGATGGCGGTGTGCTGATTGCGCTGACCAGCCGCCTGGATCAGCGCGACCTGTGTGGCAAATGCTTCAAGCTCGCTGGCATCGAACAGGGTGCGCAACGGCAGCTCGACATCGCAGACCTGGCGGGTGCGGGAAACGATCTGGGTGGCCAGCAGCGAGTGCCCGCCGAGGGCGAAGAAATCATCACGCAGGCCCACTTGCGGCATACCGAGCACCTCACGCCAGATCGCGGCGATCTGCTGTTGCAAGGGCGTCTGGGGTTCCACGTGTTCGCGGGTATGCCACACCGGCTCGGGCAATGCGCGGCGGTCGAGTTTGCCGCTGGGGCTCAGGGGCATCGCGTCCAGGCGCATCAGTTGCGCGGGCACCATGTACTCCGGCAGCTCGGCGGCCAGGGCGGCTTTGACCGCGTGTTCATCCAATGCGGTGTGCGCGGTGTAGTAACCGATCAATTGCGCGTCACGCACCTGCACCACGGCCTGGGCGATGCCGTCCAGGGCCAGCAGGCGCGCTTCGATTTCTTCCGGCTCCACGCGGAACCCGCGCAGCTTGACCTGCTGGTCGAGACGACCAAGGTATTCCAGCACGCCGTCGCGGCCCCAGCGCACCCGGTCGCCGGTGCGATACAGGCGCGTGCCCGCATCCCCCAGCGGGTCGGCGACGAAACGTTCGGCGGTCAACCCCGCACGTCCCAGGTAACCGCGCGCCAGGCCGATGCCGGCGATGCACAGCTCGCCCGGCACCCCGGCCGGCAGCGGGTTGAGGTGTTCGTCGAGCACGCGGCAGATCACATTGCCCAGCGGCCGGCCGATCGGTGAGCGCTCGCCATCCTCGGCCTGGCAGTGCCAGTGGGTGACGTTGATCGCGGTTTCGGTCGGCCCGTAACGGTTGTGCAACTGCACCGCCGGCAACTGCGCCAGCACGCGGTTGCGCAGCTCGGCGGGCAAGGCTTCGCCACCGCAGAACAGGCGACGCAGACTGGTGCATTCGGCGCTCAGCGGCTCGTCGATAAACAGCTGCAACAGCGGCGGCACAAAGTGCAGCGTGGTCACGCCGTAGGTCTGCACCAACTGTGCGATGCGGTGCGGGTCGCGGTGTTCGCCGGGCCCGGCCAGTACCAGGCGGCAGCCGCTGATCAACGGCCAGAAGCACTCCCATACCGATACATCGAAACTGATCGGTGCCTTTTGCATCAGCACATCGCTGGCGTCCAGCCGATAGGTGGCCTGCATCCATTGCAAGCGCTCGGCCAAGGCCCGATGGGTGTTGCCCACGCCTTTGGGCTGGCCGGTGGAGCCGGAGGTGTAGATCACGTAGGCGAGGTTGTCGCCATGCAGGTGCAGGCCCGGCGCTTGGGTCGGCCAGCTGTCCAGGTGCAGGCTGTCCATGGCGATCACGCACACGCCGTCGGCGCTCGGCACCCGGTCGAGCAGTGCGGTCTGGGTCAGCAGCAAGTGCACGCCGCTGTCCTTGAGCATGTAGGCCAGGCGCTCGGCCGGGTAGTCCGGGTCCAACGGCACATAGGCGCCGCCGGCCTTGATGATCGCCAGCAGGCCGATCAGCAACTGCGGCGAACGCTCGGCGGCGATGGCCACGCACACATCCGGGCCGACGCCTTTGTCGCGCAGGTAATGGGCCAGGCGGTTGGCCTGGCTGTGCAGTTGGGCGAAGCTCAGGCTGCCGCCGTCCCACACCAACGCAGTGGCGTGCGAGGTGTGCCGCCCGAGGGCTTCGGGCAGCCATTGCCGGGCCGGTGCGCAGGGCGCGGCGTTCCACGCCTGCTGCTCGTCATGTGGCAGCAATGGAAGGTCGCCGAGGGCCTGTCGCGGCTGTTCACACACACCGTTCAGCAGGTGGATAAAGTGCTCGGCCAGGCGCTGGATAGTCGCCGCGTCGAACAGTTCGTCGGCGTAGTCGAACGACAGGCTCAGGCGCCCATTGCGGTCCTCTTCGCTGTGCAGCTGCAGGTCGAACTTGGCCTCGCGGCTGTGCCACGGCAATTCGTCGGCGAGCATCCCAGGCAGGCGGCGCAGGGCGCTCAAGTCGCGCTGTTGATGGTTGAACATGACTTGGAACAGGCCCTGTTCGCGGGCCTGAGGGAAGGCTTCCAGCAGTTGCTCGAACGGCAGGTCCTGATGGGCCTGGGCCCCCAATGCGGTGTGGCGGGTGGCGGCCAGCAGCTCACTGAACGGCATACGCCCGTCCAGTTCGGCGCGCAGCACCAAGGTATTGATGAAAAAGCCCACCAGCCCCTGGGTTTCCTGGCGCGGGCGGTTGGCGTTGGGCACGCCGATGCGAATATCGCGCTGGCCGCTGTAGCGATAGAGCAGGGTCTGGAACGCCGCGAGCAACAACATGAATGGCGTGGAGTCGTGCGCCAGGGCGGTCTGGCGAATGGCTTCGCTCAGAGGCGTGCTCAAGCGCACGCTGTGCCGCGCCGCGCTGCGGCGGTGCTGCGCGGAACGCGGATGATCGGTAGCCAGGCTCAGCACCGGATGTTCATCGCCCAGTTGCGCCTTCCAGTACGCCAGTTGGCGCTGGCCCTCACCGTCGGCCAGCCATTGGCGTTGCCAGCTGCCGTAATCGGCGTAGCTCACGGCCAGGGGCGCCAGCGTCAGCGCCTGGCCCTGGACGGCGGCGGCATACAGGCGCGAAAACTCGTCGAGCAGAATAGTCAGCGACCAGCCGTCGGCGATGATGTGGTGCAGTGTCACCAGCAACTGGTGATCCTCATCGTCCAGGCGCACCAGGGTCAGCCGCAGCAGCGGGCCTTTTTCCAGATCGAACGGGGTGTGCGCCTGGTCCTCGCGGATCTGCGCCGCGCGAGCCTCGCGCTCGGCGGTGGGCAGGTCGCCGAGGTCGATGAGCGGCAGGTCGAACACCGCCTCGGCGTCGATGCGCTGACAGGCCTGGCCGTCGCGTTCGTAGAAGCGTGTGCGCAGGGCATCGTGGCGCTGGATCAACTGCGCGAAGCTGGCGCGCACGGCGTGTTCATCCAGCTCGCCGCGCAGGCGCAAAGCGCCGGGGATGGTGTAGGCGCTGCTCCGTGGGTCGAGTTGCCAGGTAATCCACAGGCGGTTCTGCGCCAGGGATTGGGGCCGTTCATCGTCGCGCGACAAGGCGCGGATAGCACCCTGGGCCACACCGCCATCCTGTTGCAGGCGCGCGACCTGCGTGGCGAAACCGTGCAAGGTCGGCGCCTCGAACAGCAGGCGCAGGTTCAGCTCCAGGCCCAGGCTTTCACGCAGACGCGCGATCACTTGGGTAGCGTTGATGGAGTTGCCGCCGAGCAGGAAGAAGTGGTCGTCGGCGGCAACGCTCGGGACCTGCAATTGCTCGCACCAGATCGCGGCGATCCGGCGCTGCAGATCGGATTCCAATGCGGCCTGAGCGGCCGGCACCTGCCGACCGGGGAATTGCGCATAGCTGTCGAGGCTGCCGTCGGCATGGCGCAGCCCACAGGCCGCGCGCTGCACTTTGCCGCTGGAGGTCTTGGGCAAACCGCCGGGGTTGAGCAGCACCACCACCGATGGCGCCTCTTGATAGGCCTCGGCTACTGCCTGGCGGATCGCTTTGATCAGCGCTTCGGGCGGCAGGATTTTCTGCACGCTGCGGCTGATTTCGGCGGCGATGCCAATACCCTCCACGCCCTGGTCGCTCACGGCGAACGCCGCCACCCGGCCTTTGCGCACCCCTTCCACTTCGCGTTCGATGGTTTGTTCGATGTCCTGGGGATAGAGGTTGTGACCGCGCACGATCAACAGGTCCTTGAGACGGCCGGTGATGTACACCTCGCCGTCACGGATAAAGCCCAGGTCGCCGGTGCGCAGCCAGGTACGCCCGGCGTGCTGTACAAAGGTCCTGGCGGTGGCTTCGGGGTTGCGCCAGTAGCCGTGGGCGATGCTCGGGCCGCTGGCCCACAGCTCGCCGACGACGCTGTCGGGCAGTTCGCTCAAGGTGTGCGGATCGGCGATCAGCACCGCGTGTTCCGGCTGGCTGGTGCCGCAGCTCATGATCGCACTGCCCTGCCCCGGCTCGGCACGGTTGGCGGCCAGCGCCTGGTCGTCGACCCGCAGTGCCGCGATGCCCTGGCCGCGAGTACCGCCGGCCACGAACAACGTAGCTTCGGCCAGCCCGTAGGAGGCGAAGAAATGGTTCGCGGTGAAGCCGCACACCGCGAACTTCTCGGCGAAGCGCTCCAGGGTGTCGAGGCGGATCGGTTCGGAACCCGAATACGCCACGCGCCAGCGACTCAGGTCGAGGCGCTCCAGGGCTGACTCGCTGACCCGCTCGCTGCACAGGCGGTAGGCGAAATCCGGGCCGCCGCTGATGGTGCCGCCGTATTCGCTGATCGCTTGCAGCCAGCGCAAGGGCCGGCCAAGAAAGTACGAAGGCGACATCAGCACACACGGCACGCCGCTGAAGATCGGTTGCAGCAGACCGCCGATCAGGCCCATGTCGTGGTACAGCGGCAACCAGCTGACGATCACGTCGTCCGGGTTGAGGTCGATGCCGAAGCCGCGGCGGATCAGCACTTCGTTGGCCACCAGATTGCCGTGGCTGACTTGCACCCCCTTGGGCAGCGCGGTGGAACCAGAGGTGTATTGCAGGAAGGCGATGTCATCGGCTTGCAGGTCGGCGGCGACCCACTGCTCGGCGAGCTGCGCATCGAGGGTGTCGACGCTCAGCACCGGCGGCGCGTTGTCGAGTTGCGCCAGGCCGTCGCTCAGGCTGGCGATGGTCAGCAACAGGCGCGGCTCGGCGTCGCCGATGATCGACAGCAGGCGCTCCTGATGGTGACGACGCGTGGACTCCGGAGGGTAGGCAGGCACCGCGATCACGCCGGCGTACAGGCAACCAAAGAACGCCGCGACGTAATCCGGGCCGCTGGGGAACAACAGCACCGCGCGGTCGCCCAGGCTCGCGTGCGCCTGCAGGGCGGCGGCGATGGTGCGGGCGCGCAGGTCCAGGTCGCGGTAACTGAGCACCACGTTGTGCTCGACCGACTCGGCCAGGAAGCGCAGCGCCACCTGATCCGGGGTGTGCGCGGCGCGACGTTGAAGGGACTGGACCAGGGTACGGGGAAGTTCGAAGGCGTCCATCATGGGGTTCCTGCCTGAAATCGGCTTACGGGGAAATCGGAAAAATTGAGGGCGTTCAGCTGGCGGCCAGTTGCCGCGCCTCGCCATTGCGCCAGCGCGCCAGGTGCGCCTCGGCATAGCGCCGCACGCAGCGCAGCACTGCGCTTTCCTGCTGCATCAGGAAGAAGTGGTGACCGTCGAACCAGTCCAGGGAGAAGCCGCTCGCGGCCTCGCGCTGCCAGTCGAGCAATTGGTCGGCGCGTACGCTGTCCTGCTTGCCGCCCAACACATGGATCGGCATGCCCAGCTGCGGGCGCTCGCCATAATTGAAACTGCCGCAGAGCAGAAAATCGGCGCGCAGGATCGGCAGCATCAGCTGCATCAATTCGGGGTTGGCCAGGGCTTCTTCAGTGGTGCCCTGCAATTGGCGCAGGCGGGCGATCAGTTGCTCATCGGTTTTTTCAATCGCGTATTCGCTGACGTCGCGCTGCGCCGGCCCGGCGGTGCCGGAGGCGAACAGCGCCAGCGGCGCGGGAAGGTTGCGGGCATGCAGCGCGTGGGCCAGTTCGAAGGCCAGCAGGCCACCAAGGCTGTGGCCGAACAACGCATAGGGGGCGCTCAGGTCGTGGCTGATCTCCTGCGCAAGTTGCGCCGCGAGGGCCTTGATGTCGCGCTGCAAAGGCTCTTCCATGCGCATGCCACGGCCGGGTAACTCCAGCGGACAGATGTGCAGCCAGTCCGGCAGCGCGCGCCGCCAGCGCATATACACCATGGCGCTGGCGCCGGAATAGGGCAGGCAATACAGACGCATTCGGCTCGGTGCGCTCATCGCTGGAGCACTCCGATGTGAGACACGCTGTGTGCACGATAAAAACCCATCTCGCCCTCCTGCGGGTGCTGATCCTTGGCCGCTGCGCTAACGGAACTGTCACCCAAGAGAACGGACGGCATCGGCAAATAATTAGTCGCCGGCGGCGCACACGAGGCGTGCCTATGCCGCGCCGAAAGGCATAAGATTAGTTCGTCTTCTCATTTGACAATCATTATCATTAAGCATAATTTGTTGCCCGATGTGTAGGAGGCCTCAGCAAGGAAGCCCTCCCCTAACCTCTCAGCGACAAGGTGATTTCCATGACGGAACCAGTAACCACAGGCAGGTGCGACTCACCCCTTCTCCAGGCATTCGTCGACAATCGAACGATCCTGGTGAAGATCGCGGCACGTATCACCGGGTGCCGCTCGCGGGCCGAAGACGTAGTGCAGGACGCCTACTTCCGGTTGCAGTCGGCGCCGACGATTACGTCATCGTTCAAGGCCCAGCTCAGTTACCTGTTCCAGATCGTGCGCAACCTGGCGATCGATCACTACCGCAAGCAGGCGCTGGAACTCAAATACTCCGGGACCGAAGAGGAAGGCTTGAATGTGGTGATTCACGGTGCTTCGCCGGAGACGTCCCACATTAATTTCAACACCCTGGAAAACATCGCCGACGCGCTGACGCAACTGCCCCAGCGCACCCGCTATGCATTCGAGATGTACCGCTTGCACGGGGTACCGCAAAAGGACATCGCCAAGGAGCTGGGCGTCTCGCCAACCCTGGTGAACTTTATGATTCGCGATGCGCTGGTGCACTGCCGCAAGGTGTCGGGAAACCACAGCGATACGTTTGCGCGGCGGGTTTGATGGAGGTTGCGCCCGCCGAGCAACGCGCCGCCGTTCAAGGCACCGGCATCACATCGATGCGGTAAGGTTCGAAAATTTTCAGCATCTGGCCGTTGTCGCGCAGGCCCTTGAGCAGAGCGGCGAAGGCCTCGCCGGTGATCGGCGCATTGGGGCGCAGCAGCGCGTAGTGGTGATACACCTGGTCGATACGTTCGGAGACCAGGAACTGCTCGCCGACTTTCGGATTGCGCACCATGAAGTCACTCAGGTACGAACGCGTCACCAGCGCAATGTCGGCGCGGTCGCGGGCGACCATCTGCAGGTTGCTGTCATGGGAATAGGTCAACGTGGCGTTGAAGCGTTCGGCCAGGAACTTGGGGTCGGCGTTGAAGTTGGCGAAAGCGTAGTGATACCCGCTGAACACCGCCAGACGCTTGCCGGTCAGATCGGCGAAATAGCGCTGGTCGCGCCCGTCCTCACGCTGGGCGACGAAGATTTCCGCGTCTTCCAGGCCCATGTCGACGCTGATGTGGGGAATGCCCTGCCAACCCCAATCGGGGTTTTCAAAGATCGCCATATCGACCCGGCCTTGCTCGAAATCACGGAAACGCCGGGGAATGGAAGTGGGCACCAGCACAAACTGATAATCGCCCTGGGCGCCGTTCAACGCTTCCACCAGCTGGGGCAGCAACCCCGTGTCGGCGCCCTGCTCGGGGCGCACGGTGTAGGGTGGGAAATGCGCCGCACCGATCCGCACCAGTTGCGCAGCCGAAGCGGGCATCCACCCCGCGGTGCCCAGTGCCCATAAAGTAACTCCTGCAGCCAACCGCCATGGCGATAACATCAAGGCACACACCGTTCAATACTCTGATGGCATTAAGCTAGGCGTTTTTGCCCACAGAGACAACTTAACCATCGGCAAATTAACCACTTGCGCCTCAAACCCCCTCTAAAACCATCAACAACGCTTCCTGCGCCAACTGCTCGAGGGTCAGGCTTCCCTCGGCGCGGAACCACGTGGTGGTCCACGACAGTGCACCCGTCAGGAAACGCCGGGTGATGCACACGTCGCCGCGAATGTAGCCGGCGGCCTTGGCCTCACCCAGCACCTGCAGCCAGATCTGTTCATACACGTCTCGCAACGCCAGCACGTGCGCCTGGCCCTCGGCCGACAACGAACGCCATTCATACACCAGCACCGCCATGGCTTCGCCGCTGCCGCCCATGATCGACTGCAATTCACAGCGGATCAGCGCCAGCACACGCTCGCGCACGTCACCCGCCTCTTCCAGCGACGCACGCATCAATGCGGTGTTGTAGTGGATGGTCTCTTGCATCACCGCCCACAGAATCTCGTCCTTGCTCTTGAAGTGATGAAAGATACTGCCGGACTGGATGCCCACGGCGCCGGCCAGGTCGCGCACCGTGGTGCGCTCGAAGCCCTTATTGCGAAACAGGTGAGCCGCCGTCTGCAGCAACTTGCCCCGGGCGCTGTCGGGGTCGGTCAATTGGCCGCCGTCGACCAGGGTGCGCATCACCCGCAGGGCTTTTTGCTCATCCATGTTTCTCTCCTTTCCTGCTCGCGAACGTCTTGGCCGGCAATTTAGGCGGTGCCGGCCACCCAAGCAAGCGCTCGGGCTTAACGTGCAAGTGCAATGTACAAACCAAGTGCTTGCCTGGTAGCCGGTGTGGTGGATTGCCGAGGCGGTGACCTGATGAGGCAGGCAAAGACACCAGGCCCCCACGAAAAAACAGCGCGGAACTACAAGAGCCGTCTACGCTCTATCCCCCAGGACGGGAAGAGTACGGGAACCTGCACCATGCCTCATTGGCTGATTATTGACCTTGAAGCCACGACGGATGAAGGCGGCTGGCCCGTGACGGAGATGGAAGTCATCGAGATCGGCGCGAGCCTGGTTAACCGCCAGGGCCGCGAAGTGGATCATTTCCAGCGCTTTGTACGGCCGCAGCGCCGCCCTTTGCTGACGCCGTTCTGCCGCCAGCTCACCCATATCACCCAGGCCAATATCGACGCGGCGACGCCGCTGAGCGAGGTGTGGCCGCTGTTCGAACGCTGGCTGGGCCAGCACCAGACGCGGTTGGAAGGCTGGGCCAGCTGGGGCGACTACGACCGCCAGCAACTGGAACTGGAGTGGCAACGCCACGGCCTGGACAGCGCCCTGGCCCACACACCCCACATCAACCTCAAGCAACGCTTCGCCAAGGCCCGGCGCCTGGACAAACCGCTGGGGCTCAACGGCGCGCTGCAACTGGCCGGCATGCAGTTCCATGGCCAGCAGCACCGGGCACTGGAAGACGCACGCAACACTGCCCGCCTGTTGCCGCTGATTTTGCCGGTCTAGGCAGCCTTGCCACGCTTGGGCATACTGGCCGACCTTTTCCATAACGCTGCCCTCGCTCCTGCAGGGAAGGCAACTTTTCCGAGGATTCGCCCATGTTCAAAGTCAACGAGTACTTCGACGGCACCGTCAAGTCGATCGCGTTCGGCACCGCTGAAGGCCCGGCGACCATCGGCGTGATGGCCCCGGGTGAATATGAGTTCGGCACCGCCCAGCGTGAAATCATGCACGTGGTCTCGGGCGCCCTGACCGTCAAACTGCCGGACGCCGACGACTGGCAGACCTTCGCCGCCGGCAGCCAGTTCAACGTACCGGCCAACAGCAAATTCCAGCTGAAGGTCGAGGTCGACACCGCTTACCTGTGCGAATACCGCGGCTGAGGATTCCGCCCGGCAAAAAAATGCCCGTCTCCTGGAGACGGGCATTTTTGTATGGGCGCTGAATTATTCGAGGATTGTCACTGGCATGCCGACTTCCAGGCGGCCCACGCCATCGTTGACCAGGTTCTGGCCAAACATCGCGCCGGCTTCGGTCTTGCGGTAACCATTCAAGGTGGCGAACGGTTCGCGATCGGCGCTGCGCTCACCGGTGCGCGGGTCGATGGTGGTGAGAATGCACCGCGAGCACGGCTTGACCACCCGGAACTCCACGTCGCCGATGCGCAGGCGCTTCCAGCTGTCTTCGGCAAACGCGTCGGCGCCTTCGATCACCAGGTTGGGCCGAAAGCGCAGCATCTCCATGGGGCGGCCGACCTTCTCGGACAGGTCGTCCAGGGAGGCCTGGCCAATCAGCAGCAAGGGATAACCGTCGGCCAGCGCCACCTGATCATCGTCCCGGCCATAGCCGGACTGCGTGGTACGCGCACGTTGCGGCGGCATGTGCACCAATCGGGTCGGCTTGCCGATAAATTCGCTGACCCACGCCGCCGCGGCGTCGCCGGCGTCCGGCAGGCGCACGGTGTCACGCCAGATGGTCACGCCACGCAAGTTGGCGTCTTCGCCGGGCAACGCAACGTCGAGGGAGGGGTGGCCGGGGGAACTCAGGGTCAGGCCGCCGGCGCTGTTCCACAACGCCGACAGTTGGCTCATTTTGTTTTCGGTGCGCTGCGTCAGGAAGCGCCCGCTGGGTTCGTCCACCAGCATCCAGCGTCGATCCCCGTCCAGCCCGAGTTTATCCAGGCCGACATGCGGCAAGGGCTGGGCCTTGCCGGATTTCAAGGGATAACGGTACAACGCGCTGAGACGAAGCATGGGCCTGCATTCCTGGGAGACGAAGCCGTCACCCTAAGGTCAAGCCGGCTGTTCGTCCAGCATCAGTCGCTGACGCACCACATCCACCAGTTTGTCGGGTTGGAATTTGGACAGGAAGTTGTCGCACCCGACCTTCTTGACCATCGATTCGTTGAAGCTGCCCGACAGCGACGTGTGCAGCACCACATACAGCTTGCGCAGGCGTGGGTCGTTGCGGATCTCCGTGGTAAGGCGGTAGCCGTCCATTTCCGGCATTTCCGCGTCGGTGAAGATCATCAGCAGCTTGTCGGTCATCACGTGCCCGGCGTCGGCCCAGGATTTGAGCATGTTCAGCGCTTTGAGGCCGTCGCTGGCGATGTGCATCTTGATCCCCAACTGGCCGAGGGTGTCACGCAGCTGCGACAGCGCCACGTTGGAGTCGTCCACCAGCAGCACTTCGCGGCCACGGGCCCGTTCGAGCACCGGGTCTTCGAGCTTCTCCCGCGAGACCTTGGCGTTGTACGGGACGATCTCGGCGAGGACTTTTTCCACGTCGATGATTTCCACCAACTGGTCATCGACCTTGCTGATGGCGGTGAGGTAATGCTGGCGACCGGCACTGGTCGGCGGCGGCAGAATGGCTTCCCAGTTCATGTTGACGATGCGGTCCACGCCGCCCACCAGGAACGCCTGCACCGAGCGGTTGTACTCGGTCACAATAATGGTGCTGTTCGGACCCGGCACCAGCGGGCGCATGCCAATCGCCTGGGACAGGTCGATCACCGGCAGGGTCTGGCCCCGCAGGTTGACCACGCCGCAGACAAACGGGTGGCGCTGGGGCATCAACGTGAGCTTGGGCAGTTGCAGCACTTCCTGCACCTTGAACACGTTAATGGCGAACAGCTGCCGCCCGGCCAGGCGAAACATGAGGATCTCCAGGCGATTCTCACCCACCAATTGCGTGCGTTGATCTACCGTGTCGAGAATGCCGGCCATTAAGAGCTCCTGAAATGCGCTGGTAAGTGCTGCGCCTGGGGATTGTGCAGTTCACTAAGTGGTTTATCGGCGGCGAGCGCCAGATCTTGACCCCGTTAACATGCCACGTAAATTAATTGATGTCACACTGACATCATGCTTTACTGAGCGTGCCTCTTCATGACGGCAAATGAGCCCATTGCGCGACACTCAAATCGACGTAAGGTTCCACCGTGTAAGGGATTCCCCTATACGCAATCAGGCCCAACCTGATATTCGCAATATCTAATAGCCATTAATGTGACGCCATTCTCATTGCATGAATGGAGTCAGGCTTTTGTTTGCCATCCCAAGTCCTCGCCCCCTGGGTCTTCCAGGCGTCCACGTCGCGACAACAGAAGGTGTGCAATCAAGCCCGCGCATGGCGGCTGCGCCGCGCCGTCACCGTCATTTCAATAAGTTTCCTACTCAAAACTCAGAAGCCACCTACAGGTACGAGTCAAATTTCAGCGCTAGTTTTAAGCCATTCACCCGCAGCGACATCTCATCACCCGACCGTATGTTGTGGAGACTTGCATGATGAACGACGGTAAAGAATGGCAGCGCGCACTGCCCGAATTTCTGCTCGAAGCAGAAAAGCTGCTGAACAAATCGGAAGAATGCCTGAGCCACCTGCACCTGATTCGCAATGACAGCGACGCGATCGACTGCATGAAAATCAGCCTCAGCAGGCTCGCCGAAAAGGCCGACGCCCTGGCCCTGCAGGCGATCGGTGAATTCTCGCGGCATATCCAGACCCTGATCGCCAACGCGCAGAACCCCTTGCAACTGCATGACCAGGCCCTGGAAGCATTGCATGCCTGCCTGACCTTGCTGGCGTGGCAGCTGGAGTTGATCGACACCAGGACCGGCGAATTGGCGCTGGATGACACCGAACAAACCACCCTCATAGCCACGGTTACGCTGCAGATTCCGCAGAAGACATTCAGCCACAAGCCGCAGCAACGTTTGCATCATATGTGGTGATGGGCAGCGGTCTTCTAAGGCGACGGATTATCTAAAAGCGACATACGCAAAATATCATTTAGCCATCAACGACAGAATAACTATACAAGTTCGCATAACTTGTAAAACATTCTGAGTTAATGCGATGAGACTGTCTCTGTCCATTAACCGGGATAATCGACCAACGCCGCCTGGTGCCAGGCGACCGACGGTTACAGGGGTGGTACTATGCGCCGCTCGAAGTCATTGAACTTCTTGTATATAAACGCTTCGGCCATGCACTTCAGACTGAGCCTCGTCAGACGTGTCCGAACTTTCGCAACGACTTCTCATTGGCTCCATCCGCTATGTACGCCAGCCTCAAGTCACTCCTCGCCAGGTCCGCGTCCCGCAGCCATGCTCGCCGCCTGATCTTTGGCCTGTGCCTTGCCTCGCTGCTGATCAGCCTGTGGGCCTTTAACCACGCCGCCCCGTTGCCGCTGAGCGTATTGCTGCTGAACCTGGCCACGCTGCTGGTACTCGGCCTGCAACAGTGGCGCTCGCGCAAGTCCATTCGCCTGCAGCCGCAGGAACTGGCCGATCGCCTGCTGCAGGTGCAGGAAAACGAACGTCACCGCCTCAGCCGCGAACTGCATGACGACATCGGCCAATTACTGACCGCCGCCAAGCTTCAAAGTGAATGGCTCAAGCGTCGCCTGCCGCAAGACCTGCAAAGCCAATGCGCGGTGCTATGCAATACGCTGAACGAGACCCTGGCCAAGGTGCGCGACGTGTCGGCCATCCTCAATCCCCGGCAACTGACCAGCCTGGGGCTGGAAGCCAGTCTGCGCGCGCATTTGCTCAAGACCCTTGAAAACACCCCTGTGCACTGGAGCCTGGAATGCCAGCAGCGGCTTACCGGCATCCCGGAAGAGATGGCCGTGGCGGCGTTTCGCATCACCCAGGAAGCGGTAACCAACATGCTGCGTCATGCTCACGCGCATAACCTGCTGGTGCGCCTGCAACGCCTGCCCGAAGGGCTGTCGCTGAGCATCAGTGACGACGGCCAGGGCTTCCTGCCCGCCGGCAACCCAGGCCGCGAAGGCCAGCGGGGCATGGCCGGCATGGCCGAACGCATTGATCAACTGGGCGGCACGCTGTCGGTCAACAGTCAGCCTGGTCATGGCACACGCATCGACGCACTTTTTCCCTGGGCGCCGCGCGCCCTCGAACGGGCCAGCTCCCCTAAGGTTCTCGAGTGACCTGCACATTACTCCTGGTGGATGACCATGCACTGATCAGGGCCGGCGTGCGTGCGTTGATCCAGGATATTCCCGGCTATACGGTGATCGGCGAAGCCAGCGACGGCGCGCAGTTGCTGGAGCAATTCCACGTGCTGCAACCCGATATGGTGCTGCTGGACCTGTCGATGAAGCACACCAGCGGCCTTGACGCGCTGCAGCAGCTCAAAAGCGCCTATCCCCGCTGCAAGGTGCTGATCCTGTCGATGCACACCGACCCGGAACTGATCATGTGCGCACTGGAAGCCGGCGCCCATGGCTACCTGCTCAAGGACACCAGCGCCAACGAGCTGGAACACGCCCTGCGCGCCCTGCGCAACAATGAGCGCTACCTGAGCCCGGCGATCGCCCACACGGTGATCAGCCAGGCGCTGGTACGCAGCCAGGGGCCCGCCGTGCCGGTCGGCCACAGCCACAACCTCACGCCGCGCCAGTTGGAGATCCTGCGCCTGATCGTACGCGGCAAGTCCACCCGCGAGATCGCCCACGGGCTGGGGCTGAGCATCAAGACCGTGGAAGCCCATCGCTCGCAGATCATGAAGCGCCTGCAGATATTCGACGTGGCGGGGCTGGTGTTATTCGCGGTGCGCGAGAAGATCATCAGCCTGGACGACTAGGGGCGAGCCCAGCGGCAGGTGCACCCGCAGCGCCTTGGGCAGTGTTTCGAAACGCAGGTCGTCGCCCTTGAGCGGTTCGCCGTCCAGATTGATGTAAAGCCCTTCGGCCTGTTTGATCTGCACCCACGGCAGGCGCGCGCGCACGAACATGTTGTCCAACCCCCAGCCATTGCTCATCAGCTCGCGCAAAGTGCCGACCACTTCCTGCGGCGCCGGCAGAATGCTCACATCGAGCAAACCATCATCGGCCATTGCCTGCGGGCACAGCACATGCCCACCGCCGGCCTGGCGACCGTTGCCGATGCCCAGCGCCAGCATCTCGCCCTTCCACTGGAAATCCGGGCCTTCCAGCTCGCCGTAGGCAGCCTTCAACTCGCTGAAACGCGTGAGGCCGGTAAACAGATACGCCGCGCCGCCCAGGACTTTCTTCAAGTCTTCGGAGGTATTGGCGGTGACCTGGCTGCCGAACCCACCGGTGGCCATGTTCAGAAAAACCTGGCCGCCCACCTGGCCCAGGTCGATCGCCCGCGGCGCCACGTCCAGCAGTGCCAGGGCCTGGGCCGGTTCCAACGGCACCCCGGCGGCCTTGGCAAAATCATTGGCGGTGCCCAGCGGCATCAGTACCAGGCTGGCATCGGCCCTGGCCTGGGCCATCGCCTCGGCCACGTCGCGCAAGGTGCCGTCGCCGCCGCCGGCAATGATGTGCGTATAGCCCTGCTCCAACGCCTCGCCCACCAGGCGCCGAGCGTCGCCGCCCTCCCACGTCACCCGCACCGCCAGCTCCCAACCCTGCTCACGCCGGGCCAGCACGGCGCTGCGCACGTCCTCGTTGAGGGCTTGCTTGCCGTGAAGGATCAACAGTGCCTTGGGGGTGCTCATGCGGGGAATCTCCTGATTCAAAGGTGCTTGAAGGATGTGGACCTTGGAGGAGAAGAAAAAAGTCAGTGGGATTGGAAATTAATTGGGCGGCCGGGCGCTCCCCATCGCAGGCGCGACGCTCCTTAACGCCTGACACCTGGTTCTGTAGTGAGCAGGCTTGCCCTGCTCGGCACAGACGCAATCAGCTCTTGTGCAACTTACTCATCAACTGCGCCTCAGCCTGGGTCAAGCCGCACGACTGGGTCAGGTCGTCCACCGTCGCGCCCATCCCCACCAGCTTCGCCGCCTGGGCAAACGACAGGTTGGCAGGATCGCGCTGCTCCAGCTGCTCGAGCTTGTCCGGCATCGGAGCGAGGATCGCGCGCAGTTCATGCACCTCATCCCCGACCCGCACCGCGCTCTTCTGGTAATGGTCGACGCGCTTGACCAGTTCCAGAATGCGCCGATCGCGCACAGCCTCGCGCTCGGCCTGCTGCAGTGCCAATTCGCGCTGCTGGGCCATGTAGCGCAGCAGAAAACCCAGGGTCCCGGCCCACAACAGGGCCAGGACGATCACCGCGACCTCAAGGAACAATCAGATGCTCTCCAGTTCCGACCACTCTTCTTCGCTCATCATTTTGTCCAGCTCAACCAGAATCAACAGTTCGTTGTTCTTGTTGCACACGCCCTGGATAAACTTGGCCGACTCTTCGTTGCCCACGTTCGGCGCGGTTTCCACTTCCGATTGGCGCAGGTAGACCACTTCGGCGACGCTGTCGACCATGATCCCGACCACTTGCTTGTCGGCCTCGATGATGACGATACGCGTGTTGTCGCTGACTTCGACCGTGTCCAGGCCAAAACGCTGGCGGGTGTCGATCACCGTCACCACGTTGCCGCGCAGGTTGATGATGCCCAGCACATAGCTTGGCGCACCGGGAACCGGAGCGATCTCGGTGTAGCGCAGCACTTCCTGCACGCGCATCACGTTAATACCGTAGGTTTCGTTGTCCAGTTTGAAGGTAACCCATTGCAGGATCGGATCATCCAAACCTTGTGCGGACGCTGACTTGTTCATATCTCTGACCCCTTCAAATGCCGATGTAGGCGGCGTGTGTACTTCTTTTGGCCGCACACTCGTGCGGCCGTTGTTGTCCCATCAACTGCGTTTGTTCACCGGCATCGCTTTAACCGCACCGCTGGCGATCAACTCGGCCAGTTCGGCGACGTCAAGCAACGCGCACATGTGTTCGATCACGGTGCCGGCCAGCCAGGGCCGCTGGCCCCGGTGGCTGCGCCATTTGATTTCGTTGGGGTCCAGGCGCAACGAGCGGCTGACCTGATGCACCGCCAGCCCCCACTCGTAGCCCTGAACGGAGATCACGTACTGTAAGCCCTGGCGGAAATCGTCGCGGTAGCGGTCGGGCATCACCCAGCGCGCGGTATCCAGCACCTTAAGGTTGCCGGCCTGGCTGGGCAGGATGCCGAGGAACCATTCCGGCTGCCCGAACAGCGGCGTAAGCTCGTGACCTTCGAGCGAATAGATCGAACCCAGGCACACCAGGGGCACCGCCAGGGTCAGACCGGCGACGTCGAACAACAGGCATTCGAACGGCTCGGCGGCCCATGCCGGGCGGCCATCGCCGCTTGCCGGAGGCGGAGTGATGCTCGGTGGCAGGTGCACTTGCACCACCGGTTCGACGACCACGGGCGCCGGCACCACAGGCTCCGGCACCACAACGACGGCCGGCGCGGCGACAGGCACCACGATCCGGGCGTCCCGTGCCTGCTCTTCCAGCACGGCCAATTGGAATTCATCCAGCGCACTGCTGGTTTCGACTATCGGCTCCAGTACCAGCACCGGTTCCGGCAGATCTTCGTCGGTTGCTTCCTGCAGCAGGGCATCCAGGTAGGATTCCAGCGCCAGCTGCGGCCGGGTCTTGGTCTTGAGGTCGACGGGACGGTTCATCATGCCACCTGCGCCACGAGTTGCTGGGACAGCAGGTGCTTGAGCAACGCGCGATAAGCCAGCACGCCACGGCTCTTGCCATCGAACTGCGAAGGGGTGAGCCCGGCGCGGCTGGCGTCACGCAGGCGCGTGTCCACCGGAATGTAGCCTTGCCAGATGGTGTCCGGGTACGCATCGCGCAATACACGCAACGTACCGAGCGACGCCTGGGTGCGGCGGTCGAACAGGGTCGGCACGATGCTGAACGGCAGCGGCTGCTTGCGCGAGCGGTTGATCATCGCCAGGGTGCTGACCATGCGCTCCAAGCCCTTGACCGCCAGGTGCTCGGTCTGCACCGGGATCACCAGTTGCTGGCTGGCGGCCAACGCGTTGACCATCAACACCCCCAACAGCGGCGGGCTGTCGATGACGGCGTAGTCAAAGTCCTGCCACAGTTGCGCCAGGGTCTTGGCGATGACCAGGCCCAGACCGCTCTGACCTGGCGACTGGCGCTCGAGAGTGGCCAGTGCGGTGCTGGACGGCAACAGCGAAATACGCTCGTCGCTGGTGGGCAACAGCAACTGCCCAGGCAGGTCGCCGGGCACGTTGCCCTTGTGCAGGAACAGGTCAAAGCAGCTGTGTTCCAGCGCATCCGGGTCATAGCCGAAATAGCTGGTCATCGAGCCGTGGGGGTCCAGGTCGACCACGACCACGCGCTTGCCCGCCTCGGCCAGCAAACCGGCCAGAGCGATGGAGGTGGTGGTCTTGCCGACTCCACCTTTTTGATTGGCAACTGCCCAGACTCTCATTCGGATGGTTCCTCCCGGCAGGCACAGGCGCGACCGAGACATTGCATAAAGTTATTGAGCCGGTGACGGAGAATTGACGGCGCTCTGACGAACCGGCGGCTTAATCGCTGGCGGTGCAGTTTGTGTGCCAGCACGCCTCAAGGCCGCATCCGGTGTTGCATTGGCGGTGCCGGTGCCGGTCAGGCTGCGGCGCACATCCAGGTTGCGCGACACCACCAGCACCACCCGACGGTTGCGCGCACGTCCTTCCAGCGTGGCGTTATTGGCCACCGGCTGGAACTCGCCATAACCCACCGACGCCAGGCGACCGGGGTTCACACCCTGCATCGCCAGCATGCGCACAATGCTTGCCGCGCGCGCCGACGACAGTTCCCAGTTGGTGGGGTACTGCGCGGTGCTGATCGGAATATTGTCGGTGAAGCCTTCGACGTGGATCGGGTTCTCGAACGGTTTGAGGATAGCCGCCACTTTATCGATGATGGTGAACGCCTGGTCGCTGGGCATCGCATCGGCACTGGCAAACAGCAGGCTGGAATTAAGCTCGATCTCGACCCACAACTCATTGCCGCGCACGGTCATCTGGTTGGAACTGATCAGGTCGCCGAATGCGGCGCTGATGTCATCGGCGATGCTCTTGAGCGGGTCGCTGGTGCCCCCCACCCCGGCGGCGGTTTCATCGCTGTCGTTGACCAGCGGTTTGGCCGGGGTCACGGTGCGGGGCCGTTCCTCACCGATGGGGATCGGCTTGAGCGAACGGTCGGCGTCGTTGAATACGCCGATCAGCGCCTGGGAAATCACTTTGTACTTGCCTTCGTTGATCGACGAGATGGAGTACATCACTACGAAAAACGCGAACAGCAGGGTGATGAAGTCCGCGTAGGACACCAGCCAGCGTTCGTGGTTAACGTGTTCTTCAGGCTCGCGACGGCGACGGCTCACAACCCATACCTCCCATCAATCCATGAAGCCCTGGAGCTTCAATTCGATGGAGCGCGGGTTCTCGCCCTCGGCAATCGACAGCAGGCCCTCGAGCAGCATTTCACGGTAACGCGCCTGGCGCATGGCGATTGACTTGAGCTTGCTGGCCACCGGCAGCAGCACCAGGTTGGCGCTCGCCACCCCGTAGATGGTGGCGACGAAGGCCACGGCAATACCGCTGCCCAATTGCGACGGATCGGCCAGGTTACCCATCACGTGGATCAGGCCCATTACCGCACCGATGATGCCGATGGTCGGCGCGTAGCCGCCCATGCTTTCAAAGACTTTGGCGGCATTGATGTCGCGGCTTTCCTGAGTGAAGAAATCCACCTCCAGGATGCTGCGGATCGCTTCCGGCTCGGCGCCGTCCACCAGCAACTGCAGGCCTTTGCGCGCGTAGCTGTCGGGCTCGGCATCGGCCACGCCCTCCAGGCCCAGCAGGCCTTCCTTGCGGGCGGTAAGGCTCCAGTTGACCACGCGGTCGATGCCGCCGGCCAGGTCGACGCGCGGCGGGAAAATAATCCAGATCAGGATCTGCATAGCGCGCTTGAACGAACTCAATGGCGACTGCAGCAATGCGGCCCCCACCGTGCCGCCGATCACGATCAGCGCCGCCGGCCCGTTGGCCAGGGCGCCGAGGTGGCCGCCCTCAAGGTAGTTGCCGCCAATGATCGCGACGAACGCCATGGTGATGCCGATCAGGCTCAAGACATCCATCAGAGGCAGGCCTCCACCAGGTGCTTGCCGATGTCATCCAGGCTATAGACCGCATCGGCCAGGTCGGCCTTGACGATCGCCATGGGCATGCCATAGATCACGCAGCTGGCTTCGTCCTGAGCCCAGATCGCACTGCCGCCCTGCTTGAGCAACCGCGCACCTTCGCGACCATCGGCGCCCATGCCGGTGAGCACCACCGCCAGAACTTTGTCGCCGTAGGACTTGGCCGCCGAACCGAAGGTGATATCAACGCAGGGCTTGTAGTTGAGGCGTTCGTCACCCGGCAGGATTTTGATCGCGCCACGCCCGTCGACCATCATCTGCTTGCCGCCCGGGGCCAGCAGCGCCAGGCCCGGACGCAGGATGTCGCCATCTTCGGCTTCCTTGACGCTGATGCGGCACAACTTGTCCAGGCGCTCGGCGAAGGCCTTGGTGAATGCCGCCGGCATGTGCTGGATCAGCACGATCGGCGCCGGGAAGTTGGCCGGCAACTGA
This sequence comes from Pseudomonas sp. lyk4-R2A-8, assembly GCF_030209095.1. Classification (NCBI taxonomy): domain Bacteria; kingdom Pseudomonadati; phylum Pseudomonadota; class Gammaproteobacteria; order Pseudomonadales; family Pseudomonadaceae; genus Pseudomonas; species Pseudomonas sp. lyk4-R2A-8. The sequence continues at coordinate 151,987 of NZ_JARVSS010000004.1, forward strand.
GTGAGCACGCGCTGCAACGCTACCGGGCCACCGGTGGACGTGCCGATGGCCACCAGCTTGTAGGCTTTGCGCTTGGGCGCCGGCGAGTGGCTTGTCGATGCCGATGCCCGCGCGGGAGCCGCCGCCGGCCGGGCAACCGGCGCGGGGGCCGGACGCCCGAACGTCGAACTGCTCGGCGCCGCCGGAGCAGCCGGAGCAGGTGCCGGCGAAGGCGAAGGCGCGCTGAACAGGCTGCGACGGTTGCTGCGGGAAATGCTGTGAACTTTCTCGCACAGCAGTTGCTTGACCTTCTCGGGATTGCGCGAGATGTCTTCGAAATTCTTCGGCAGGAAGTCCACGGCCCCCGCATCCAGCGCGTCGAGGGTCACTCGGGCGCCTTCATGGGTCAGCGAGGAGAACATCAACACCGGAGTCGGGCAGCGCTGCATGATGTGCCGCACCGCCGTGATGCCGTCCATCATGGGCATCTCGTAGTCCATGGTGATGACATCCGGCTTCAACGCAATGGCTTGATCAATCGCCTCTTTGCCGTTGGTGGCCGTGCCGACCACCTGGATGCTTGGATCGGCGGAAAGAATTTCCGAGACGCGGCGGCGGAAGAAACCCGAATCGTCCACCACCAGGACCTTGACTGCCATAAACACTCCGTTAGGCGGGGCGGGCTGACCGCCCTGCCCCGCCAGAATCAAATACGCCGAGCGGCGTAACGCTTGAGCATGCTCGGAACATCGAGAATCAGCGCGATCCTACCGTCACCGGTGATGGTCGCACCCGACATGCCCGGGGTTCCCTGCAGCATTTTGCCCAAAGGCTTGATGACCACTTCTTCCTGGCCGACCAGTTGATCGACCACAAAGCCGATACGCTGGGTGCCCACGGAGAGAATCACCACATGGCCTTCGCGCTGTTCTTCATGCGCCGCCGATGCCACCAGCCAGCGCTTGAGGTAGAACAGCGGCAACGCCTTGTCGCGCACGATCACCACTTCCTGGCCGTCCACCACGTTGGTGCGCGACAGGTCGAGGTGGAAGATCTCGTTGACGTTGACCAGCGGGAAGGCGAAGGCCTGGTTGCCCAGCATCACCATCAGGGTCGGCATGATCGCCAGGGTCAACGGCACCTTGATGACGATCTTGGAACCCTGGCCCTTGGTCGAGTAGATATTGATCGAGCCGTTGAGCTGGCTGATCTTGGTCTTGACCACGTCCATGCCCACGCCACGGCCCGACACGTCGGAGATCTCGGTTTTGGTCGAGAAGCCTGGGGCGAAGATCAGGTTGTAGCACTCGGTGTCGGTCAGGCGGTCGGCGGCATCCTTGTCCATCACGCCACGCTTGACCGCGATGTTGCGCAGGATGGCCGGATCCATGCCCTTGCCGTCGTCGGTGATCGACAGCAGGATATGGTCGCCTTCCTGCTCGGCCGCCAGGATCACCTTGCCGCCACGGGACTTGCCCGAGGCTTCACGTTCTTCCGGGGTTTCCACGCCATGGTCGACGGCGTTGCGCACCAAGTGGACCAGCGGGTCGGCCAGGGCCTCGACGAGGTTTTTGTCGAGGTCGGTTTCTTCGCCTACCAGTTCCAGGTTGATTTCTTTCTTCAGCTGGCGCGCCAGGTCGCGAACCAGGCGCGGGAAGCGGCCGAAGACTTTCTTGATCGGCTGCATCCGCGTTTTCATCACGGCGGTCTGCAGGTCGGCGGTCACCACGTCGAGGTTCGACACGGCCTTTTGCATGGACTCATCGCCACTGCTCAGGCCCAGGCGCACCAGGCGGTTACGCACCAGTACCAGTTCGCCGACCATGTTCATGATGTCGTCCAGGCGCGCGGTATCGACCCGCACGGTGGTTTCGGCTTCAGTCACAGGCTTGTCGGCCACCGGCGCGGCGGCGGCCGCTCGTGCAGGGGCAGCCGCGGCGGCCGGAGCAGGCGCAGGCTTGGCGGCCGGGGCGGCGGCCTTCGCGGCTACCGGTGCAGGCTTGGCGGCGGCGGCCGTCGCTGCGGCGGCCGGGGCCACTTCGCTGAACTTGCCTTTGCCGTGCAAATCGTCCAGCAGTGCTTCGAACTCATGATCGGTGATCAGCCCGTCGCCGGCGGGTTGGGCCGGTGTCGCCGGTTTGGCGGCGGCCGGTGCCGCAGGGGCTGCTGCGGTGGCGGCCACTTCCGGCAGCGCATCGGCGGCGAAGGTGCCCTTGCCATGCAACTGGTCGAGCAACGCTTCGAATTCGTCGTCAGTGATATCGGTGCTGGCAGTGGCAGCGGCCGGCGCCGGCGCTGCGGCGGCGGGTGCCACGGCGTCGGCGGCGAACTGGCCCTTGCCGTGCAACTGATCGAGCAGCGACTCGAACTCGGCGTCGGTAATGTCTTCGCTGGTCGGCGCCTGCGACGGGGCCGCTGCAGCAGGAGCTTCAGCTTCGGCCTTGACCGCGCTGAGAGAGCTGAGCAGCTGTTCGAACTCGCTGTCGGTAACGTCCGGTTCCGGCGCCGGCTCAGGTTCCGCCACCGCCTCAGCCACGGGCTCGGCCGCCAGGTCGGCAGGCTCCGCGTAACGCGCCAGGGCGGCCAGCAGTTCCGGGGTGGCAGCGGTGATCGGGGCCCGTTCGCGCACTTGGCTGAACATGCCGTTGACCGCATCGAGTGCTTCGAGAATCACGTCCATCAACTCCGAGTCGACGTGCCGCTCACCCTTGCGCAGGATGTCGAACACGTTCTCGGCGATGTGGCAGCACTCCACCAGCTCATGGAGCTGGAGGAAGCCGGCGCCCCCTTTTACAGTATGAAAACCGCGAAAAATTGCATTGAGCAGGTTCGCATCATCCGGGCGGCTTTCCAGCTCGACCAGTTGTTCGGACAGTTGCTCTAAAATTTCGCCGGCCTCTACAAGGAAATCCTGAAGGATCTCTTCATCGGCGCCGAAGCTCATGTGGGTGCTCCTTAGAAGCCTAAACTGGATAACAGGTCATCTACGTCATCCTGACCTGACACAACGTCTTCACGTTTATCGGCATGAATCTGCGGACCTTCACCCTTGGCGAGATGTTTTTGTGGATCTTTTTCCGAGAGGATCGCTTCGCGGTCATGTTCGATGCCGGCGAAACGGTCAACCTGGCCTGCCATGAGCACCAGTTTGAGCAAATTGCTTTCCACTTCGGTGACCAACTGCGTCACACGCTTGATCACCTGACCGGTCAGGTCCTGGTAGTCCTGGGCCAGCAGAATGTCGTTGAGGTTGCTGGACACCGTGCGGTTGTCCTGCTCGCTGCGTGACAGGAACCCTTCGACCCGGCGTGCCAGCTCGCGGAACTCTTCAGCCCCCACTTCCCGGCGCATGAAGCGGCCCCAGTCGGCATTCAGGGCCTGGGCTTCATTGGCCATGCCGTTGACCAGAGGCGTGGCGTTTTCCACCAGGTCCATGGTGCGGTTGGCCGCCGCCTCGGTCAGCCTGACCACGTAGGACAGGCGTTCGGTGGCATCGGTAATCTGCGAGATTTCTTCGGCCTGGGGCATGTGCGGGTCAATCTGAAAATTGACGATTGCACTGTGCAACTCGCGCGTGAGCTTGCCCACTTCCTGGTACAGGCCTCGGTCACGGGTCTGATTGAGCTCATGGATTAACTGCACCGCGTCGCCGAAATGACCTTTTTCAAGGCTGTCGACCAGTTGGTGAGCATGTTTTTTCAGGGTTGACTCAAAGTCTCCCTGTGACGTTTCTTTCTGCTCCATAGCTCCCCCGCGATGGCATTAGCCGTGGATGCGTTCGAAGATTTTTTCGATCTTCTCTTTCAACGCCTGTGCAGTGAATGGCTTGACCACATAACCGTTAACGCCGGCCTGGGCAGCTTCGATAATCTGTTCACGCTTGGCTTCGGCGGTCACCATCAGCACGGGCAGGTTGCGCAGCTTTTCGTCGGCGCGCACCCAGCGAAGCAAGTCGATGCCGGTCATGCCGGGCATGTTCCAGTCCGTGACCAGAAAGTCGATGCCTCCGCTGTTGAGGATCGGCTGCGCCGTGATGCCATCATCCGCCTCGACCGTGTTGGTGAACCCAAGGTCACGCAACAGGTTTTTTATGATCCGCCGCATCGTTGAGAAGTCATCAACGATGAGGATTTTCATGTTCTTGTCCAATTCGACCTCCAAGCAGTCTTAAACGCGCCCAGCACCTGGACGCGCCATTTCAATCAACAGGCATTACACAAAAAGGACTGCCGGGGCCACCACGGGCCGAACCCGCGCAGGCCCATGGCCCACGCGGTATCGCTCTGCAGTGTCCCCACACTGCCTGTCAGCGCGCTCGCCACTCTCCCAGACGTCCCCGCAAGCGGGCGGCGCACTGGCTATGCAACTGGCTGACCCGCGATTCGCTGACCCCCAGCACCTCACCGATTTCCTTGAGGTTCAGCTCTTCGTCGTAGTACAGCGCCAACACCAAACGTTCACGCTCCGGCAAATTGGCGATTGCGTCCGCCAATGCCCCCTGGAAGCGTTCATCCTCCAGGTCGCGCGACGGCTCCATGTGAGCGCTCGCGCCGTCCTCGTGCAGCCCTTCATGCTCGCCGTCCTGCAACAGGTCGTCGAAACTGAACAGGCGGCTGCCCAAGGTATCGTTCAAAATCCCGTAATAATCGTCGAGACTCAATTGGAGTTCGGCCGCAACTTCATGATCTTTAGCGTCACGACCGGTTTTTGCTTCAATTGCTCGAATTGCGTCACTGACCATGCGCGTATTGCGATGCACCGAACGGGGTGCCCAGTCACCTTTACGCACTTCATCGAGCATCGCGCCGCGAATACGGATACCCGCATACGTCTCGAAACTCGCACCCTTGGTGGCGTCGTACTTGGTCGACACCTCCAGCAGGCCGATCATGCCCGCCTGGATCAGATCCTCCACCTGCACGCTGGCCGGCAACCGGGCCAGCAAGTGGTAGGCAATGCGCTTGACCAGGGGCGCATAGCGCTCGATCAGTTCACCCTGGCTGTCACGCGCCGATTTTTTGTAGAGGTTGTAACCGCTCGATGTCATAGCACTGGCCCTGCGCTCGTCTGATGCACCAATCGCTCGACGAAAAACTCCAGATGCCCACGCGGGTTGGCGGGCAGCGGCCAGGTATCGACCTTCTGGGCAATAGCCTTGAACGCCAAGGCGCATTTCGAACGAGGGAATGCTTCGTAGACCGCGCGCTGTTTCTGCACGGCCTTGCGCACACATTCGTCGTAGGGAACTGCGCCGACGTATTGTAAGGCGACATCGAGAAAGCGATCCGTGACCTTGGTCAACTTGGCGAACAGGTTGCGCCCTTCCTGCGGGCTCTGGGCCATGTTGGCCAGGACGCGGAAGCGGTTCATGCCGTAGTCACGGTTAAGGAGTTTGATCAGGGCGTAGGCGTCGGTGATCGAGGTGGGTTCATCGCAGACCACCAGCAATACTTCCTGCGCGGCGCGCACAAAGCTGACCACGGACTCGCCGATCCCCGCAGCGGTGTCGATCACCAGCACGTCGAGGTTGTCGCCGATATCGCTGAACGCTTGAATCAGCCCGGCATGCTGCGCGGGGCTCAGGTGCACCATGCTCTGGGTGCCGGAAGCGGCCGGCACGATGCGGATCCCGCCGGGGCCTTGCAGCAGCACATCGCGCAGCTCGCACCGGCCTTCGATCACATCGGCCAGGGTGTGTTTGGGCGTCAGCCCCAGCAGAACGTCGACGTTCGCCAGTCCCAGGTCGGCGTCCAGCAGCATGACGCGACGGCCAAGCTCTGCCAGCGCCAGGGACAAATTCACTGACACGTTAGTTTTTCCGACGCCACCTTTGCCGCCGGTCACCGCGATCACCTGTACGGGATGCATGCTGCCCATTTTATTTCTTTACCTTGTCTTGCTTAGACGCAGGCTACATGGCTTGGCCGCGTGAATCGCTTGCAGACCATCAATGTAGGTACATTGCATTGTGTTCATGTTGCTCAGCCCACCCGTTTTGCCGGGCTGTGGTACAGATCAGCGAACATATCGGCCATCGCTTCCTCGCTAGGCTCGTCCTGCATTTGCACGCTGACGGCACGGCTGACCAACTGATGACGGCGCGGCAGATGCAGATCATCCGGAATCCGCGGCCCGTCGGTCAGGTAGGCGACCGGTAATGCATGACCGATAGCCAGGCTCAACACTTCGCCCAGGCTGGCGGTTTCGTCCAATTTGGTCAGGATGCAACCGGCCAGCCCACAGCGTTTGTAGCTGTGGTAGGCAGCGGTAAGAACCTGTTTCTGGCTGGTGGTTGCAAGCACCAGGTAATTTTTTGACTTGATCCCACGCCCGGCCAGGCTTTCCAGCTGCATGCGCAGCGCCGGATCGCTGGCTTGCAGGCCGGCGGTGTCGATCAGCACCACGCGTTTGCGCAGCAGCGGGTCCAGGGCGTTGGCCAGGGACTGGCCCGGGTCGACATGGGTCACCGGCACGTTAAGAATGCGCCCCAGGGTCTTGAGCTGTTCCTGGGCACCGATACGGTAGCTGTCCATGCTCACCAGCGCGATGTTATGCGCGCCGTACTTGAGCACATAACGCGCCGCCAGCTTGGCCAGGGTGGTGGTCTTGCCCATGCCGGCAGGGCCGACCATGGCGATCACGCCGCCCTCTTCCAGAGGTTCGATTTCCGGGGTGACGATCATGCGGGCCAGGTGCGCCAGCAGCATGCGCCAGGCCTGGCGTGGCTCGTCGATTTCAGTGGTCAACGCCAGCAGGTCGCGGGACAACGGGCCGGACAGGCCGATGCGTTGCAGGCGACGCCACAGGTTGGCTTGCTGCGGCTTGCTGCCTTGCAACTGGTTCCAGGCCAGGGAGCCCAGTTGCACTTCCAGCAATTCACGCAGGCCATTGAGTTCAAAACGCATCGAATCGAACATGCGCTGGTCGACGGCGGCGGCCGGGGCTGGCGCGGCGGGACGCGGCGGTTCGACAAACGTAGGTTCAACCAGCGGCTCGGCGGCGGTCAGCGGCAGGCCGGCGAACAACTGGCGATTGGTGGTGGCATCGCTGTCGCCGCGCATGCTCAGTTCGGCCTGGGCCGAGACGATGCGCGAAGCGGTCTTGCGCAACTCGTCCTCGAGCTCCATGTTGGGAACGCGTGGCGCCAGCGCCGAGGGGGTGTAGTCCAGGGCAGCCGTCAGCTCGACACCGCCGGCAATACGACGGTTACCGATAATCGCGGCGTCGGCGCCCAGCTCATCACGGACCAGTTTCATGGCCTGACGCATATCGGCGGCGAAAAAACGCTTCACTTGCATAACCCACTACCCTCAGCCGTTGGGCCCTACTGTCGCGACGATAGTCACTTGCTTGTTGTCAGGAATTTCCTGATAAGCCAACACGTGCAAATTCGGTACTGCCAGGCGTCCAAACCGCGACAACATCGCTCGGACCGGACCCGCCACCAGCAGAATCACCGGTTGGCCCTGCATTTCCTGGCGCTGTGCGGCGTCGATCAACGAACGCTGCAGTTTTTCAGCCATGCTTGGCTCCAGCAGAACGCCTTCTTCCTGGCCTTGCCCTGCCTTCTGAATACTATTGAGCAATATTTGTTCCAACCTTGGCTCCAAGGTGATAACAGGCAGCTCGGAGTCAATCCCTACAATGCTTTGCACGATTGCGCGGGACAATCCGACGCGCACCGCGGCCACCAGCGCGGCGGTATCTTGACTCTTGGCGGCGTTGTTGGCGATGGCTTCGGCAATGCTGCGGATGTCGCGCACCGGCACTTGTTCGGCCAGCAGCGCCTGCAGCACTTTGAGCAATTGCGACAGCGACAGCACGCCCGGCACCAGCTCTTCGGCGAGTTTTGGCGAGGCTTTGCCGAGCAACCCCATCAATTGCTGGACTTCCTCGTGGCCGATCAGCTCGTGAGAGTGCTTGTACAGGATCTGGTTCAGGTGCGTGGCAACCACGGTGCTGGCGTCGACCACGGTGTAGCCCAGGGATTGGGCCTGGCTGCGCTGGCTGATTTCGATCCACACCGCTTCCAGGCCGAAAGCCGGATCTTTGGCGGTAATACCGTTGAGGCTGCCGAACACCTGGCCGGGGTTGATCGCCAGTTCGCGATCGGGGTAGATCTCGGCTTCGGCCAGGATCACGCCCATCAGGGTCAGGCGGTAGGCGCTGGGCGCCAAATCGAGGTTGTCGCGAATGTGCACGGTGGGCATCAAAAAGCCCAGGTCCTGGGACAGCTTCTTGCGCACGCCCTTGATCCGCGCGAGCAATTGGCCACCCTGGTTGCGGTCCACCAATGGGATCAGGCGGTAGCCGACTTCCAGGCCGATCATGTCGATCGGGGTCACGTCATCCCAGCCCAATTCCTTGGTTTCCTGGGCGCGGGCCGGGGATGGCAGCAGTTCCTGCTGGCGAGCGATCTCTTGCTGGGCCTGGACCTTGACCATGTTCTGTTTTTTCCAGAACAGGTAAGCCGCGCCACCGGCCATGGCTGCCATGCTCAGGAACGACACGTGCGGCATGCCCGGCACCAGGCCCATGATCGCCATGATGCCCGCCGCCACGGCCAGGGCCTTGGGCGAGGCAAACATCTGCCGGCTGATCTGCTTGCCCATGTCTTCGGAGCCCGACGCACGGGTCACCATGATCGCCGCCGCTGTGGATAACAACAGTGATGGCAATTGCGCCACTAAACCGTCACCGATGGTCAGCAAGGCGTACACCTTACCGGCATCGCCGAAACTCATGCCGTGCTGGAAGATACCGACCGCCATGCCGCCGATCAGGTTGATGAACAGGATCAACAGGCCAGCGATGGCGTCACCGCGCACGAATTTACTGGCACCGTCCATGGAGCCGTAGAACTCGGCTTCCTGGGCGACTTCCAGGCGGCGCGACTTGGCCTGGTTCTGGTCGATCAGACCGGCGTTGAGGTCGGCGTCGATGGCCATCTGTTTGCCGGGCATGGCGTCGAGGGTGAAACGCGCGCTCACCTCGGAAATACGCCCGGCGCCTTTGGTCACCACCACGAAGTTGATGATCATCAGGATGGCGAACACCACGATACCGACCACGTAGTTACCGCCGATCACCACTTCACCGAAGGCCTGGATCACCTTACCGGCGGCGGCGTGGCCGTCCTGACCGTGCAGCATCACCACGCGGGTCGACGCGACGTTGAGCGCCAGGCGCAACAGGGTCGCCACCAGCAGGATGGTGGGGAACACCGCGAAATCCAGCGGACGCAGGGCGTACACGCAGACCAGCAGCACCACCACGGACAGCGCGATGTTGAAAGTGAAGAACACGTCCAGCAGAAACGGCGGCATCGGCAACATCATCATTGCCAGCATCACCAGCAACAACAACGGCACACCCAGATTGCCCCGCGACAGGTCAGTCAGGGTGCCACGGGCCGTGCTGAGCATTTGAGAGCGATCCACCACCGGTATTCCTCGTTTCCTTGAAGCAAACTTTTGACGCCAGCTGGCGACTTGCAGGCGGTATTGCAAGAAGCCTTCCAACTTTACTTTTGTGCCTGGAGAACCGCACAAACACTCGGGGGATCGGATGTTGTCATCCAAATGTAATGAGGGGGCTTGCCCCCGATTGCTGTCTGTCAGGCCTGGATCAGGTGCCTGATACACCGCCATCGGGGGCAAGCCCCCTCCCACATTTGCGCTATGTGCAGCCAGCGCTGCTGAGGACATTTATTGCAAGAATTGGGGACCGTCTCTAGGAGGCCCGCTCGCTAGTCCAACACCGAAGAACTGAAGCTCAAAGGGCGCGAACGTTTTCAGCCTGAGCACCTTTGGGCCCCTGGGTAACCTCGAACTCCACTTTTTGCCCCTCTTCAAGGGTCTTGAATCCGTCGCTCTTTATGGCCGAGTAGTGGACAAATAGATCGCCCCCCCCGCCGTCCTGAGTGATAAATCCAAAGCCCTTCTCCGCGTTAAACCACTTCACAGTACCTGTTGCCATTGCCGTTCTCCGTACACTTCAATTAAACGCAGATCAGCTTGATCTCGCACGCATAGACTCCATCAGGACGATGGATTTTCTGAAATGCCACTCTCTGGCCCTGCGAAAGCAAACGACCGCCTGAGCTGAGCAGATCGACCGCCACCACCTCACCCCACTCCTCCGGAGCGATCAAACCCTTGCCGGTCTGTGGGTCATACGCTTGAACCCAGCCTTTAAAAACCTGCATTTCCCACTCCCTGCATCTTGATGCGCAGCGAGGTTATGGAACCGCGAGAAAGCGATGCTGGCTACTGTCAAAGTTGACAGGTAGACACTGATCAGCGACGAGTGGTAACGGCCAATGGGAGGACTTATGGATGAGGAGACCTTGCGGTGAAAGCAGGCCTGCCACAGCACGACTGATTACCCGACGGCTCAGGAGTCGCGGCGCAGATCCGGCGGAATCGGCAGATCCTTGAGCGGATCAGGACGCTTGCCCTTGCCGGCGCGATACTGGCGAATCTGATAGACATACGCCAACACCTGGGCCACCGCCAGATAAAGCCCGGCGGGAATTTCCTGGTCGAGGTCGGTGGAGTAGAAAATCGAGCGCGCCAACTCCGGCGATTCCAGCAGCAGGATGTCGTTGGCCACCGCGATTTCGCGGATTTTCAGCGCGGTGAAGTCGCTGCCCTTGGCCAGCAGCATCGGCGCCCCGCCCTTCTCCGGGTCGTACTTGAGCGCCACCGCGTAGTGGGTCGGGTTGGTGATGACCACGTCGGCATCCGGCACCGAAGCCATCATCTTGCGCTGCGACATTTCGCGCTGCAGCTGACGGATGCGCTGCTTGACCTCGGGCCGACCTTCCTGGTCCTTGTGCTCGTCGCGCACCTCCTGCTTGGTCATCAGCAGTTTCTTATGGCTTTCCCACAGCTGGATCGGAGCGTCCACCGCAGCGATGAGGATCAGCCCGGCCGCCATCCACAGCGCACTCCAGCCCACCACCTGCACGCTATGGATAATCGCTGACTCCAACGGCTCATGGGCAATGCGCAGCAAGTCATCAATATCGGACGACAACACCGCCATGGCCACGAACAGAATCAATATGAACTTGGCCAAGGCCTTGAGCAGCTCGACCAGCGCCTTGGCCGAAAACATGCGCTTGAGCCCCGCCGCCGGGTTCATGCGGCTGAACTTGGGCGCCATGCTGCTGGCGGCGAACAGCCAGCCGCCAAGGGACACCGGGCCGATCAGCGCGGCCAGCAGCAACGTAATCAGAATCGGCTGTACCGCCAGGATCGCGATCTTGCCCGAGTGCAGCAGGTACTGGCCCATCGCGCCGGGGCTGAGCAGTACCTCGCGGGGCAAGGCGAAGTTGAGCTTCATCAGCTCCATCAGATCCAGGGCCAGGCCGCCGCCATAGATCAGCAGCGCACCGGAGCCGGCCATCATGGTGGCGACGGTATTGAGCTCTTTGGAGCGGGCGATTTCGCCCTTTTCCCTGGAGTCCTTTTTGCGTTTCTCCGTGGGGTCTTCTGTCTTGTCCTGACCACTCTCGCTCTCGGCCATGGCTCAGCGCGCCCGTGCCAGATCACGTAAAAACTGCAAGGCGTCGGTCGCCAGCGGTTGATACTGATTGAGAATGTCGGCCAGGCCGATCCAGAAAATCCCCATGCCCAACACCAGGGTCAATGGGAAACCGATCGAGAAGATGTTCAGTTGCGGCGCCGCACGGGTCATCACGCCAAACGCGATGTTGACCACCAGCAGCGCCGTGATCGCCGGCAATACCAGCAACAGTGACGCGCCCAGCACCCAGCCGAGGCGCCCGACGATTTCCCAGAAATGGTTCACCACCAATCCTGAGCCCACCGGCAGCGTGATGAAGCTTTCGGTCATGACTTCGAACGCCACCAAATGACCGTTCATGGCCAGGAACAGCAAGGTCACCAACATGGTCAGGAACTGCCCGATCACCGCCGCCGACACACCGTTGGTGGGGTCGACCATGGAGGCAAAGCCCATGCCCATCTGGACCGAGATGATTTGCCCGGCGATCACGAAGGCCTGGAAAAACAGGCTCAGGGAAAAGCCGAGCAAGGCGCCGATCAGGATTTGCTCGGCGATCAGCAGCAGCGCGCTCAGGTCCAGCGCATTTACCGGCGGCATCGGCGGCAGTCCGGGCACGATCACCACGGTGATCGCCACCGCGAAGTACAGGCGCACCCGCCGCGGTACCAGGGTCGTGCCGAACACCGGCATGGCCATCAACATCGCCGTCACGCGAAACAGCGGCAGGATGAACGAGGCCACCCAGGTGCTGATCTGCGTGTCGGTCAAGGCCAGCAAGGATTGCATCGGGTCAGCCGATCAACTGCGGAATACTGCCGTACAACTGCAGGATGTATTCCATGAACGACTGCACCAGCCACGGCCCGGCGACGATCAGCGTGACCAGCATCACCAGCAGGCGCGGCAGGAAGCTCAAGGTCTGTTCGTTGATCTGGGTCGCGGCCTGGAACATCGCCACCAGCAGGCCCACCAACAGGCTGGGCACCACCAGCACGGCGACCATCACGGTGGTCAGCCACAGCGCTTCACGGAACAGGTCGACGGCGACTTCTGGAGTCATAGCGCTATACCCCTCCGAAACTGCTGGCCAAGGTGCCGATAATCAACGCCCAGCCGTCCACCAGCACAAACAGCATGATCTTGAACGGCAACGAGATGATCAGCGGTGACAGCATCATCATCCCCATGGCCATCAGCACGCTCGCCACCACCAGGTCGATGATCAGGAACGGGATAAAGATCATGAAGCCGATCTGGAACGCGGTCTTCAATTCCGAGGTGACGAACGCCGGCACCAGAATGGTCAGCGGCGCCTGGTCGGGGCTGGCGATGTCGGTACGCTTGGACAGGCGCATGAACAGCTCAAGGTCGCTGGAGCGGGTCTGCGACAGCATGAAATCCTTGATCGGGCCCTGCGCCTTGTCGATGGCGTCTTGGGCGGTGATTTTCTCCGCCAGGTAAGGTTGCAGGGCTTGCGTGTTCACCTTGTCGAACACCGGCGCCATGATGAACAGCGTCAAGAACAGCGCCATGCCGGTGAGGATCTGGTTCGAAGGCGTCTGCTGCAGGCCCAACGCTTGCCGCAGGATCGAGAAGACGATGATGATCCGCGTGAAGCTGGTCATCAGCATGACAAACGCCGGGATAAAGCTCAGCGCGGTCATGATCAGCAGGATCTGCAGGCTGACCGAATACTCCTGCGCGCCGGCCGCGTTAGTGCCCAGCGTAATAGCCGGGATCGACAGCGGGTCGGCGGCGAACGCCAGCGGCGCCGCAAGCCACAGCATGAGCGTCAATAAAACGCGCATTACTTATTATCCTTCTGGTCCTTGCCCAGCAACTCCATCAGGCGCTGGGCAAATTCCGGCGTGGCGGACTGGGTCTTGTCGACATTCACAGGGGTCTTGAGCACGTGCAATGGGGTGATGCGGCCGGGTGTGATACCCAGCAGAATCTGCTCCTCGCCCACTTGCACCAGCACCAGGCGATCACGCGGGCCGAGGGCGCGGGCACCAATCATCTCGATGACCTGGCCGTTGCCCGGCCCCACGCGCTGCACGCGGCGCATCAGCCAGGCCAGCACAAAGATCAAACCCACCACCAGCAACAGGCCCAGCACCAACTGGGTCAGTTGCCCGCCCACGCTGCCCACCACCGGCGCGGCAGCGGCCTGAGCCACTGGCTCGGCCGCCCAGGCCGGCAGGGGCAGCGCGATTAACAGTCCCACCGTGAGCCGGTTCATATCAGCGCAGCTTCTTGATGCGTTCGCTCGGGCTGATCACGTCGGTCAGACGGATACCGAACTTTTCGTTGACCACTACCACTTCGCCGTGGGCGATCAGCGTGCCGTTGACCAGCACGTCCAACGGCTCGCCGGCCAGGCGATCCAGCTCGATCACCGAGCCCTGGTTGAGTTGCAGCAGGTTGCGGATGTTGATTTCGGTGCTGCCCACTTCCATGGAAATCGACACCGGAATATCGAGGATAACGTCCAGGTTCGGACCGTCGAGGGTCACCGGGTCGTTGTTCTTCGGCACGCTGCCGAATTCTTCCATCTGCAGGCGGTTGCCGGCTGGCGCGGTGGCGGCATCAGCGGCCAGCAGGGCATCGATATCGTCCTGGCCGACATCGCCGGTTTCTTCCAGGGCAGCCGCCCATTCATCAGCCAGGGCCTGGTCTTCGGCGGAAGTGTTTTCGTGTTCGGTAGCCATTACATGTCCTCGGCAAAGCAAACATTTATAAATTAGGGGTCAGCGGCGGGTGATCGGCTCAACCACTTGCAATGCCAGGTTGCCCTTGTGGGAACCGAGCTTGACCTTGAACGACGGCACGCCATTGGCGCGCATGATCATTTGTTCCGGCAGCTCCACCGGGATGATGTCACCAGGCTGCATGTGCAGGATGTCGCGCAGACGCAGCTGGCGGCGCGCCACGGTGGCGCTGAGCGGCACGTCGACGTCCAGCAGGTCTTCGCGCAGGGCCTTGACCCAGCGCTCATCCTGGTCGTCCAGGTCGGACTGGAAGCCGGCGTCGAGCATCTCGCGCACCGGCTCGATCATCGAGTACGGCATGGTCACGTGCAGGTCGCCGCCACCGCCGTCGAGTTCGATATGGAAGGTGGAGACCACGATGGCTTCGCTGGGCCCGACGATGTTGGCCATGGCCGGGTTCACTTCCGAGTTGATGTACTCGAAATTGACTTCCATGATTGCCTGCCAGGCTTCCTTCAAGTCGATGAAGGCCTGCTCCAGCACCATGCGCACCACCCGCAGCTCGGTGGGGGTGAATTCACGGCCTTCGATCTTGGCGTGACGGCCGTCACCGCCGAAGAAGTTGTCCACCAGCTTGAACACCAGTTTGGCGTCGAGGATGAACAGCGCGGTGCCGCGCAGGGGCTTGATCTTGACCAGGTTGAGGCTGGTGGGCACGTACAGCGAATGCACGTACTCGCCGAACTTCATCACCTGCACGCCACCCACCGCCACGTCCGCC
Organism: Pseudomonas sp. lyk4-R2A-8; assembly: GCF_030209095.1. NCBI lineage: Bacteria > Pseudomonadati > Pseudomonadota > Gammaproteobacteria > Pseudomonadales > Pseudomonadaceae > Pseudomonas > Pseudomonas sp. lyk4-R2A-8. The sequence goes on from NZ_JARVSS010000004.1 coordinate 166,993, forward strand.
GAACGGCGCAGCATGTTGAACATGCTGATGCGCGTATAACGGGCGAAACGTTCGTTGATCATTTCCAGGGTCGGCATGCGTCCACGGACGATGCGATCCTGACTGGTCAAGTCATAACTTTTGACGCTGCCGGGCTCGGCAGCCATTTCGGTCTGTACCAGACCATCGTCGACGCCATGCAACAGCGCATCGATTTCATCCTGGGACAGCAGGTCCTGCACGGCCATGTCGTGATCCTACTGCAATACGAAGTTAGTGAAGAGCGCCTGTTCGACCACTACTTTGCCGAGCTCTTTCTGGGCCACTTCCTGCACGCTGGCGGTGACCTTCTGGCGCAGCATTTCCTGGCCGACCGGGGTGGCCAGGGTGTCGAAGCTCTGGCTGGAGAACAGCATCACCAAGTTATTGCGGATCACCGGCATGTGCACCTTGAGGGCATCCAGGTCCGATTGGTTGCGCGCCAGCAAGGTGATGCTCACCTGCAGGTAACGCTGACGGCCGTTCTGATTGAAGTTGGCGACAAACGCCGGAAGCATCGGCTCGAAGATTGCCGGTTGCTTGACGTTGGTAGCGGTTTCGGCGGCGGGAGCCGGTTTGCTGGCACTGCTGTGCATGATGTACCAGGTGCCGCCCACCGACGCGCCAATGGCCAGGAGCAGGCCCACGACTATCAACAGAATAAGCTTGAGCTTACCTTTGCCCGCGGGTGGTTTTGCTGCTGCGTCTTCGCTCTTCGCCATGCCAATAATCCGTCACTATTCGGGGATTCATAGATCTACGGGAAGGCAAGAGCAAGTGTTATGCCAGAGTTGTCTGGCTGAACACAGACAAAGGAACACCACAAATCAAGTGTGGGAGGGGGCTTGCCCCCCAATAGCGGTGTATCAGCCAACCGATGTATGAACTGACACATCCTCATCGGGGGCAAGCCCCCTCCCACATTGTGATCTGGTTTCGTCAGTGGGTAATTAAGTTGGAATGCGATTCGAGTGGGAGGGGGCTTGCCCCGATGAGCATGGGTATCTACACAAGTCTTAAAGGCTGACACATAACTCTGTAGTGAGCGGGCTTGCCCCGCGCCGGGCTGCGAAGCGGCCCTATTCCAGGCGATGTGGTTTCAGCTGACACTCCGAGGTGCCTGGGTTTGGGGCCGCTTCGCAGCCCAGCGCGGGGCAAGCCCGCTCACCACATCAAAGCCAGCTCACCAGATCAAAGCCCACTCACCACATCAAAGCCAGCTCACCACAGCAAGCCCCCTCCCCCATTTTGTCCTATGCCATACCTACATCAGGCGTAGTAATCGACGGCGCTGGAGCCGATCACCGTTGAAGTCACGGGCGCCACTGCTTCGGCCACATCAATGTGGCTGCCGTTGTCACCGCTGTCGCCGCCCCGCCCGCTGCGGCTAACGCCCCCCGTCTGCGCCTGTTGTTGCTGCTGTTCCTGACCACGGGACTGGTCGGACACGTTCACATCCACCTGCCCCATGCCTTGCTGGGCGAACATTTCACGCAGGCGGCCGGACTGGCTTTCCAACGCTTCACGCACCACTGGGTGGGCGCTCATGAAGTTGACCTGGGCCTGCTGGTCGGCGGTCATGTTGACCTTGATATCCAGGCGCCCGAGTTCGGCCGGCTGCAACTGGATTTCCGCCGACTTGAGGTTGGCGCTCGACAGGTACATCACGCGGTTGACGATCTCATCGGTCCAGCCGCTCTGGTGCATGGCCAGCGGCGCATTCGCGACGGGCGGCAAAGCGTTGGCGGTTTTCGGCGTGGCGGCCTGGGTCAGGGCGGCCAGGCGGTTGGCGAAGTCATCGACACGCGTGTCGCTGCCGGCGCTCTTGAGGTCCTTGAGGCCGTCGTCGATCAAACCGCCAAAGGCCTTGTCGCCCCCTTGGTCGGTGCTGTCCTTGGTAGCCTGCTGGTCGACCAGGGTGGCCAGGCCGGCAGCGAAATTCTGCGCGGCGGTCGGTTGGTCCAGGGTCGGCGTCGACGCATTTTTGGCTGGCGCCTGGCTGCTGGCCGACACATGACCGCCCTGCTCCATGGCCAGGCGCACGGCCGGCATTGCATCCAGCGGGTCGGCCGCAGGGTCGAACGCGGGCTTGGCCTCTTCGCTCGCGGCCACCGGCACCGGCGGCGCGGCAACCAACGGCTGGACGTGATCATCCGGCGTGTCGGCGACTGGTGTCGGGGCTTCCACCGGCAACGGCACGGCGACCGGGGTGACGGCCGCGATCAGCGCCGGGTCGACCACCGGGTCGGCCGGGAGCTGCTGCACCAGGGCCGGATCAACCGGGGCATCATCGTCCGGACCGACGCTGTCGTCCGCCTTGGCCGCAGGCGGGCCGGCAGGCAAAGGATTGCCGCTATCGGCAACCGCCGGTGCCTTGGCGGCAGGCTTGTCACTCCCGGCAGCCGGCTTGGCGCTGGCATCGACGGGCTTGTCGCGGCTGGGTCTGGTGGAGTTGTCGTCGCCTTTGGACGCAGGCTTTGAACCCTGGCTGGCGAACACTTGAGCGAAGCCAGGGCCCTTGTCCCGTGGCTCCGCAGCCACCGCCGGTAGATTGGCGGCGGGCGCTTGAGGCTTGGCCGCGGGGGCAGCCTGAAGAAGCGAATTCGGGGCGACTGGCATGGTAAAGGTCTCCACTGCATGGGGATCGGGGATGCAGTATGAGGAGATAGAGCAAGAGTCGGGCCAGGTTTGGTTTCGGCTGAGTGAGGGTTGGTTGCCACCGTCACATCTGGAAGCGCTGACGCTCCGACTCGTACAGCGGCTTGACCAACGCAAACTCAAGATCGATCTGATCCACCAGTGCCTCCAGATCGCCGGCCGCCTCGGCGGATTCGGCCTCCAAGCGCTGGCACAAGTGCGCCAAGCGCACCGCTCCGAGGTTGCCGCTGCTGCCTTTGAAACTATGGGCGATACGCCCCAGCGCCTTCGCGTCGCCCCGAGACTGGCGCAATGCTTCGATGCGTTTTTGCGAATCGTCAAGAAAAGTATCGAGCAACTTGGGGTACTCGCTTTCCATGACTTCCTGCAAACCCGACAACACTACCGGGTCCAGATGAACATCAACCACTTGCTCGCTCCTTGATCAAGAATCGGCGGATTATGCCAGAGCCTCCCACGAAAACTCCACGCACACACACCGCCCGCCGTCGGACCAACGCACGTCGTGACTGAGCCGACGTACCAGGCTCAAGCCGCGACCGGACAGACGGTCGATATCCAAGGGCTGCGCCAGCACCTTGTCCACATCAAATCCCGGCCCGCTGTCCTCGATGCGCAGGGTCATCGTGCCGCCGGCGTCGGTCGGCACCACTTGCACCTGCACTCGCACGTAACCGCTGTTCAATTCGGCCAATCGTTCGTTGCGCCGGCGATAGTACTCGGCAAAGCCCTGGGCATCGCGTTTGAGCCGTGAGTCCAGGCCCAGCACGCCATGTTCCAGCGCGTTGGAGTACAACTCGGCCATCACGCTGTAGAGTGCGCCGCTCTGCGCGCGCAGGCCATGGATCTCCAGCAGCAATTGCAACAGGTAGGGCAGCGGGTTGTAGCGCTTGAGGGTCTCGGCGCGGAACTCGAAATTCACCGACCAGTCCAGCGGGCACGACTGGCCGCTGTCGGCATACAACGGCCCACTCGCACGCAACGCCGGGCCGGACTGCAAGGTGATCTCCACCATGCTCACGTCATCGCGCGCCTCCCCGCGAAATGCCGCCAGGGCCTGCTCGACATCTTCGAACAAGCGATCAGGCTCGCGGTTGGCAGCGAACACCTGCTGCAAGCGCTCGACCCCGAACAACTGGTTATTCGCGTCGGCGGTCTCCAGCACGCCGTCGGACAACAGAAACACGCGATCCTCCAACGCCATGGGCCAGACTTCAGTGCAGTCATTGAACAGCTCGGCCGACAGCACACCCAACGGCAAGTGCCGCGATGCCAGCGATGTGCGTTTGCCTGTGGCGACCTGATGCACATAGCCCTCGGGCATGCCGCCGTTCCATACCTCCACCACATGGCGATCGGTGCTCAGGCACAACAAAGTGGCGCAACAGAACATGTCCACCGGCAGGATGCGTTTGAGCTTGGCGTTCATCTCGCGCAGGATCTGCGCCAGGCCATAGCCCTTGGCGGTCATGCCGTAGAACACGTCCGCCAGGGGCATGGCCCCCACCGCCGCCGGCAAGCCGTGGCCGGTAAAATCCCCCAGCAGCACATGCATATCGCCCGACGGCGTGTAGGCCGCCAATAACAGATCGCCATTGAACAGCGCGTAAGGCGACTGCAGGTAGCGGATATTCGGCGCGGCATTGATACAACCGGAGTGGGCGACCTTGTCGAACACCGCCTTGGCCACCCGCTGCTCATGCAACAGGTGGTCATTGTGCTTGGCGATCAGATCGCGCTGCTGCAGCACCGTGGCCTGCAACCGACGCAGGCGGTCCATGGCGTTGATTTTTGCGCCCAGGATCAGCGGGTTGTAGGGCTTGGGCAGGAAGTCATCGCCACCCGCGTCCAGACACTCGGCCAGGTCGGCGCTGTCGCTCAGGGAGGTGAGGAAGATGATCGGCACCAGGGCTTCCCCCGACAGCTGCTTGATCCAGCGCGCAGCGGCGAAGCCATCCATCACCGGCATCAGCGCATCCATCAGCACCAGTTGCGGGCGCTCACGGGTAAACACTTCGACGGCTTCGCGACCATCGGCAGCGGTGAGCACCTGATGGCCCTGGCGTCGCACAATGGTCGACAGCAACAGCAGGTCGGCGGGGCTGTCGTCGGCGATCAGGATCGTGAGCGCCTCATGGGCGGGGGCCAGAGCGCTCAATTGATGTCAAACAGCCGATCGAAGTTGGCGATAGCGAGGATCTTGCGCACGTCAGGGTTGCTGTTGATCACAGTAACCTGCGATTCGTCGCCACCGGCGTGGTCGCGCAGCAGCAGGAGCATCCCCAGCGCCGAGCTGTCCATGTAAGTGGTTTCCTTGAGGTCCACGATATAGGCCTGCGGGACCTTGTAGAAACGCTCGTAGGAATCACGAAACTTCTGATGCTGGCCGAAATCGAACCGGCCTTTGATCACGATCGTCAACTTCTTCCCGTCCGGGGATACTTCTGACTCGACTGCCATGCGACTGCTTCCTTGTCGTGGGACTACACACAAGGTTTAGCAGGTGAACGGGATGTGAGCAACAGCGCACCCTGATTTAGAACTGCTCCGGACGCGGCAGACGCTGCGACAGTTCATCGAGCAGTTTCTGTTCGCGCTTGTCTTCGATCGCGCGTGCTTCGTCAATGTAACGCTGCACCAGCTTGCGCAGGCCTTCGACGCGGGCGAATGCCTGTTGCCAGCTCTCGCGGGCTTTTTCCAGGTTGTTCTGATGCCAGGCCAGGCTCTGGCGCTGCTGGCCGACTGCTGTTTCCAATTGGTTGAGAAAACCCTGATAACCCATCAGCCACTGGCCCGACACGCCTTTGGTGCCACGCTCGATCCATTGCTGCTGGTACTCGCCGCGAAAACGTTCGAGGTCGCCCAACTTGCTTTCCGCCAGGCGCACTTGGCCCTGGAAATACCCCAGGCGCTGCACGGCGGTTTTTTCGGCCTTCTCGGCCATTTCCACCACCGGGGCCAGGCGTGACGCGCGGCTGCTGGCCATGGCTTAGCCGCCTGGCGCCGGGGCGAAGATCGACTGCAGGTGCGCTTCGCTTTCGCCCATGCTGATCTTGTCGTTCAGGCCCTGGCGCAGGTAGGTCACCAACTGCGGCTGCAGGGCGATGGCCAGGTCGGTGTCGCGATCGCCGCCGGCCACGTAGGCACCGACACTGATCAGATCGCGGCTCTGTTGATAGCGCGACCACAACTGTTTGAACTGCTGCGCGCGAACCATGTGCTCGGGCGTGACCACCGCCGGCATCACCCGGCTGATGGACGCTTCGATGTCGATGGCCGGGTAATGCCCCTCCTCCGCCAGGCGCCGTGACAGCACAATGTGCCCATCGAGCACGCCACGCGCCGAGTCGGCAATCGGGTCCTGCTGGTCGTCACCTTCGGACAGCACGGTATAGAACGCAGTGATCGATCCTCCGCCGGCCTCGGCATTACCGGCCCGCTCCACCAACTTGGGCAGCTTGGCGAATACCGACGGCGGATAGCCCTTGGTCGCGGGCGGCTCGCCGATGGCCAGGGCGATTTCCCGCTGGGCCTGGGCGAAACGCGTGAGTGAGTCCATCAGCAACAGCACGTTCTTGCCCTTGTCGCGAAAATATTCGGCGATGCGCGTGCAATACATGGCGGCGCGCAGGCGCATCAGCGGCGCATCGTCGGCGGGGGACGCGACCACCACCGAGCGCTTGAGGCCCTCTTCACCCAGGCTGTGTTCAATGAACTCCTTCACTTCGCGACCACGTTCGCCGATCAGCCCGACCACGATAATGTCGGCCTCGGTAAAGCGCGTCATCATGCCCAGCAACACCGACTTACCCACGCCGGTACCGGCGAACAGGCCCAGACGCTGGCCGCGGCCGACCGTCAATAAACCGTTGATGCTGCGAATTCCCACGTCCAGCGGCACGCTGATGGGGTTGCGGTTGAGGGGATTGATGGTGGGGCCGTCCATCGGCACCCAGTCTTCGGCCTTCATCCCGCCCTTGCCGTCCAGGGCGCGGCCGGCGCCGTCGAGCACGCGACCGAGCATGCCCATGCCCATCGGCAGGCGACCGGTATCGGCCAGCGGCACCACGCGGGCGCCGGGGGCGATGCCCGCCAGGCTGCCCACGGGCATCAGGAAAATCTTGCTGCCGGAAAAGCCCATCACCTCGGCCTCGACCTGTACCGGATGATAGCTGTCGTCATTGATGACCATGCAACGGCTGCCCATGGCGGCGCGCAAGCCCTCGGCTTCGAGGGTCAGGCCGACCATGCGCAGCAGGCGACCTTCAAGGATCGGCTGGCCGGGCAACTCGGTGGCTTCGGTGTAAGCGCTCAAGCGCTTGGCGAAGCTGGTGCGATCAAGGCGCATCTGGGGTGTCCAGGTCGATGCTCAGGTCAGGTTCGGCAGGATTCAGGACCTGTTCGTGCTGCTGATCGAGCAACTTGGCCATGATCTGGCTGATACGGGTTTCCACCGTGGCATCGATACGGCTGTGCTCGGTCTCGACGCGGCAACCGCCGGGCTGCAGCGCCGCGTCCTCGACGATGCGCCAGGTTTCCTCATGGCGCTCGCGCAGGGCTTTGACCTGTTCGAAATCCTGCGGGTTGATGTACAACCGCACATTGCCGACGCCCAGGGGCAGCAGCTTGAGGGCCTCGCGCATCACGCTTTCGATCTGGCTGGAGTCCAGCGCCAGCTCACGCTGGATCACCTGGCGAGCGATGTGTTCCAACAGGCGCACCATGGCCTTTTCGAGCTGTGTGTCCTGCTCGGCGATCGGGTCGAACAGGCTGCCCATCAAGCGTTCCAGGCTGGCCAGCTTGACCGCCAGCGCCGCGTCGGCCTCCTGGCGCACCTTGAGGGTGGTGCTGCGAAAACCGTCTTTTTCACCGGCGGCAAAGCCCTCGTTGTAGGCTTCCTGGCGGATGCTTTCCAACTCTTCCAGGGTCAGTGGCTGGACTTCTTCCAGCGGCACTTCTTCCATTTCCACCGGAAGTTCTTCCACCGGTTCCGGCTCGGGCTCGGGCACGTGCGGATCGAAGCTGGGCAACGACCAGATGTCGAACCCGCCGACATCCCGCGCGCGAATCAGATCGCTGGGAGCCTCATCTTTGTTCGACATGGACAACGCCTTAGATCATTTCTTCGCCGCCCTTCCCACCGAGAACGATTTCTCCGGCTTCGGCCATACGGCGGGCAATGGTGAGGATTTCTTTTTGCGCGGTTTCCACGTCGCTGACGCGCACCGGCCCCTTGGCCTCCAGGTCGTCGCGCAACAGTTCGGAGGCACGCTTGGACATGTTCTTGAAGATCTTTTCCTTGACCCCGTCGTCGGAACCCTTGAGTGCCAACACCAGCACGTCGGAGGACACTTCGCGCAGCAACGCCTGGATGCCACGGTCGTCGACATCGGAGAGGTTGTTGAACACGAACATAAGGTCTTCGATCTGGCCGGACAGGGTGTCGTCGATCTCGCGGATCGAGTCCATCAACTGGCCTTCGACCGAGCTGTCGAGGAAGTTCATGATATCCGCCGCGCGCTTGATGCCACCCAGGGTGGTGCGCGAAGCATTGGAATTGCCCGAGAACTGCTTCTCCAGGATGGTGTTCAATTCTTTCAACGCCGCCGGCTGCACGGTATTAAGCGACGACACCCGCAGGATGATGTCCAGGCGCACTTTATGGTCGAAGTGGCCCAGCACTTCACCGGCCTGGTCGGGGTCGAGGTAAGCCACCACGATGGCCTGGATCTGCGGGTGCTCATAGCGGATCACATCGGCCACGGCGCGCGGCTCCATCCACTTGAGGCTGTCCAGGCCGCTGGTGTTGCCGCCCAGCAGGATGCGATCGATCAGGCCGTTGGCCTTGTCTTCGCCCAGGGCCGAGGTGAGCATTTTGCGAATGTAGCTGTCGGAGCCGACGCCCAGGCTGGTCTGGTCGCCGACGATCTCGACGAACTCGCTCATCACCTGTTCGACTTGCTCGCGGTGCACATTGCGCATTTGCGCCATGGCCACGCCCACCCGTTGAACCTCTTTGGGGCCCATGTGCCGCAGCACTTGGGCGGCGTCGGTTTCCCCCAGCGACAGCAGCAGGACTGCGGCTTTGTCGACCCGGGAGAGCTTGGCAACAGCGGCTCGATCACTCATCTGCGTTAATCCACTCTTTCACGACCTGGGCCACACGGCCCGGGTCTTCTGCTACCAGACTCTTGATTGCGTTCAACTGAGCGTCATAGCCTTCGCTCGGGCTCGGCAACAGGATGCTTTGCGGGCCGCCGAGGCTGACGCGGTCGTTGGCCAGTTCGCCGTCCAGGCCGCCCATGCCACCCAATTCGACATCGCTGCCGCCGGCCAGGGCCAGTTGTTTCTTGCCGTTGCCGGTGATGTTGTTCAGCACCGGACGCAGTACGCCGAACACCAGCACCAGGATGAACAACACGCCCAGCACTTGCTTGACGATGTCCCAGAACCAGGGCTGCGAGTAGAACGCAGGCTCGGCAATCACTTCGCCACGCTCGGCGGAGAACGGCATGTTGATCACGCTGACGCTGTCGCCACGGCTGGCGTCGAAACCGACGGCGTCCTGCACCAGACGGGTGAAGCGCGCCAATTCGTCGGCGCTCCACGGGGCACGGGTGACCGCACCGTCGGCCGCGTTGACCTTGACTTGGTCATCGACCACCACCGACACCGACAGGCGATTGACACGGCCCTGTTGCTGCTTGGTGTGGCTGATGGAACGGTCCAGCTCAAAGTTTTTGGTGGACTGGTTACGCTTGTCCGCCGGGTACGGCGCGAGCATCGGCTGGCCGGTCGCCGGGTCCATGATCTGTTGGCCGTTGGCGTCCAGCAGCGGTTGGCCAGGCTGGATCGCGCCGGCGGTGGCGGCGGCGCCACCGGTGGTCTGCGGAGCCGAAGCCGGCGAAGGCGGTTGGTTGCTCAGCGCGCCCGGTACGCCTTGCGGGCCATTGCTGGCGGTGCGTTGTTCGCTGGTGGACTGCTCGCTGCGCAGGGCCGGCTGGTCCGGGTTGAACTGCTCGGAGGTCGACTCGACGGCGCTGAAGTCCACGTCGGCGGAAACTTCGGCTTTATAACGGTCGTTGCCCAACACCGGTTGCAGAATGTTATGCACGCGCTGGGTCAGCATGCTTTCCACGCGGCGGCTGTAGTCGAACTGCTTGCCGGCCTGGGTCAGCGCCGAGTTCTCGGCCTGGTCGGACAGCAGGTTGCCCTTCTGGTCCACCACGGTGATCTGCGATTTGCTCAGTTCGGGAACACTGGTGGCCACCAGATTGATGATCGCCATGACCTGGCCCGGCTCCAGGGAGCGGCCGGAAAACAGCTCCACCAGCACCGACGCGCTGGGCTTGCGCTCATCGCGCACAAACACCGAGCTTTTCGGAATGGCCAAGTGCACACGGGCACCCTTGACGTTATTCAGGCTGGAGATGGTGCGTGCCAGTTCGCCTTCCAGGCCACGACGATAACGTGTGGCTTCCATAAACTGGCTGGTACCCAGGCCCTGGTCCTTGTCGAGGATCTCGAAACCGATGTTGCTGTCAGACGGCGTGACACCCGCAGCGGCCAGCTTCATGCGCGCACGGGCGACGTCGTCGGCCTTGACCAGCAGCGCGCCGGAGTTGGGCTCTACGGTGTAGGCGATGTCGGCCGCGGCCAGGGTTTCCATGATCTGCTTGGAATCCATGCCCGCCAGGCTGCCGTACAGCGGCCGGTAATCGGGCTGCTGCGACCACAACACCACAGCGAAACCAATCGCCACGCTGGCGGCCAGACCGACCAACAGGCCGACCTGACGCAACATGGTCATTTCCGAGAGGTTTTCCAGGAACGACAGGCCAAACAGCGGCGGCTTGCCGTCTGTCTTGGCGGGTACGTTGTCCACGACTGCTTCTGCCATGACTTAAATCTCGCCCTTAAACCGGCATCTGCATGATGTCTTGATAGGCCTGTACCAGCTTATTACGCACCTGGGTCAGAGCCTGGAACGAAACGCTGGCCTTTTGCGACGCGATCATCACGTCGGTGAGGTCCACGCCGCTCTTGCCGATTTCGAACGCGCTGGCCAACTGGTTAGAGGCTTGCTGGGTGTCGCTGACTTTGTTGATGGCCTGGCCGAGCATGTCGGCAAAGCTGCTTTGGCCCAGTTGCGGCGCTGGCGCGACGGATTTCGGTTGAGCCATGGCATCCATCTGCATGGAGCGCATATCCAACATCAACCGATTGAACTCAATACCCTGGCTCATGACCTTCTCTCTCCGACCCGCAAAAATTTGACACTACGCAGCAGTTACTAGGGGAGGTAGCAACAAGGGTGCCAGATCCGTGGCGACTCGTAAGAAAAGGCGACAAACCCTGTACGCCTTAGGAAATTTCAGGTGGCGAAAAGATACGCTTCCACATCCATGCCAGCGTCGCGCATCTGCGCCAGCTTGTAGCGCAGCGTGCGCGGGCTGATGCCCAGGCGCTCGGCGGCCTCTTTGCGGCGGCCGCGCTCGGCGCGCAGGGTGTCGATGATCATCTGGAATTCGCGGCGACGCAGGTCATCGCCCAAAGCGCTGACGGTTTCCACCTCGGCGACCAACGGTGCGGGGGCCAGTGTCGGCAGCGGCGCCGCGCCACTGCCCATGGCCAGGCAGAAATCCTGGGGCTGGATCAAGCCGCCCTGCTGCAGGATCAGGGCGCGCTGGATGGCGTTGTCCAGCTCTCGCACATTGCCCGGCCAGGGGTAAGCGATCAGGCACGCCTGCGCCTCGGCCGACAGCCGCGCCTGGGCGTGCTTCATTTTTTTGACGTGGTTATGCAGCAGGCGCTCGGCCAGCGGCACGATGTCCGCCGGGCGCTCGCGCAATGGGCGCCAGGCCAGGGGAAATACCGACAGGCGGTAGAACAAATCTTCACGGAAACGCCCCGCCGCGACTTCGCCGGCCAGGTCGCGGTTGGTGGTGGCAATCACGCGGATATCCAGCTGGATCGGCTTGCGCGCACCGACGCGCTCCACTTCGCGCTCCTGCAGCACCCGCAACAACTTGGCCTGCAGACCCAGGGGCATTTCTGAAATTTCATCGAGCAAAAGCGTGCCGCCGTCGGCCTGTTCGAACTTGCCCGCTTGCGCGGCGATGGCGCCGGTGAACGAACCTTTTTCGTGACCGAACAGCGTGGCTTCCAGCATGTTATCGGGGATCGCCGCGCAGTTGATGGCGATAAACGGCTGACTGGCGCGGGTCGATTGCTGATGGATGTAACGCGCCAGCACTTCTTTACCGGTGCCCGACTCGCCGGATATCAACACCGTGGAATCACTGCGCGCCACGCGGGCCGCCAACTCCAGCAACTGGGCACTGGCCGGCTCGATGGCGATCGGCCCCTCCCCTTCGCTCGCTGCGATCACGCCCAGGGCGTGACGCGCCACCAGCTCGATCAATGCCTTGGGCTCGAACGGCTTGACCAGATAATCCGCCGCGCCCTGGCGCATGGCATCCACCGCGCGCTCCACGGCGCCATGGGCAGTCATCAACAGCACCGGCAGTTGCGGCTGACGGGCGCGCAACAGGGCCAGTAACTGGTGACCGTCCATGCCGGGCATGTTGACGTCGCTGACCACCAGGCTGAACGCCTCCCGGGCCACTGCCTCCAAGGCCTCTTCGGCCGAACCGACCGCCCGGTAGTCATGGCCCGCCAGCAGCAGCGTGTCAGCCAATGCTTCACGCAGGGCGCGGTCGTCTTCGACCAATAGAACCTTGATAGCCATCGTTCGTTACTCCGTGCCGGCCGCGCCTGAAAACAGCGGCAAGCTCATCAATGCACAGGTGCCGCGCCCCAGTCGGGAACGCAGTTGCAAGTGTCCCTGATGCGCGCGTGCCACAGCCTTGACCACGGTCAGGCCCAGGCCGGTTCCGTTGGTCTTGGTGGTAAAAAAGGGTTCTCCCAGGCGCCGCAGCACCTCAGGGTCGATGCCGCTGCCGCTGTCGCTGATGCACAGGCGCAGCGTGTCTTCGCGACGGTACAGGTGCACCTTGAGCCGCGCGCCGGACGCGCTGGCCTGGGTGGCGTTTTCGATCAGGTTGAGCAGCGCACCTACCAGCGTGTCGCGATTGCACAGCAGCTCGCCCTGGTGGCTGTCGCACTGCCAGCGCACCTGCGCGTCCTGAATGTGGGGGGCGGCCGCAGCCTGCAGCGCGTGCATCAGTTCGGCCGGCGTGATGCGGTCGGTCAGCGGCAATTCTCCGCGAGCAAACACCAGCATGTCGCGAACCTGATGCTCCAGCTCATGCAGGCGCTCCTTGAGGCGCCCGGCAAAACGCTGGTGGGTGGCGGCCGGCAATTGCTCGTCAGTCAAATGACTGGCGTAGATCAATGCCGCCGACAATGGCGTGCGGATCTGGTGCGCCAAAGAAGCGACCATGCGCCCCAGGGACGACAATCGCTCATGGCGTGCCAACTGGTCCTGCAGGTGACGGGTTTCAGTCAGGTCGTTAAGCAGCACCAATTGGCCAGGTTCGGCGTCCAGGGAACGGGTGGAAATCGACAGGCGCCGCCCGTCCTTGAGGGACACTTCATGGCCGTCATCCTCACGCGGGGCGAAGCAACGGGTGATGACGTGACGCCACAGCTCGCCTTCCAGCGGCAGGCCCAACAGGTCGCAGGCGGCCGGATTGGCTTCGCGTACGCGGCCCTGATCGTCGATCACGATCACGCCGCCAGGGAGCAAATCGAGCAGGTTTTGCAGACGGTTGGCCAAGCGCTCTTTCTCAGCCAGTTCCTGCATGCGCTGGGCACTGACTACCGCCAGCTCGCCTTTGAGCTCGCAAACGCGCGCTTCAAGCAGGCTGTAGGAGTCGCTCAGTTGGCTGGACATCTGGCTGAACTGCGAGAACGCCTGTTCAAGACCCTGCCGGGCAAGCGGCTCTGCGGATGGAACAAGCCCCTGGATGGCAGGGGCTGAGGCTAATTGGGCGGCGTGGGGCATGATGCTCTCTCGCTTGGCTGACCGTCAGTTAAACGGAACGTTGCGAGGGCTGTAGCAATACCCGTGCCTAAAAAAATAGGCTTAGTTTTCAGTCAGTTGAAAAACAGGCGTCAATCATCCGCCTGTTCGTCTCCTTCCCGTCGGCTCATGCCGTACTTGCGCATCTTCTCCACCAGGGTGGTGCGACGGATGCGCAGGCGTTCGGCGGCACGGGCGACGATGCCACCGGCATCATCCAGGGCCTGCTGGATCAGGCCTTGTTCCAGGTTGCCGAGGTAGTCCTTCAGGTCCAGGCCTTCCGGCGGCAGCATGGCGGTGGAACCGAAGTCCGGGGTGTGGCCGTTGATGGCGACCCGTTCTTCCATGTCACTGCGCAGGCTGTCGACCAGCTGCTCGTCTTCGTCGTCGACGTAGCGGAATTTCTTCGGCAGCTCGACCACGCCGATCACACCGTAGGGATGCATGATCGCCATGCGCTCTACCAGGTTGGCCAGTTCTCGCACGTTGCCCGGCCAGCCATGACGGCACAGGGACATGATCGCGGCGGAGTTGAAGCGAATCGAGCCACGCTTTTCATGTTCCATCCGCGAGATGAGTTCATTCATCAGCAGCGGGATGTCTTCCACGCGCTCACGCAGCGGGGCCATCTCGATGGGGAATACATTGAGGCGGTAGTACAAGTCCTCACGAAAGCTGCCGATCTCGATCATGCTTTCGAGGTTCTTGTGGGTCGCGGCGATGATGCGCACGTCCACGCTCTGGGTCTTGTTGCTGCCGACGCGCTCGAACGTGCGCTCCTGCAAGACGCGCAGCAGCTTGACCTGCATAGGCAGCGGCATGTCGCCGATTTCGTCGAGGAACAGAGTGCCGCCGTTGGCCAGTTCGAACCGTCCGGCACGGCTGGTGATCGCCCCGGTGAAGGCACCCTTCTCGTGGCCGAACAGTTCGCTCTCCAGCAGCTCTGCCGGGATCGCCCCGCAGTTGACCGGCACGAAAGGCCCGTCGCGGCGCTTGGAGTGGTAATGCAGGTTGCGCGCGACCACTTCCTTGCCGGTGCCCGATTCGCCGAGGATCAGCACGCTGGCGTCGGTGTCGGCCACTTGCTGCATCATCTGGCGTACATGCTGGATGGCACGGCTGGTGCCGACCAGGCTGCGGAACAGGTTGGGTTCGCGGTGACGACCGCGCTCGCGGGCCTGGTCGTACATCTCGCGATAGACCTGGGCACGGTGCAGGGAGTCGAGTAATTTGCTGTAGCTGGGCGGCATTTCCAGGGTGGACAGCACACGGCGGCGCTGGTCTTCCGGCAGGTCCGCCGAAGAATTTTCACCCATCAGCAACACGGGAAGGAACTCATCCCAGGTCGACAGTGTCTTTAACAAGCCCAAAATAGCGCCAGGAGCGTTTACGGTCCCGATCAGCACACAAATGACTTCACGGCTCGACGACAACGAGCTGACCGCCTGCTGCCAGTCGTGGCTGCCGCAGGGCAGATTTTCTTCGCCGAGAAAATTCAAAATCACCGCTAAATCGCGGCGGCGGACGCTATCGTCATCAATCAGCAGAATTTTGGTTTCACGCCACATGCAATAGCAACTTCCCTAGTAAAACTTCCTGCCCCAGTGTAGGGACAATCGAGACGGCCGTAGGACTTCTTACTCTATAGACGTCTGAACTCTGAAAACAGCACTAGTTAAGTGAAAAAAGCTGGCACGGTCAAATTTATGACGCGCCGGTCGGATTAACTGCGTCTGTTCACCCGAACAGATGGTAGACCTTGGACGCATTCTTCGCCTGGTTGATCTGCGACATCTCCTCGAAAATCGCCTGGCGCTCGCCCGTCGTTACCGTCAGCAGCTGCTGGTACACCGCCAGCAGACTCTCCAGCTTCTCCCGCAGCGCACTTTCATCCACCGGGGCCTCATTGAGCACTTCGTCGATCACGCTGCGACAGCCCATATCCAGCTCGCCGATGGCTTCCCAGTTACGTTCCGCCAGCGCGCCGATCAAGGCTTCGCGGGTTTCATCAATGCGTTGCAGTGCGTGGCTCATGACGTGTTCCTCAAGACCCGTGGTCTTATTGTGCGACGCCCTGCGGCGCCCCGATGGCATCCCAGCCTTCTTTCACGGTAATCAGCAGTTGCGCGACTTCGTCGATCATGTCGGCATCGTTGTGCAGATTGGCCTCCATGAGGCGGTTGCTCATGTACACATACAGGCCTTCCAGGCGCTGGACGTATTCCTTGTTGTCGCTTTTTTCCGCATTCAGGCCATCACGAAGGCCGATAATGATATCGGTGGCCTTGCCCAGCATCAGACCCTTCTGAGCAATATCACCGCGCGCCAGGGCGCCCTTGGCTTGTGCCATACGGTCCAGGCCGCCTTCAAGCAGCATCTGTACCAGGCGATGCGGGCTGGCTTCGGAGATCTGGGCGTGGGAATTGACCTTCTGATATTGGCGAAGGGCTCTCATGGGATTCATGTTTCTACCTCGTGACAAGCAACAGCGAGAAGGATTTCACTAACTAATATGTCGACTGGGTTGCAGGAAACTTTAACCCGTCGGCGGCTTGAAGAACAAAGCCCAGGTCAATGAACCTGGGCTTTTTTTCGACCATTCAATCAGTTATCGCTTTTTGAATTACTGATCGCATTGAGCGTGCCGAGAATGCTGTTGCTCTGCTGCCGCAGCTGCGCCACCAAGGTGTCCATGGCGGTGTACTTACGAGTCAGCGCATCCTGCATGGTGGTTATGCGCTCATCCAGGCTGATCTGGTCTTTGTTCAGGTCTTTGAGGCTCTCGGACAACGACGCGGTGCGCGTGGCCAGGATGCCAGTGGACGCCTTCGCGTAGGGCTCGGTCGCCGCCTTCATACGCGCCAGCAGGCCTGACTTGCCACTGAAGATGCTGTTGATATCCGCCGGATTGCTCAGCACCGCCTTGTCCCATTGCTTGGCGTCGATGCTCAGTGCACCGGTGTCCTGATCGGTACTCACACCGAACTGCGCCAGTGACTTCAAGGTGCCGTTGCCGGACAACATATTGAACTCGTTGCGGATCGCCGATTGCAGGGTGCGCATGGTCGAGTCGCCGGTCAGCGTTGCCGCGACTGAGTTACCGGCGGCATCCTTGGTCACTTTGGTCTCGGCGTTCATGGCCTTGAGCAGAGCGTTGTAGGTGTCGACAAACCCCTTGACCCCGGACTTCAGTGCGGTAGTGCTGGTGCTTACCGAGATGGTCAGGGCATTGCGAGCCGTGGATGTCGTGTCGGAGGGTGTGGTTAAAGGCGACACAGTCAGCAGCTTGATACTCACGCCACTCACGGCATCAGTGATGCTGTTGGACTTGGATTCCGCCGCAATGCCGTCGATGGTGTACTTGGCGTTCTGCGGCACGTCGACCACTTTGTAGCCCGTGTCGATCCCGGAGTTGCCCGACATGGTCAGGTCAGACCCTACCCCGCCGTTGGTGGACGTCAGGATCATCCGCGAACCGTTGGAGTCGGTGAGAATGTTGGCACTCAGACCGGCAGTGCCGAACTGCGAGTTGATCGAATCGCGCACCTGTTGCAAGGTCGCACCGGCCGGCACACTCAGGTCGAAGTTCTTGCCTGACTGGCTGATGGTCAGCGTCGTCGCTTTGCCCGTGCTGTTGACGACCGTGGATTGACCACCGGCAAAACTGGTGGTCGACAGCTTCGAGGGTTTTGCGAGCTGGTTGACGACCAGCGAGAAACTGCCGTTGGCCGCGCCCTGGTTGGCCGTCATAGTGGCGACTTTTTCGTCCGAGGACGTGCCGGTCAAACCACTGAAGCTGTTATCGGTCGCCATGCTGTCCAGCGCGCCGCGGAACGCATCCAGCGCGGCCTGGATCTTGCCGATCGACGACAGCTGGGTCGTTGCCTTTTGCGACTGTGCGTTGATCTGCGCCTGCTTCGGCGCGCGTTCGGCATCCACCAGGGATTTCACAATTGCCTGGGTGTCGAAACCAGACCCCACGCCAGTAATCGTTGTACCCGCCATCATCTTTCTCCTAGTCCGGTGGCTGCCGTTATCTTGACGAATTACGCATCAGACAGTAGCAGCAACAAGTTTCATGCCAGCTCAAGCCTTGTCGTCAAACAGCACATGACTGGCGCTGGACAAGCTCTGCGCCAATTTCAAGGCCGTTTCCGATGGGATCTGGCGGATCACTTCACCGGTGTCGGTGGCAATGACCTTGACCACGACCCTGTGAGTGGAATCATCAATGGAAAAATCCAGATTGCGCTGGGCCGCTTGTACGAATTCTTTAATGTCGGTGACCGCTTTTTCCAGATCGCCAGGTTTGGTCTTATCCGGGGTTGGTGCAGTCGCTTCAACCTTGCTTTTGTCTTTATCCACAACCACAGGTGCCACAGCGCCTTGAGGGGCGAGCGACGGATAAGACAAGTTCAAATTTACGTTCATGTCCATGCCCAATCTCCTCTGATTGGAAAAGACGAAAGGGCACGTAAACGCGCCCTTCCGTCAGCTACCAAGCGCTTGAATTACTGAAGCAGCTTCAGTACAGCGGATGGCAGTTGGTTAGCCTGCGACAGGATCGCGGTCGAAGCCGACTGCAGGGTTTGCTGCTTGGTCAGTTCAGCGGCTTCGGAAGCGAAGTCGACGTCCTGAACAGTACTACGGGCAGCAGTGGTGTTTTTCTGGATGTTGGTCAGGTTATCCACAGTGCTGGTCAGACGGTTCTGAACAGCACCCAGACCCGAACGGGCGCTGGAGATGGAAGCGATAGCCTGGTCGATCACGGACACAGCGTTCTGTGCCTTGGTGGCGTCGGTCACGTCGGTTTGCGACACGGTGGTCTTGGCCGAAGCAGCCGAAGTACCGGCACCGAAGATACCAGTCACACCAGCGCCTTCCAGGGAGTAGCCCTTGGAGGAGTTCAGGTTCACAGCACCGGTAGCGATGATGCCGTCAGCCAGGGCGGTAGCAGTGCCGTAGGTACCCGAACCGTCTTTGGTGGCGACAGTGATGGTACCGGCAGCGGTCGAAGCGCTGAAGGCCAGGTTTTCACCGGTGTCGGATTTAACCGACAGGGTGCCTTTGGACTCATCGTAGTTAACGCTGATACCCAGTTTGGCGGAGTTGGACTTCAGCTGGTCAGCCAGGCTGGCGGTATCGGTCACGCCGACGAACGTAGTGGCTTGGCCGCCAACGGTCATGGTGAACGAAGCAGGAGCAGTAGCAGCACCTGCGCCGACCACGAACTGAGCTTCTGTGCTGGCGGTAGCGCCCAGGCCACCGATGGCGCCGTTCAGTTGGGCAGCGATGGTTTTGGCCGAAGCAGCAGCCGCTACGGTGACGCTGCTAGTCTGGCCGTTACCGGTTACAGCGATTGCGCCGCCAGCAACACCGGCACCTGGGGTGATACCAATGCTCTTGACTTGCTGCGAACCAATGTTGTTGGCCGCAACGTTGTCCAGGCTTACGTTGATGGTTTCGTTAGCGTTGGCGCCAACCTGGATGGCTTTGGTACCGTACGAACCGTCCAGCAGTTTCTGGCCACCGAAAGTGGTGGTTTGCGAGATACGGGTCAGTTCCGAAGTCAGAGCCTGGTATTCGTCGTTGTTCGACTTACGGTCGTCGGTGCTCAGGGAGCCGGTAGCCGAGGACAGAGCCAGGGTACGCATTTTTTGCAGAATGTCGGTCGAAGCCTGCATTGCGCCTTCAGCGGTCTGCGCGATGGAGATACCATCGTTGGCGTTCTTCACTGCTTGACCCAGGCCGTTGATCTGGCTGGTCATACGGGTAGCGATACCCAGGCCGGCAGCGTCGTCTTTAGCGCTGTTGATACGCAGGCCCGAAGACAGGCGCTGCATGGAAGTGGCCAGGGCGGTGCCAGCTTTGTTCAGGTTGCCCTGAGTGGAGACGGAAGCAATGTTGGTGTTTACTGTTAAAGCCATGACGAAATCCTCGTTGGATGGATACTGCGGCTTCCGGCCCTGGCAACTGCCGGGTGTGGCCTAGAGAACCTACGTAATAGTTATCGTCGTGGTAGCCGGTTGCTTGAGGGTTTTTTTGATTTTTTTTACTGGCGTGGTGCCACCCCTTGCAATTCAAGGGTTTAGCCCGAGCCCCAGCGTCGATTTCACGGGCTTTTTTGGCGCCAAATAAAAAACGCCGATGATTTTTCAATCATCGGCGTTTGCATTTACCAGAGAAGCCGTCTACTGAAACGTCACGGTCGATAGAGAATCGCCGATCCCCACGACAGGCCCACACCGAAACCACTGATCGCCACGCGCTTCCAGGTGGCGTCCATCACGTGCTTTTCCAGCAGCAACGGAATGCTCGACGACACGGTGTTGCCGGTCTCGACCATGTCCTTGATGAACTTGTCCACCGGTGCGTCTTCGAAACGACGGGCCACCGCGTCGACAATCGCCGCACTGCCCTGGTGAATGCAGAACGCATCGATGTCATCGGCCTTGAGCTCCGATTCATTGAGCAGCTCGTGCAAATGCGCCGGCACCTTGAGCAGGGCAAAGTTGAACACCTGCCGACCGTTCATGAAGAACACGCCGTCGCTGACCTTCAGGTGCGGCGCGCCGGAACCGTCGGTGCCGAACTTGGACTTGCCCAGCTGCCACGAAGCGTCTTCGCCCATCCAGGTCGCGGTGGCGGCATCGCCGAACAGCATGGTGGTGTTGCGATCTTCCGGGTCGACAATCTTCGAATACGGGTCGGCGGTGATCAACAGGCCGTTTTTCAGGCCGGTGGCTTCCATGAAGCCCTTCATCGCGTAGATGCCGTAGACGTAACCGGAGCAGCCCAGGGAAATATCGAACGCGGCGACGTGGGTCGGCAGGCCCAGTTTGTCCTGGACGATAGCGGCGGTATGGGGCAAGCCCTCCTCGTCGCCGTTCTGGGTCACGACGATCAGCGCGTCAATCGACTCGCGCTTGAGATCCGGGTTGTTGGCAAACAAGGCGTTGACCGCTTCGACACACAGATCGGAGGTTTCCTGCGCAGCTTCCTTGCGCGGCAGGAACGCCGAACCGATCTTGCCAATGATGAATTCTTCATCCTTGGCGAATTTGGCACCCTGGGCGTAGTTATCGATACCGTCCGCCGGCACGTAACTGGCGATGCTTTTTATGCCAATCATTGTGGCTTCCCAATACTAAATAGCTGGAGAACACCCCAAGGCCGACGCCTGGGGTGCTGACAATAAAGGGGGTAACCCCATAAAAATTTCGCTGAAAGCCGCCCCGCAAGGACCCTGTGACGACTTATCCTTTTCACACGATACAGTGAAGATGCGCTTTATGACTCACAGGTCACTCAATTTTCTGCGGTTTATGAAAACCTTTAAACAATTGAGCCGCGAAAACGACTGCGGCCCAACCTGTTTCCAGGCTGGGCCGCGGCGTTCACGCGCTGAAATTACATCTTATTGAACAGGCTCAACTGCGAGATCTTCACGAATGCCAGTTGCGAGGCTTGCAGCATGGTCTGCTGCAGCGACAGGTTGATTGCCGCCTCGCCCATGTCGATGTTGGCCAAGTCGCTCATCGTGCTGGTGTTGGCGATACCAATGCTGGCGTTTTCGTCGGACTGGATAGTCAACGCCTGGCCTCGCGCACCGATGGAGCCCCGCACGTTGACGATCTGGGACGTCGAATTGGCCAGGTTGGCGATGGACGTATCCAGTACGTCCTTCAGCTTGACGGTCGCCGCCGGGTTGCCATCGGCCGGCAGCTCCAGGGCATGACGCAACTGCCCCAGGGTATCGAGTGCATTCTGGGTCTTCTGGGTGTTGGCCCCGACGGAGAACTGATCACCCGGCTGCGGTGGCCCGGCACTCACATCGAAGGTCACGCCGGCCGCTGTCACCGTGGTACCGCCACCGGTATCACCGGTGGCAATGGTCTTGCTGTCGGTGGTGTACGGCTGGGCATACACCTCATAGGCCGTGGCACTGGTGAACTTGATGATCGCGCCGCTGTTGGTCGGAAAGGTGCTGGCATAGTCCGTCTGGTTTGACACACGAGCCCCGGTCAGTTGGGCGTTTGAGGCGTTGCTCGGCGTGCGCGAGACGCTGAAGGTGTCGGGTTTGGACTCCAGGCTGAACGTACGGTCCTTGACCAGCGCATCGGAGGGCGCGCCTGGCGCGACATCGTCGCCCAGCTTCAGGGTGATATCGAACTTCACACCACGCAGCGCAACGCTGGAGCTGCCTTCTTTGGAGGCATCGAACGTGCCGTTGCCGGGGATCTCGGAAGTGATATCGGTACCGTTTTTATCCTCCACCTTAAATTGCGTACTGCTGGTGAACGTGAGCTTGTATGGCTGGCCATCGGCAAATTTATTCGAGTAGTCAGCGCTCGACGTGACCAGGCCGGCGGACAGGGCCACCTTGTTGTCGTTGACAGTCGGCGGCACCGTCTGAGGCACCGGCGCCAGCCACGGGGCCTGGGTACGACCCGAGTTGGCCGCGCCTTCCAGGACAGTCTTGCCGGTATCGCCGGCGTTGATCGTCAGCGTATTGGAAACCTGCAGGCTCAGCGGTGTTTCATCACCCTGATAGCTGTAGGTCCCATCGTTGTTACGCGTATAAGGCGGAGTCTGGGTTTTGGAGCCGGAAAACAGATAGTTACCGGAAGAGTCTTTGCTGTTGAGCAAACCCAGCACCTGATCCTCGATCGCCCCCACTTCGCTGGCGATCGAGCGTCGATCCGCGTCGCTGACCGAACCACCGGCACGCAGCGCCAATTCAGTGGCGCGCTGCATGGCATCGCTGATCGCGCCCAGCACGCTCTCTTCGTTGGTCAGCTTGTCCTTGAGGCTGGTGATATTGCCGTTGTACTGGGTCAGCATGTCTTTCTGCTGCTGCAGCATCAACAAACGTGCCGCCGCCACCGGGTCATCCGCGGCGGTTTGCACGCGCACGCCGCTGCTGGCCTGGTCCTGGGCTTTCACCACGCCGGAATAGTTGTTCGAGTACTTGGTGGAACTGGTCTCGAAATACTGCTGGGTAGAAATGCGCATCGTCCCTGGCTCCCTTAAAGACTATTGATCAGCGTGCTGAAGGTTTCTTGCGCAGCCTTGATGATCTGCGACGACGCGGTGTAGTACTGCTGGAACTTGATCATGTCACCGGCCTCTTCATCCAGGTTGACCTGGGACACCGAATTGCGCGCGTTTTTATTGGCGGTTAACAGCGCGCCGGTGGCGCTGGTGTCGGTGCCGGCCGCAGCAGCCTTGGCACCGACGGTCGACACCAGCTTACTGTTGGCCCCTACCAGGCTGGTGCCGCCGGTGCCATCAGCCGCCGTGCCAATGGTTGCCTTGGTCTGCAGATTCAACAGTTGCAACGCATTGCGGTTGTCCGACTTGCCGCCGGCATTGAACGAGAAGGAAGTGCTGTCACCATCCGCTGGCACCCCGCCCACCGTGGTATCAAAACTGAAACTGGTGGCCGGCACTACCAATGCCCCGCTGGCATCGCGCATCGGCACATTAATGGTGACTTTGTTGCCCTGCCCCGGAACGATAGTCCCGCTGCCGATCGGATTACCCTGGGAATCATTGAGCTTATACGGCTGGGTGCCATCTGCCGCGGGCTTGCCGAACACCATCTTCACCGGCATCGAGTTTTCAATGCCGACGCGCAACTGAGCAGTGGCGGCGCCGCCCTGGATATCCAGGGGTACGGTCAGCGCCGGCGGTGTGAAGTTGCCGGTGCCCTGGTTGGTTTTGCTGGCTTCGCCCAGCAGCGGCGCGGCAAAAGCGAGCTTGGTAGGGTCGGTGAGAACGGTGCCGATTTCCTTCGCGCCGTTAGCTGTGGGGCTGACCTTGAAGCTGTCACCGGCCTGGACCGCACCACTCTTGACCGCCAGCGTGAACCCATCAATGACCGGCGGCGGCGTGGCACTGAGGTCGTAAACCCCCATGGCCTTGCCGTCGGAACGCAGCACGGTCGCCTTGGTGAGGTCGGTGCTGTCGTTGAAGGAAACCTTGTAATCGTAATTGGTCAGCTTGCTGGTGTCTTTGATCGTCACACCCAAGGCGCCATTACCGAGATTGCCTTGGGCAGCCTGGCTGCGCAGGGCAACGGCCGACGCACTGTTAATGTCCGTGAACAACGAGGAGCCGAACTCACCGTTGAGATCCAGGCCCTGGCCCAGCTGACTGTTGACCACATCAGCCGTCGTCACTGCAATGCGGCCCAGGTCATTGATCGCCGGGATCAGCGCATCGCTGCGATAACGCAACAGGCCACCGATACTGCCGCCGCTGATCACGTTGCCAAGATCGAGCTTGGTGCCGCCGGGTGCATTCAGCTCAATGGTGTACTGGCTGGTATCGCCTCTGCTCGGCACGGCGGAAATGGTGCTGAACTGGTCGCCCAGGACCAGGGACTGGCCACTGCCGGTGCTGACACTGAACACGCCATTCTTTTCGACTGCGGTCACGCCGATCAATTCGTTGAGAGAACGCACGGCCTCGGCGCGGGAGTCGAGCAGGTTGGCGGGTGTGGTGTTGGTCGAACCCTGCGCCTGATTGATCTGCTTGTTGAGCGAGGCAATCGAGGCAGTCAATTGGTTGACCTGATCGCTCATTGAAGTCAACTGACCATTGATGGTCTCTTTCTGCTGGCTCAACTGCGAGGAAATCGCGTTGAAGCGATTGCTCAACGTCTGAGCGTTGGTGATCATCACCTGGCGGGCGGTCACGTCGCTTGGGTTGCTTGCCGCCGTCTGCACCGCGGCAAAAAACGAACTGAGCACCGCCGACATGCCGGTCGTCTTGTCCGATAAGGTCTTGTCGATAGCACTGACCTGATCCTGATAAGCCTTGGCATCGCCGTTGAGCGCGGTGCTGTTCTGATAAGCAGTGTCCAGAAATTCGTTATACACCCGGCGCACATCGGCCAGAGTGGTACCGCTGCCGATGTACACGCCGCCGAACTGGTTCACGGCGTTCGCGCTTTGCGTGGTCTGCTGACGCGAATAGCCTGCGGTATTGGCGTTGGCGATGTTGTTACTCAAGACCGACAACGATCCTTGAGCGGCGTTAAGCCCCGACATCCCGATATTGAGCAAACTCATGGTTCAGACCTTATAAAAGAGTGGTCGCGCCCGCGGCGGCGTAATTCTGGTAACTGTTCATCGAATTGGCGATCTGCGAAATCTTGTTGGCGTAGTTAGGGTCGGTGGCGTACCCCGCCTTTTGCAACTCGCGTACAAAGCGTTCTGGGTTATCGGCCGATTTCACCACGTCTTTATAGCGATCATTGCTTTGCAGCAACGTCACCAGGTCGTGGAAGCTGTCCTGATAGGAATCGTAGGAGCGGAACTGCGCGGTCTCCTTGACCATCGCCCCATCGCGAAACTCGCTGGTAATCGCACGTGCCTGGCCGCCCTGCCAGCTCTTGCCGGCCTTGATGCCGAACAGGTTGTGGCTGCTGGTTCCGTCCTGGGCACGCATCACCGATTTGCCCCAACCGGTTTCCAGGGCGGCCTGGGCCACCAGGTACTTCGGATCGATGCCGATACGCTTGGCGGCCGCTTCGGCCATCGGCAGCATGGTGGCGACAAATTCGTCCTGGGAGCTGAACGCCTTCTTGGCCGGCGCCAACGGCGGTTGGGCCACGGCGCGGCCATAGACCTGCATGCTGCCGTTGGCCGCGGCAACGCTGCGTGCGCCGCTGTTGATCACGTTGTCCTGCAAGGCGCTGTTGCGCAGCGGCGCGGCCTTGGCCTCGGTGGCAACCTGGGTGCTCGGCACGATGCCGGCCAACAGGCGATCGGTCAGCTTGCTCGGCAAGGCAATGCGGCGCTGGTTCATCAGTACCATGTCGTTGCCGTGGCTGGCCGCAGCGCCGGCTTGAGGCTCGGCGACACGGAACGCCCACAGCGGACGTTGGCCATTGGAGCGTCCAAGCGGACCGTCGGCCTGGGTACCGGCGGCGATCTCGGTCGGCACATCGACTTTCTTGACCGCTTCGGCCGCTGCAGGCCCCTGCAATGTAGCCGCCTGCGCGTCCACCGGTTTGTTCTTCTGCATCTGGCGCATCAGCACGTCGGCCAGGCCAATGCCGCCGCCCTCGCGGGACAGCGAGACGGCCAGTTGCTGGTCGTACATTTCCTGGTACTGCTTGGCCGCCGGGGTGTTCATCGGGTTGTCTTTGCCCAGCGCTTCGGTAGCCGACCGCATGGATTTGAGCATTTCGCTCAGGAACAGCGACTCGAACTCCTGCGCCACTTTGCGCATGTTGCCTTCGCTGTTCTTGTCACCGACCTTGAGCTGGTTAAGCCGGTTCAGGTCGGAGTAAGACCCCGAGTCCGCCGTGCTGCTGATTCCGCTTTTATGCATATCCATGGCCATGGCCTCAGATGACGATCAGGTCGGCCTGCAAGGCGCCGGCCTGTTTCAAAGCTTCAAGGATCGCCATCAAGTCGCCGGGCGCCGCGCCCACCTGGTTCACCGCGCGGACAATTTCGTCCAGGGTGGTGCCGGGGCCGAATTTGAACATCGGCTTGGCTTCTTGCTGAGCGTTGACCCGCGAGCGTGGCACCACCGCCGTCTGGCCGTTGGACAACGGCCCAGGCTGGCTGACGATCGGGTCTTCGGTGATGGTCACCGTCAGGCTGCCGTGGGTCACCGCCGCCGGCGAAACCTTGACGTTCTGGCCGATCACAATGGTACCGGTACGCGAGTTGATGATGACTTTGGCCACCGCCTGGCCTGGATCGACTTCCAGGTTTTCCAGAATCGACAGGTAGTCCACGCGCTGGCTTGGGTCCAGCGGCGCGGTCACGCGGATCGAACCGCCGTCGATGGCCTGGGCAACGCCTGGGCCGAGCATGTCATTGACCTTGTCGACCACGCGCTTGGCGGTGGTGAAATCCGAGCGGTTGAGGTTCAAGGTCAGGCTGTTGCCCTGGTTGAAACCGCTGGGCACGGTGCGTTCCACCGTGGCCCCGCCGGGGATGCGACCGGCCGAAGGCACGTTGACGGTGATCTTGGAACCGTCGCGACCTTCGGCGTCGAACCCGCCCACCACCAGGTTGCCCTGGGCGATGGCGTAGACGTTGCCGTCAATACCCTTGAGGGGCGTCATCAGCAAGGTACCGCCGCGCAGGCTTTTGGAGTTACCGATGGACGATACCGTGATGTCCACCACCTGGCCCGGCTTGGAGAACGCCGGCAAATCGGCACTGATCGACACCGCCGCGACGTTTTTAAGCTGCACGTTGCCCGACCCCGGCGGCACTTTAATGCCGAACTGCGAGAGCATGTTGTTAAAGGTCTGCAGGGTAAACGGGGTCTGGGTGGTCTGGTCACCCGTACCGTTGAGCCCCACCACCAGGCCATAGCCGATCAACTGGTTGGAGCGCACGCCGGAAATACTGGCGATGTCCTTCAAGCGCTCGGCCTGGGCGACAGCGCTCAAGGAGAGCAGGAGTGCCGCCGCCATCAGCTGTTTGAATTTCAAAGTGGCCACCTAGAAAGGGAACAGCGGGCTGAGGAAGAACCGGTCGAACCAGCCCGGCTGGCTCGCGTCGGCAAACGCGCCGGTGCCGGAGTAGGTAATACGCGCGTCGGCAATGCGGGTCGACGGCACAGTGTTATCGGTGGAGATATCGTCGGCACGCACCATGCCGGCAATCCGCACCAGCTCGTCGCCGGTGTTGAGGGTCATCCACTTCTCACCGCGCACGGCGATGATGCCGTTGGGCAACACGTCGGCCACCGTCACGGTGATCGACCCCGTCAGGCTGTTGCCCTGCCCCGCCGCGCTCTTGCCGTTGGTGGCGCGATCGCCGCTGTAGCCGGCATTCAGGCTCAGGTCGCCGTCACCCAGCGGGTTGTTGGTGTTGGGAATGGCACCGAACAGCGAGGTCAGGCCGATCCCTGCCTTGCTGGTCTTGCCGACCTGGGAGTTGGCGTTCTTGCTGGCCTGGGTCTTCTCGTTCAGGGTAATGGTGATGATGTCACCGACCCGGAAGGCCTTGCGGTCGCTGTACAGGTTCTGTTCGAAACCGGCCTGGTAGATCGAGCCGTTGTTGGCCGCCGCCGGCAGCGGCGTGCGTGGCAACACCGGCGCGTAGTACGGGTCATTGGGTTTTGGCGTCGGGGCGACACAGCCCGCGAGCACGGCGATCCCACTCAATGCCAGAACGGAAACATAGCGATTCATGACCCTTACCTCACGGTGTTGCAGGCGCCGTCAGGGCGCCCCATAGACTTGATTACAGATTCTGCGTTACGAACGAGAGCATCTGGTCGGCGGTGGAGATCACCTTGGAGTTCATCTCGTAAGCGCGCTGGGTGGTGATCATGTTGACCATCTCTTCCACGGTGCTGACGTTGGAGGTTTCCAGGGTGCTTTGCAGCGTGGTGCCGAAACCGTTCAGGCCAGGGGTGCCGATCTGTGGCGCGCCGCTGGAGGCGGTTTCCAGGAACAGGTTGTTGCCCGTTGCCTGCAGGCCCGCCGGGTTGATGAAGTCGGCGGTCTGCAGGTTGCCGATCACCTGCGAGGCCGGGTTGCCGGCCACGGTGATGGACACGGTGCCATCATTGCCGACGGTGAAAGTCTTGGCATCGGCCGGCACCACAATCGCCGGTTCCAGGGCAAACCCGTTGGCGGTAACGATCTGACCGTTGGAGTCCAGGTGGAATGTGCCGTCACGGGTGTAGGAAGTAGTGCCGTCCGGTTGCAGGATCTGGAAGAAGCCACGGCCGTTGATGGCCATGTCCAGCGGCTGGCCGGTCTGTTGCAGGTTACCGGCGCTGAAATTCTTCTGGGTGCCGACGATCTGTACACCGGTACCCAGCTGCAGGCCCGACGGCAACTCGCTGTCCTGGGTCGACTGGGCGCCCGGCTGTTTCTTGATCTGATAGAGCAAGTCCTGGAACTCGGCGCGGTCACGTTTGAAACCCGTGGTCGACACGTTGGCCAAGTTGTTGGAAATGGTGGTCAGGTTGGTGTCCTGGGCGGACAGACCGGTTTTGGCAACCCATAGAGCCGGAAGCATATCGTTCTCCTTCGTGCGCCTGTTTGTTGGCGCTGCGCTGCAAAATTAGTGGTTCAGTGAAACCGCAATCAGCTCATCTGCATGACGCGCGTCATGGCCTGGTCGTCTTCCTTGGCGCTGTTCATCATCTTGACGTGCAGCTCGAACTGTTTGGAAAGCGCCAGCACCGCCGTCATCTCTTCCACGGCATTGACGTTGCTCGCCTGCAGGAACCCCGAGGTCAGCCTGACGCCCGCATCGGCCTGGGCCGGTTGGCCATCCTTGGTATGGATGGTGCCATCCAGGCCTTTATTCATGTTCTTCAAGTCCGGCT
Organism: Pseudomonas sp. lyk4-R2A-8; assembly: GCF_030209095.1. Lineage (NCBI taxonomy): Bacteria > Pseudomonadati > Pseudomonadota > Gammaproteobacteria > Pseudomonadales > Pseudomonadaceae > Pseudomonas > Pseudomonas sp. lyk4-R2A-8. The sequence continues at coordinate 195,980 of NZ_JARVSS010000004.1, forward strand.
GAACCAGCTTGATGCGGTCCACTTCGGCCATTACCCGCGGGCCTTCGCCCATGGCGCGGATGCTGATGGTGCCGTCGGCGCCGACTTCGATTTTCTGCTGCGGCGGCACCGCGATCGGGCCACCGTTGCCCATGATCGGCATGCCGTTACCGGCACGCAGCACGCCCAGGGCGTCCACGTTCATGCTGGCGCTGCGCACATAAGCTTCTCCGCCGTCCGGGGTCTGCACGGCCATCCAGCCGTTGCCGTTGACGGCCACGTCGAGGTCGCGCCCTGTCTCGATCATCGCGCCGGGGCTGAAGTCGGTGGCGGGACGCTCGGTCATGGCAAAAGCCCGCGCCGGAAAGCTGTCACCAAACACCGGCATCGAACGCGCCTGCTCAAGGTCACGTTGGAAACCGTTGGTGGAAATGTTCGCCAGGTTGTTGGCATGGGCCTTCTGCGCCAGAGCATTCTGGCTGGCGCCGGTCATTGCCACGTAAAGGTACTTGTCCACGCTTTTTCCTCTTTCTGACGGACGCTTGCCGCCCACCGCTGTACTGATGAGGCTTAAGCAATTAGCGAACCAACTTTTGAAAAGTCAGGAAAGTCCAGGCGGGACGGGGGTTTGGCGGCAAGCCTCAATAAAGGCGCCGGGGTGGGAGTCGAAAAAACGGCGGACTTATGCCGCTTACGGCAAGTACCCGGGCTATGGGTGACAGAGAACCCATGTGGGAGGAGGCTTGCCCCTCCCTCATTTGTGCCCCCGCTGTGCCAGTTGATTATTTTTCGGTCTTGAAGATGTCGTAATCGCGCAATTTGTTGGCGACGGTGGTGTGCGATACCCCCAGTCGCTTGCCCAATTGCCGACTGCTCGGGTGCTCGGCGTACAGGCTCTCCAGCACCGCCTTCTCGAAACGCCCGACGATCGCCTCCAAGCTGCCCTCCAGGGAAAAATCGCCAAGCGGCTGACGCACGCCGTAATCCGGCAAGCGAATATGCTCAGCCTTGACCGTGCCGCCCTCGCACAACGACACCGCCTGAAACAGCACGTTTTCCAGCTGCCGCACATTGCCCGGCCAATGGTAATGGCTGAGGCGATCCATCGCCGCCGGCGCCAACCTGGGCAGCGGGCAGCCGATCTGGCGGCTGGCCTGGTCGAGAAAGTGCTCCACCAGGGGCGCGAGGCCGTCGAGGCATTCGCGCAGCGGCGGGATGTGCAGCGACAGCACATTGAGGCGGTGATAAAGGTCCTGGCGGAATTCGCCGCGCGCGCAGAGTTCGGACAGATCCACCTGGGTGGCGCAGATCACCCGCACATCCAGGTAGACCTCCTCGTCACTGCCGACACGACGGAAGCAACCGTCCTGCAAAAAGCGCAGCAATTTCACCTGCAGGCGCGCGCTCATTTCACCTACGCCATCCAGAAACAACGTACCGCCTGCAGTCAGCTCCAACAGCCCCAACTTGCCTTCGGCCCGCGCGCCTTCGAAGGCACCGGGGCCGTAACCGAACAGTTCGGTCTCGGCCATCGACTCGGGCAGGCCGGCGCAATTGAGCGCCATCAGCGGCGATTGCCCGCGCGGACTGGCCAAGTGGCAGGCGCGGGCCAACAGTTCCTTGCCGGTACCGGTTTCGCCTTCTATTAATAGAGGGGCGTCCAACGGGGCCATACGGCGTGCTTCACGCACCACCGCAGCCATGACCTTGGAGCTTTGGAAAATACTGTCAAACCCGCGCAGCTCCTGCTTGCGCACATTGTAGATACGCTCGCCGACGCGGTCAGCGCGGTGCAGGGTCAGCACGGCACCGGCCATGGCTTCACTGTCATCGTGCTCGGAGGATTGCAGCGGCGCGATATCCGCCAGGAACACGTCGCCCTTGACCTTGACCCGCAAGCCGTTGATCCGCGACTTGCTGGCGCGCACCAGTTCCGGCAAATCGAAATCCTCGGCGTAGCGCGACAGCGGGATACCGGGCACCTCATCGACCCGCACGCCGAGTAACTGCGCCGCTGCGCGGTTGGCCGCCACGATGGAGCCGCCCATGTCGATCGACAGCACCGGAAACTCCAGCGCGCCCAGCAAGGCGTTGAGTTCCATGTGTCGCCGCTCGCTGGGCATCAGCCCGACCCGCTTGACGCCGAACACCCCGGCAATCGCTTCGAACTGCGGGCGCAGGGCTTGAAACTGCATATTCACCAGGTTCGGGCAGAACAGGTAGATGGCATTGCCGTGCTCGCCGCCGACCTCGCCCTTGGCGACGTTGACGCCGTATTCCACCAGCAGGTTGAGAATGTCCCGCAGGATGCCGATGCGGTTCTGGCAATGCACTTTGATACGCATGAAAGAGGCCCGAAAAGTGGGGAGGCGCCGCGGCTTTTTGTCGCTGGGCGCAGATAGTCGTCAAGATTATGTGACAGTCCAGGCACATTTCCCAGCCCAACACTGCGCGCAACGGCGCGTGCGTAACGATTAGTTTACGAATATCAGTAAATATTCCTACGCAGGCGCGCGGCAGGTGGCTGGCACGCAAGCCTGAACGGGTTATCAATAGACCCATCGCAGGACATAACAAGAATGAATGCCTAGCAGGAGAGCCGTATGAAGCAGACGCACTACGTGGCCCGCGAGCCCGACGCGCAAGGTTTTATCCACTACCCGCCGGAAGAACATGCGGTGTGGAACACCCTGATCACACGTCAGTTGAAGGTGATTGAGGGCCGCGCCTGTCAGGAATACCTGGACGGCATCGACAAGCTCGGTCTGCCCCTTGACCGCATTCCGCAACTGGGCGAGATCAACCAGGTGTTGGCCGAGACCACCGGCTGGCAAGTCGCCCGCGTGCCGGCGCTGATTCCCTTCCAGACTTTTTTCGAATTACTCGCCAGCAAACAGTTTCCGGTGGCCACTTTTATTCGCACCCGTGAAGAATTGGACTACCTGCAAGAGCCGGATATTTTCCACGAGATCTTCGGCCACTGCCCGCTCCTGACCAACCCCTGGTTCGCTGAATTCACCCACACTTACGGCAAGCTCGGCCTGGCGGCGACCAAGGAGCAACGGGTCTACCTGGCGCGCCTGTACTGGATGACCATCGAGTTCGGTCTGGTAGATACCCCGGCCGGCCGGCGCATCTACGGCGGCGGGATTCTGTCGTCGCCCAAGGAGACGGTGTACAGCCTGTCCTCCGAGCCCGAGCATCAAGCCTTCGACCCGTTGGAAGCGATGCGCACGCCGTACCGCATCGACATCCTGCAACCGCTGTACTTCGTGCTGCCCGACCTCAAGCGTCTGTTCGAGGTGGCGCAGGAAGACATCATGGGCATGGTCGAGCGCGGCATGCAGTTGGGTCTGCATGCGCCGAAATTTGCGCCCAAACCAAAGGCCGCTTGAACCGCGCCTTTTAAGGCCAGGTGAGTCTGTTCCCTGGCCGCGCGTTGCTTTAGGGTAACGCCACTGACCTCTACCTATTCGAATTCAGGACACTTGCACATGACCACCTTGAACCAAGCCCACTGCGAAGCCTGCCGCGCCGATGCCCCGCAAGTCAGCGACGAAGAACTGCCGGTGCTGATCAAGCAGATCCCCGACTGGAACATCGAGGTGCGTGACGGCGTGATGCAGCTGGAAAAGGTTTTCCTGTTCAAGAACTTCAAGTTTGCCCTGGCCTTTACCAACGCCATGGGTGAGATCTCCGAAGCCGAAGGCCATCACCCTGGCCTGCTGACTGAATGGGGCAAAGTCACCGTGACCTGGTGGAGCCACTCCATCAAGGGCCTGCACCGCAACGACTTCATCATGGCCGCGCGCACCGATGAAGTGGCCAAGACCGCCGAGGGCCGCAAGTAATGCATTTCGACGCCATTGGCCGCGTGCCCGGCGATCCGATCCTGGGGCTGATGGACCTGTACGCCCAGGATGCCAATCCGAACAAGTTCGACCTGGGCGTGGGCGTGTACAAGGACGACCAGGGCCTGACGCCGATTCCGCCGTCGGTAAAACTTGCCGAACAGCGCCTGGTAGACCGGCAAACCACCAAGACCTACATCGGCGGTCACGGTGACGCCGCGTTCGGCCAACTGATCAGCGAGCTGGTGCTGGGCGCCGACTCCGCGCTGTTGCACGGGCGGCGTGCCGGCGCGACCCAGACGCCGGGCGGCACCGGCGCGCTGCGTTTGAGTGCCGACTTTATCGCCGCCAACCTGCCGGGCCGTGGTGTCTGGCTGAGCAACCCGACCTGGCCGATCCACGAAACCATCTTCGCCAAGGCCGGGCTCAAGGTCAGCCATTACCCCTACGTGGGCGCCGATAACCGCCTGGATGTGGCAGCGATGCTGGCCACCCTCGCCACCGTGCCGCAAGGCGATGTGGTGCTGCTCCATGCCTGCTGTCATAACCCGACCGGCTTCGATCTGTCCCACGACGATTGGCGCCGGGTGTTGGAGATCGTGCGCGAACGGCACCTGCTGCCGCTGATCGACTTCGCCTACCAGGGCTTCGGCGATGGCCTGGAGCAGGACGCGTGGGCCGTGCGCCTGTTTGCCGCCGAACTGTCGGAAGTGCTGATCACCAGTTCCTGCTCGAAGAACTTCGGCCTCTATCGCGACCGTGTCGGCGCGCTGATTGTATGTGCGGCGGATGCCGAGAAGCTCACGGATGTGCGCAGCCAATTGGCCAGCATCGCGCGCAATCTGTGGTCGACCCCGCCGGATCACGGCGCGGCGGTGGTGGCGACCATCCTCGGCGATGCCCAGCTGAAACAGCAGTGGAGTGAGGAAGTCGAAGCCATGCGGGCGCGCATTGCGCAGTTGCGCTCCGGGTTGGTGGAAGCTCTGACACCTCACGGTTTATCCGAGCGGTTCGCGCACATTGGCGCGCAACGCGGGATGTTTTCCTATACCGGCCTGAGTGCCGAGCAGGTCAAGCAACTGCGCGAGAAGCACAGCGTGTATATGGTCAGTTCGGGGCGGGCCAATGTGGCTGGGATTGATGCGACACGCTTGGCGTTGCTGGCCGAGGCGATTGCCGACGTCTGCAACTGAACACTGCGCATCTAAGTCAGTGAAGGGTTGACTGATACACCGCCATCGGGGGCAAGCCCCCTCCCACAAATGTGGGAGGGGGCTTGCCCCCGATGGCGATCTGAAGTTACAGAATGTGTGCCTGAGCCACCTCGGCCTTCAGTTGCGCTTCTTTGGCCTGGGCATCCGCCAATCGATACAACTCGATACTGCCATCCCAATGTTCAATCAACGCCGTGCACGACTCCACCCAGTCCCCGCAATTGAGGTAATCCACCTCGCCCACCTTGCGAATCTCCGCGTGGTGGATATGCCCGCACACCACCCCATGCAGTTCACGCCGCGTCACTTCGTGGGCGATCGCTTCTTCAAAATCGCTGATGAAACTCACCGCCGTCTTGACCTTATGCTTGAGGTACGCCGACAGCGACCAGTAGCCATAGCCATAGCGCGCGCGCCAGTGGTTTAACCAGCGGTTCAAGGTGAGGGTAAATTCGTAGGCCGAGTCGCCGAGAAACGCCAGCCAGCGGTGATAACGGGTAATCACGTCAAATTGGTCGCCGTGAATCACCAGCAGGTGGCGACCATCGGCGGTCACATGCACGGCTTCGTCGACCAACTGGATATTGCCCAGGATCAGCTTGGAATAACGGCGCAGGAATTCATCGTGGTTGCCGGTGACGTAGATCACCTCAGTGCCACGCTTGGCCATGGTCAGCAGACGGCGGATCACGTTGGTATGCGCCTGGGGCCAGTACATGCCGCCGCGCATTTTCCAGCCGTCGATAATGTCGCCCACCAGATAGACCTTGTCGGCATGGTAGCCCTTGAGAAACTGCGAGAGATGTTCAGCCTGGCAATCCCGGGTGCCCAGATGCACATCGGAAATCCACAGGGTACGCACCCGTTGCTTGCGGCTGGGCTTGGCGAACTCGGCACTGGTCATGGGCATCCCTCGACGGTGTTTTCGCGAGCTTGCGCCATGGCGGTTAATGCCCCATGACAAGTGTGGGTCAGTCTGATGACAGCGACCGGCGCCCGCGATGCGTTGTAGACTGGCGCCTCGCCGCCCAGGAGACCGTGATGAGACCGGCCCTCACCCTACGCCACTACCTCGAAGCGCCCATCGCCCACAGCCATGAGCATGCGCAACTGGTGTTCGGGCTGTCCGGCCATCTGGACCTGGAGGTCGATGGTCATGGCAGCCAGGTGCGCGAGAGCAGCGTGATGGTGCTGCCCTACTCCGCCCACCATGCCTGTGGCAGTCGCGATGGCAGTCGCTGCCTGGTGCTGGACGTACCCACCGAACACTGGGTAGTGCAGTCTCTGGGCGAGCACGCGGACGCCAGCCGCCGGCTGCTTGACCAGCCGGCGCGCCTGGCCCTGGATGCCCGCCAGCACCAGCTGGTGCAGTGGCTCGCCCAGAGCCCGGTGGACGACCCGCTGATGGTGCAGCAAGGCGCGGTATTGCTGCTCGCCAGCCTCAACCATCCGCAGGTCCAGCCCGTGCCAGGTCGACGCCTGCCTTATGCAGCCTTCAATGCGCATATCGAGCGGCACGTGTCGCACCCTCTGCAGGTGGCCGACCTGGCGCGCATCGCCGGCCTGTCGGTGGCACGCCTGCATGCGCGATTTGTCGCCGAGTGCGGTCAGACGCCCATGGACTACATCCGCAGCCGTCGCCTGCACAAGGCACGGCGCCTGCTGCAGGACACGGCGCTGCCCATCGGTGAAATCGCCGAGCGCGTCGGCTATGCCTCGCAAAGCGCATTCGCGGCCGCCATGTTGCGTGAGTTCGGCGCGTCTCCCGGAACCTTGCGGCGCTCGTCATAGGGCGAGTCCTGCGCTAAAACGCGCGAGCCCCACGACAGACGCCCGCCACCCCAAGCCACTAGACTGCGAGCTGTCACTCTCGTGGTTTGAAGGATCGCAATGACTCCCCGCACAGCCCTGGGCGCCCTGCATATCGGCGCATTGATGTTTGGCCTCACCGGCGTATTCGGCAAACTGGCGGCTGCCTCGCCGGCGATCATCGTATTCGGCCGGGCGCTGTTCGCGGTGCTTGCCCTGGCGATGTTCGCCCGGTTCGCCAGCCGCACCCCATGGAAGCGCCTTGAGCGCCGCGATGGGCGGCGGCTGCTGCTCAGCGGCGTGTTGCTGGCGGCCCACTGGGTAACGTTCTTTATCGCGGTGAAGGTGGCGGGCGTAGCGGTGGCGACGCTGGGCTTTACCGCGTTCCCGGCCTTCACCGTGATCCTGGAAGGGTTGATTTTTCGCGAACGTATCCGCGCCAACGAAGGGCTGCTCGTGGTGCTGGTCACAGTCGGCCTGGTGCTGGTGACACCCGACTTCAACCTGGCCAGCGAGGCCACGGGCGGTCTGCTCTGGGGCATCGCTTCGGGTTTGCTGTTTTCCCTGTTGTCGTTGAACAACCGTGCCGGCTCCGGGCGCATCCCGGCGGTGCAGGCGGCACTGTGCCAGAACCTGGTGGTAGCGGTGTGCCTGTTGCCGGTGGCGGCTCCGGGCCTGGCGGATGTGCGCGCGCTGGATTGGTTGTGGATCGGCCTGCTCGGGGTGTTCTGCACCGGCCTGGCCCACAGCTTGTTCGTGGCGAGCCTGGCGGTCATCAAGGCGCGCACGGCGTCGGTGGTGTTTGCCATGGAGCCGGTCTACGGCATCACCGCCGCATGGCTGCTGTTTGCCGAAACCCCTACCCTGCGCATGCTGTTGGGCGGTGCGTTGATCATCGTCGCGATCGTGATTTCCGGCCTGATGGGCAGCGCCGCCCCGGCAAAACAGCCCACCGCAGCCGCCTGATCTATACTCCTGGCATCCGCAACAGTCTGTCGTCGTTCAACGGATATCGATTCCTCGACGACAGCCAGGGCATGTTCCGCCATTGCTGCCGGCGCGGGGTCGCTCCCTTAACGCTACGCAGGAATTGATCATGGAAATGCTCATCAATGTATTGGTTCAGATCATCAGCGGCATCATTGGCGGCAATATCGCCGGCATGACCAAACAGAGCCTGGGGACCGGGCTCAACACGCTGCTCGGTGGCGTCGGCGGGTTGCTGCTGGGCCAGGTCGTCGCCGCGCTGACCGGCACCTCAGGCGGCGAACCGCTGGATGTCGCGGCCATCGGCGGCAACATCGCCGGCGGCGGTGTCGGTGGCCTGGTGCTGACCTGGGTGGTCGGCTTCATCAAGCAAAAGATGACCGCCAAATAGCAATCACGGTCGCCGTGCCGTTCGCTGCGGTGACCGTTTTTATTGCGTCCGGTCGTTGTGGCCAAGGTCGCGCGCCGGGTCGATCTGGTCACGTACGCGCTTTTTAAGCTCCTTGGCTTCGGGAAAACCGCCATCGGCTTTACGCTCCCAGAGCTGCACGCCGTCGCAGGTGATCTGAAACGCCCCACCGGTTGCAGGCACCAGCGAGACTTTGCCCAGGTCATCGGCAAATGTGCTCAACAGCTCCTGGGCCAGCCACGCGGCGCGCAGCAACCACTGGCATTGGGTGCAATACGTGATGACGACCTCGGGTTTGATCGAAGACATAATTTGACAGGTTCCTGGCATGACGGGCGCGGAGGATCGGGTGGCTATAATAGCCGCCTTTATCGTCCAGCCCCGAGATCAAGATGCGCCGCCTGTTGTCCTGCCTGTTCCTGTGTCTGCTGCCCCTCCTCGCGCACGCCGTCGACATACCACGCCCAAAGGTCGGCCTGGTGCTGTCCGGCGGCGCCGCCCGTGGCTTGGCGCATATCGGTGTGCTCAAGGCCCTGGAAGAGCAAGGTATCCAGATCGACGCGATCGCCGGCACCAGCATGGGCGCGGTGATCGGCGGGCTGTATGCCTCCGGCTACAAGATCGACGAGCTGGAAAAACTGGCGCTCAACATCGATTGGCAACAGGCGCTGTCCGACGCGCCGCCGCGCGAAGATGTGCCGTTTCGCCGCAAGCAGGATGACCGCGATTTCCTGGTCAAGCAGAAGCTCAGTTTCCGCGACGACGGCAGCCTCGGCCTGCCGCTGGGGGTGATCCAGGGCCAGAACCTGGCGCTGCTGCTGGAAAGCATGTTCGCCCACAGCAGCGACACCCGCGACTTCGACAAACTGCCGATCCCTTTCCGCGCGGTGGCCACCGATATCACCACCGGCGAAAAAGTCGTCTTCCGCAAGGGCCATTTGCCCAAGGTGATCCGCGCGAGTATGTCGATCCCGGCGGTGTTCGCGCCGGTCGAGCTGGACGGTCGGTTGCTGGTGGACGGCGGCATGACCGATAACATCCCGCTGGATGTCGCGCGGGAGATGGGCGTGGATATCGCCATCGTGGTGGACATCGGCACGCCGCTGCGCGCTCGCAAGCAACTGGCCACGGTGGTGGATGTGCTCAACCAGTCCATCACGCTGATGACCCGGCGCAATTCCGAAGAACAACTCAAGGCCCTGCAACCCAGGGACGTGTTGATCCAACCGCCGTTGGCTGCCTACGGGGTGACCGATTTCGGTCGCGCCAAGGACATGATCGACGCCGGTTACCGCGCCACCCGCGCCCTCGACGTGCGCCTGGCACACCTGCGCCCCGCTGCGCCGGTTGACCCGCAACTGGTGGCCGCACGTACGCCGGGTGAGCGCACGCCAGTGATCACCGCCATCCGCGTGGAAAACGACTCGAAAGTCAGTGACGATGTGATCCGCTATTACATTCGCCAAGCCTTGGGCGAACCGCTCAATCTAGGGCGCCTGCAAAGCGACATGGGCACGTTGTATGGCCTGGATTATTTCGACCAGGTGCAGTACCGCGTCATCAAGAAAGGCCAGGACAACACCCTGGTGATCAGCGCGCGCGGCAAACGCAGCGGCACCGACTACCTGCGCCTGGGGCTTAACCTGTCGGATGACATGCGTGGCGACAGCGCCTTCAACCTCGGCGCCAGCTACCGCGTCAATGGTATCAACCGCCTCGGCGCGGAATGGCTGACGCGGGTGCAGATCGGCGATCGCCAGGAACTGTACAGCGAGTTCTACCAACCGATGGACGCTGGCTCGCGGTACTTCGTCGCGCCGTATATCAGTGCCCAGGCGCAGAACGTGGAGCTGATCATGGACAACGACCCGATCTCCGAATACCGCCTGGAACGCTACGGTTTTGGCCTGAATGTGGGACGGCAGATCGGCAACAGCGGCGAGATCCGCTTCGGCATCGGCGAGGCCTGGGGCCAGGCCGACGTGCGCATCGGCGACCGCGACCTGCCGAGCGTGAGCTTCAACGAGGGTTTCTACGAACTGAAATACTCCTTCGACTCTCTGGACAACGTGTACTTCCCCCACACGGGGGAGGACATCGGCCTGGCCTACCGCGAATTCGAACCCGGCCTGGGTTCGGACCAGCGCTACCGCCAATGGGAATTCAAGCTGGACAAAGCCATGAGCCACGGCCCGGACACCCTGGTGCTGGGCGGGCGCTACGGACGCACTCTGGACGATTCGGACGTGGTGATTTCCAGCTTCCTGCTCGGCGGCGCGCGGCAGCTCTCAGGCTTTCGCCAGGACGCGATTTCGGGGCAGAACATCAGCCTGATGCGCGCGGTGTACTACCGCCGGCTGACACCGCGCTCGTACTTGCCGCTGGATTTCCCGCTGTATCTGGGCGCATCGCTGGAGCGCGGACGGGCGTGGAACAATGACAATGAATTTGATAGCGGTTACATCAACGCAGCCAGTATTTTCCTGGGCTTCGACACGCCGTTGGGGCCGCTGAATTTCAGTTACGGGTTTAACGATGACAACCAGAGAGCGGTTTACCTGAACCTGGGGCAGACCTTTTAAGGGCTCGGCAAGCTATTTATTTGTGGTGAGCGGGCTCACCACAACAAGCTCGGCCTGCTGAGGCTCAGGACTTTTCCAGATTCGCCAGAATATGCCCGTGCACACGCATGCACACTCGCAGGTCCGCCTCATCCACGCCCACGAACAGTTCATGGCGCAAGGCGGTGGCGATGGTTTCAATCTGATCGATCAACGGCCGCGCGCTGTCGCACAGGAGGATGCGCTTGGCACGTCGATCCTCCAGCACAGCCTGGCGTTGCACCAGGCCCTGGCCTTCGAGGCTGTCGAGCAGTCGTGCAAGGGTCGGCCCCTCCACCCCGACGCTTTGCGCCAGTTCACGTTGAGTGGGCGCTTCCTCGAAACGGGCCAGGTGCAACAGCACCAGCCAACGCGCCTGTGACAGGCCCAGCCCCGCCAAACGGCGGTCCAGTTCGGCGCGCCAACCTCGGGACATTTGCGCCAGTTGCATGCCAAAACGGTGTTGATCGGTTAACGGCATAAAAAACTCATGTTTTAGACTGAAAATAAAATGTGGCTAATTATTAGTCAGCTAAGCATGAGCCTTGCCCATAGGCAAGAGTGGCCATGTACTGATTCGTTACATTGTCGTAATTGGCACACTAAATTTCGAATTCCGACTGCAAAGCGGCGCGTACGCAGTACAGAACACCCTCAGGCACGCGGCCGGTAAACAACGGTGCAATCTCCGTCACCGGTGGCAATTCGCCTTCGCCGTCGAGGAAAGCGTCCTGTATTTCACCGAGCAAATCTTCCGGTAAATCAAGCGCCTGCTCCAGGGACAGCTGCTGCTTGCCAATGGATTCGGCCAGCAAGGTGTAGACGTTTTTTTCCGAGCATTGCAACTGCCCCGCGATCTGGATAGGGGTCATGCCCGCACGGGCCAGGCTGATCAATTCATGGCGAATGTCGGCCACTTCCTTGGGCGCTTCGGCCTGGCCACCGAGTACTTCAAGGAAGGCTTGGCCATAGCGCTCCAGCTTGCGCGCCCCCACGCCGCTGACACGCGCCATTTCCGCCAGGGTGGTGGGCTGCTCGCGCAGCATCTCCAGCAAGGTGGAGTCGGGAAAGATGACATAGGGCGGCACGCTGTGTTCCTGCGCCAGTTTGCGCCGCAGGGTGCGCAAGGCTTCCCACTGTTCGCGCTCTTCCCCGCGCACCAATTGGCTGGCCTGGCTGGTGCTGCTCTTGGCGGTGGTCTGCGGCTTGAGGTCGCGGCGCAATTGCAGGCTCACTTCGCCCTTGAGCAGCGGCCGGCAACTGTCGTTGAGGCGCAGCCCGCCATACCCTTCAAGGTCGATGTCCACCAGGCCGCGAGCGACCATCTGCCGGAACAACGAGCGCCACTCGCCTTCTGCGCGCGCTTTGCCGACGCCGTACACCGAGAGTTTTTCATGGCCGAAGCTGCGAATCTTTTCGTTGTCCTTGCCCAGCAACACATCCACCAGATGACCCACGCCATAACGCTGGCCGGTACGATAAATGGCCGACAGGCCCTGGCGCGCCGGTTCGGTGGCGTCCCAGGTCTGCACGCCGTCCACGCAGTTATCGCAATGGCCGCAAGGCTCGGGCATGTCTTCGTCGAAATAGGCCAGCAAGGTCTGACGACGGCAGCGGGTTTCCTCGCACAGCGAAAGCATGGCGTCGAGCTTGTGCTGCTCCAGGCGCTTGTGGCGCTCATCGCCTTCGGAGTTCTGCAGCATCTGCTTGAGCATCACCACGTCCTGCAGGCCGTAGACCATCCACGCATCCGCCGGCAGGCCATCTCGGCCGGCACGTCCGGTTTCCTGGTAATAGGCCTCGAGCGACTTGGGCAGGTCCATGTGGGCCACGAAGCGCACGTTGGATTTGTCGATCCCCATGCCGAACGCGATGGTCGCCACCATGATCAGGCCCTCCTCGTTGAGGAAGCGCTTCTGGTGATAGGCACGCAGGTCGTTTGGCAGGCCGGCGTGGTAAGGCAATGCCGGGTAGCCCTGCTCGCACAGGAAGGCAGCAACTTCATCGACCTTTTTACGCGACAGGCAGTAGACGATGCCCGCATCGCTGCGCCGCTCGGACAGGAATGCCAGCAACTGCTTGCGCGGCTGCTCCTTGGGCACGATGCGGTAGAAGATATTCGGGCGGTCGAAGCTCGACAGGAAGCGTTCGGCGTTCTGCAAGTGCAGGCGCTCGACGATTTCTTCGCGGGTACGCTTATCCGCAGTGGCCGTCAGGGCAATGCGCGGCACGTCGGGGAACAGTTCCGCCAACTGACCCAGCTGCAAATATTCGCGACGGAAATCGTGGCCCCATTGCGATACGCAGTGCGCTTCGTCAATGGCGAACAAGGCAATCTCCAGGCTCTGCAGGAACGCCAGCATGCGCGGCTGCACCAGGCGCTCAGGAGCGAGGTAGAGCATTTTGACTTCACCACGCTTGATCCGCGCGGCCAGGTCGCGTTGCTGCTCGGCGCTGAGGGTGGAGTTCAGGGATGCGGCGGCCACGCCGAGTTCCTCAAGGGTCGCCACCTGGTCGTCCATCAAGGCGATCAACGGCGACACCACCACCGCCAGCCCGTTGCGCAACAGCGCCGGCACCTGGAAGCACAACGATTTGCCGCCGCCGGTAGGCATCAGGACCAGGGCATCGCCACCACTGGCCACGCGCTCAATGATCGCACCCTGACGGCCACGAAAACTGTCGTAGCCGAAGATGTCCTTGAGGACGCGTTGAGCCTGCTCGAGCATGTAGAACTCCAAAAAAGTACCGAAACCCTCTGTACAGGCTGGCCGAAAAAAACCGGTGTCACGGGAAATAATCCGTAAGCGAAGTTTTCTCGGGTGGCAACCAGGCCGGCAGGGGCATCACAAAACGCGGCAGTATACCCGAGCGTCATCCGCCAAAGGGCGCCACTGACGAATTGCAGCCCGTCTTTAAAACCGGGCAAATATGCATGGCGGCTGGCCTGCGGGCGCAAGAACGCCTAGAATTCAGCATCGTTTATCCCCAAGGTAGTCCTTCATGTCCTTCGCTGAGCAACTAACCCGCCTGCAAGCCTTCCTCGACGCCGATGAGCTGCATGAGGAGGCGCTGGACTATGTAGCCGCCCACGGCTACCTGACCGCCCTGTCCATCTGTTCCGAGGTTGTGCCGGACCGCGAATGGATCGACGCGCTGTTTGCCGAAGAACCGCACTACGCCGATGCCGCCCAACGCGAAGAAATCGAATCTACCCTGCTGGCCCTCAAGGCCCACATCGGTCGCCAACTGGCGTCCGACGAGGAGTTCGAGCTGCCGTGCGAGCTGGACCTGGGCGACGACCCGGACGACTCCGACCTGCGCGGCTGGTGCATCGGTTTCATGGAAGGGGTGTTCCTGCGCGAAGCCGCCTGGTTCGAAACCGCCGAGGAAGAGGTCAGCGAGATGCTGCTGCCGATCATGGTCGGTTCGGGCCTGTTCGAAGAAGAGGCGGAATTTTCCGACATCGCTGCCGACGCCAACCTGATGGACGACATGATCGTACAGATTCCGGAAGCCCTCACCGCCCTGTACCTGCTGTGCAACGCTCCTGACGAAAAACCGGCGATCCTCAAGCCTCGTCACCACTGAGTCGCTTGCCCGTGACACCCATGGGCAAGCGCTCGCCGCTCCTGCGCTACGCGCTGCTGGCCATCGGCTGGCTGAGCGTGGCGTTGGGCGTAATCGGCATTTTCCTGCCGGTGCTACCGACCACCCCATTCCTCTTGCTTGCCGCCGCCTGCTTTGCACGAAGCTCCCCGCGTTTCTACCAGTGGCTGGTGGAGCACCCGCGCCTGGGCCCGTGGATCCGTGACTACCTGGATGGCAATGGCATACCGCTCAAAGGCAAGGTCTACGCCATCGGCCTGATGTGGCTGAGCATCGGCCTCTCCTGCTATCTGGTGCCGCTGCCCTGGGCACGCGGTTTCATGCTGACCAGCGCGGTGGTGGTCAGCATCTATATCCTGCGCCAGAAAACCCTGCCGCCGCGCTGATCGCCGCCTGCGACATAAGATCCCACACGACCTTGGTCGACACTGACTAACCCCAGGCATCATGCGAGACTGTCCCACCGGGCCTGGAATGCCCGGGTGTTCCCTTGCTCGGAGTTCCCATGACGCTGTCCAGCGGGCTGATCGCCGCCGTTGCCCTGGCCTATATGGCCATTATGTTTGCCATCGCCTTCTACGGTGACCGTCGTCGCGCGCCCTTGCCGCCGCGCATGCGTGCCTGGGTATACAGCCTGTCGCTGGCCGTTTATTGCACCAGCTGGACCTTCTTCGGCGCTGTCGGCCAGGCGGCCGAGCAGCTGTGGGCTTTTATACCCATCTACCTGGGACCGGTGCTGTTGCTGGTGCTGGCACCCTGGGTGCTGCAAAAGATGGTGCTGATCAGCAAGCAGGAAAACATCACCTCCATCGCTGACTTTATCGCGGCGCGCTACGGCAAATCCCAATCCCTGGCGGTGGTGGTTGCGCTG
The DNA here is from genome assembly GCF_030209095.1 of Pseudomonas sp. lyk4-R2A-8. NCBI lineage: Bacteria > Pseudomonadati > Pseudomonadota > Gammaproteobacteria > Pseudomonadales > Pseudomonadaceae > Pseudomonas > Pseudomonas sp. lyk4-R2A-8. The sequence continues at coordinate 211,309 of NZ_JARVSS010000004.1, forward strand.
ATCTGTCTGGTGGGCGTGCTGCCGTATATCGCCTTGCAGCTCAAAGGCATTGTGCTGGGCGTTAACCTGTTGATCGGCGCCGGTGCCGACACCACCGGCACGCGGGCCCAGGACACGGCGCTGGTGGTGTCGCTGGTGCTGGCGCTGTTCACTATCGTGTTTGGCACGCGCAACCTGGACGCCACCGAACACCATCGCGGCATGGTGCTGGCCATTGCCTTTGAATCCCTGGTCAAGCTGTTCGCTTTTCTTGCAGTGGGCGCGTTCGTGACCTACGGCCTGTACGACGGTTTCGGTGACCTGGTCGACCAGGCGATGCTTGCGCCACGCCTGGAAGAATACTGGCAGGAGACCGTTAACTGGCCATCGATGGTGGTGCAGACCGGCGTGGCAATGATGGCGATCATTTGCCTGCCCCGGCAATTTCACGTGACCGTGGTGGAAAATATCGAACCCCAGGACCTGCGCCTGGCCAAGTGGGTGTTTCCGGCCTACCTGGTGCTGGCCGCGCTGTTCGTGATCCCCATCGCCCTCGGTGGCAAGATGCTGCTGCCCGCCTCGGTGCTGCCGGACTCCTACGTGATCAGCCTGCCCTTGGCCGAGGCGCACCCGGCGCTGGCGGTGCTGGCGTTTATCGGCGGCGCATCGGCGGCCACCGGCATGGTGATCGTGGCGAGCATCGCGTTGTCGACCATGGTGTCCAACGACATGCTGCTGCCCTGGCTGCTGCGCCGCTCCAGCGCCGAGCGGCCGTTCGAAGTATTCCGCCACTGGATGCTGTCGGTACGCCGGGTGAGCATCGTGATCATCCTGCTACTGGCGTACGTCAGTTATCGCCTGCTGGGGTCCACCGCGAGTCTGGCGACCATCGGCCAGATCGCCTTCGCCGCCGTGACTCAATTGGCGCCGGCCATGCTCGGCGCGTTGTACTGGAAGCAGGCGAACCGGCGTGGTGTATTTGCCGGCCTCGCCGCAGGGACGTTCCTGTGGTTTTACACCTTGGTCCTACCGGTCACCGCGAAAAGCCTGGGATGGTCCTTAAGCCTTTTCCCTGGGTTGACGTGGATGCATTCCCACCCGCTGGGCTTGTCCGTGACTTCACTGACCCTGGGCACCGTGCTGTCACTCGCGGGTAACTTCACGCTGTTCGTCTGGGTTTCGATGCTGTCGCGCACACGGGTGTCAGAGCATTGGCAGGCCGGACGCTTTATTGGCCAGGAAATCAGTCAACGCGCCAGTGCCCGTTCGATGCTCTCGGTGCAGATCAGCGACCTGCTCAGCCTGGCCGCGCGGTTCGTGGGTGAGGAACGTGCCCAGCAGAGCTTTATCCGGTTTGCGTATCGCCAGGGCAAAGGCTTCAACCCCAACCAGAATGCCGACAATGAATGGATCGCCCACACCGAACGCCTGCTGGCGGGCGTGCTCGGCGCCTCTTCGACGCGCGCGGTGGTGAAAGCCGCGATTGAAGGTCGGGACATGCAGCTGGAGGACGTCGTGCGCATCGCCGACGAAGCCTCGGAAGTCTTGCAGTTCAACCGCGCCCTGCTGCAGGGCGCCATCGAGAACATCACCCAAGGCATCAGCGTGGTGGATCAGTCGCTCAAGCTGGTGGCCTGGAACCGGCGTTACCTGGAGCTGTTCAACTACCCCGAGGGCCTGATCAGCGTGGGCCGGCCGATTGCCGATATCATCCGCTACAACGCCGAACGCGGCCTGTGCGGACCGGGCGAAGCCGAAGTGCACGTGGCGCGCCGCCTGCACTGGATGCGTCAGGGCCGCGCGCACACCTCCGAACGCTTGTTTCCGAACGGCCGCGTCATCGAGTTGATCGGCAACCCAATGCCCGGTGGCGGCTTTGTCATGAGTTTTACCGATATCACCGCGTTCCGCGAAGCTGAACAGGCGCTGACGGAGGCCAACGAGGGCCTGGAGCAGCGCGTGGTCGAACGCACCCATGAACTGTCCCAACTCAACCTGGCACTGACCGATGCCAAAGGGGTGGCCGAAACCGCAAGCCAGTCGAAAACCCGCTTCCTGGCGGCGGTAAGCCATGACTTGATGCAGCCGTTGAACGCCGCGCGCCTGTTCTCCGCCGCGCTGTCCCACCAGAGCGACGGACTCTCCGACGAGGCCCGTCAGTTGGTGCAGCACCTGGACAGTTCGCTGCGCTCGGCAGAAGACCTGATCAGCGACCTGCTGGATATTTCTCGCCTGGAAAACGGCAAGATCACACCCCAGCGCCAACCGTTCGTGCTCAATGAGCTGTTCGATACCCTGGGCGCCGAATTCAAGGCGCTGGCCCAGGAGCAGGGCCTGCGCTTTCGCCTGCGCGGCAGCCGCCTGCGGGTGGACAGTGACATTAAATTGCTGAGGCGCATCCTGCAGAATTTTCTGACTAACGCTTTCCGTTATGCAGACGGCCCGGTGCTACTGGGCGTACGCCGGCGCGGGAGCCAATTGTGCCTGGAGGTATGGGACCGCGGTCCGGGCATCCCGCCGGATAAACAGAGCGTGATCTTTGAGGAATTCAAGCGCCTGGACAGCCACCAGACCCGCGCGGAAAAAGGTCTGGGCCTGGGCCTGGCGATCGCCGACGGCCTGTGCCGCGTACTCGGCCATCGCTTGAGCGTGCGTTCGTGGCCGGGCAAAGGCAGCGTGTTCAGCGTAAGCGTGCCGTTGGCGCGCAACCAGGCCATCGCGCAGCCCCAGGCGGCGCTGGAAAACGGTTTGCCACTGAGCGGCGCGCAGGTGCTGTGCGTGGATAACGAAGAAAGCATTCTTATTGGCATGCGCAGCCTGCTCAACCGCTGGGGATGTGAGGTATGGACGGCCAAGGACCAGGCCGAGTGCGCCGCCCTGCTGGCCGAGGGGGTGCGCCCGCAACTGGCGCTGGTGGACTACCACCTGGATCATGGTGAAACCGGCACCGAGTTGATGCGCTGGCTGCGCGCGCAGTTGGCCGAGCCGATTCCAGGCGTGGTCATCAGTGCCGACGGCCGTCCGGAGAGCGTGGCCGAAGTGCATGCGGCGGGTTTGGATTACCTGGCCAAACCGGTCAAGCCCGCGGCGTTGCGTGCATTATTAAATCGGCACTTGCCGTTGTAGGCCGGGTTTGCGCCGGGGCGTTCATTCAGGCAGGTGCGCCACGCCATCCGAGTCGCTCATCGCACGCTCCAGCAGATCCGTCGGCAGGCTTTTGCTCGCACGCGCGCCGAGCAACCTCAATTGCTCGGTACGGCTGACCAGATTGCCGCGTCCGTCTGTCAGCTTGTTTCGCGCCGCGCTGTAGGCTTTATCCAATTGCTGCAGACGATTGCCCACCTCATCCAGATCCTGGATAAACAGCACGAACTTGTCGTACAGCCAACCGGCACGCTCGGCAATTTCGCGGGCATTCTGGCTTTGGCGCTCCTGTTTCCACAGGCTGTCGATCACCCGCAGGGTCGCCAGCAACGTGGTGGGGCTGACGATGACGATATGGCGATCAAAGGCTTCCTGAAACAGGTTGGGCTCAGCTTGCAACGCGGCGGAAAACGCCGCTTCGATCGGTACGAACAACAGCACGAAATCCAGGCTGTGCAGGCCTTCCAGGCGTTTATAGTCCTTGCCGGCCAGGCCTTTGACATGGTTGCGCAGCGACAGCACGTGCTGCTTCAGGGCCGCCTGGCCGATCACGTCGTCCTCCGCGGCGACGTATTGCTGGTACGCGGTCAGGCTGACCTTGGAGTCCACCACCACCTGTTTATCACCGGGCAGCATGATCAGCACATCCGGCTGGAAGCGCTCGCCGTCCGGCCCCTTGAGGCTGACCTGGGTCTGGTACTCGCGGCCCTTCTCCAGCCCCGCGTGCTCCAGCACCCGCTCAAGAATCAGCTCACCCCAGTTACCCTGGGTTTTCTGGCCCTTCAACGCACGGGTCAGGTTGGTGGCCTCATCGGACAGACGCAGGTTCAGTTGCTGCAGGCGTTCAAGTTCCTTGGCCAGGGAAAAACGCTCGCGCGCCTCGTTCTGATAGCTCTCTTCCACACGCTTTTCGAAGGACTGGATGCGCTCCTTCAATGGATCGAGCAACTGGCCCAGGCGCTCCTGACTGGTCTCGGCGAAGCGCTGCTCGCGCTCATCGAAAATCTTGCCGGCCAGCTCGGCGAACTGGGCGCGCAGCTCATCGCGTGACCCCTGCAGGTCGGCCAGGCGTTGCTGGTGGCTCTCCTGCTGCTCGCGCAGCTCGGCGCGCAGGGCGGCCGCCAATGCATCAAGGCGACGCAGTTCGGTTTCCTTGGCGCTGCGGTCGAGGTTCCAGGCGTGGGCGGCATCGCGGGCGTTGTCGCGGTCGATCTGCAGCAGTTCGACTTCGCGACGCAGCGCTGCCAGGTCGGCTTGCTTGGCGGCATTGGCCTGGCTCAGATCGCTGATTTCATCGCGGCTGGCTTCCAGTTGGGCAATGAGGCCTTCCTGGGCCAGTTGCGCCATGGCCAGGCGCTCTTCGAGCAACTCCCAGCCGGCCATGCGCGCGCTCAAACGCCGTTGAAGCTGCCAGCACACAGCGAGTAAGGGCAGCGCGGCGCCCGCAAGGCCCAGGGCAATACTGGTCCAGTCAAAAGCCATAGCCATGTCTGCCATCACCGAAAAAGAGCAAGGTTAACCAAGCGCGGGGCTCGAGGACAGCTCAGTCTTCGACCTGACCCAGTTCGCGCCGGGCCTGCACATCGCCGGCGCGGGCGGCCGAGCGCAGCAGGTCGTGGCCGATGCGACGGTCACGGGCACTCCCGCATTCGCGGCACATCAATTGCCCCAGGCGGCTCTGGGCCGCGACCACACCTTCACGGGCCGGCTGCTTGAGCAGGCGCCCGGCGAAGTGCTTAACGTTGGTGTTATGCCCCAGGCGCGGGCTGTCGAGTAGCCACAGCGCGACTTTCAAGGAAAACCGCTTGGGTGCGGTAACAGTCTGGAGGGTATCGGTAACAGCAGGTGATACTGAGCGAAACTTCATAAAGCACTGTGGGACGGAACGGAAGGCGCGCCACTCTACTCTTTTTTTCGTACAGGTAAAGCTGAAAAAACCCTGCACGCCCGTTCTAGAGCAAGCGCTTGGGACAATCCACAGAAGCTGTGGATAACTCAGTGGACAACCCTCTTCGAACCCTCGCAAAGCCCCATGGAACGTGGCCCGCAGTCAAACTGACGATTTTTTCACCAATAAAAAAAAGCCAGATTTTTCATTGACTTAAATTTCCATTGCAGGCAAATGGCGGGGCGTTGCAGCGAACGTCCGCTTGGTTACACGCGACACAACTAATGTGCACAAGTACACATCCCGCGGTTATAAACGGGGCCTTTTTTGAAGCGACCCGTGCAAAAATGTTACCGGCAGGTCCTGCAAGGACTTTTCAAATCATTGCAGGCTGGCCACACTGCGCGACCTGCAACGCAATGGGGAATGGCTCGATGAAGGGAATGCTGGTGTTCGCGGTGCTACTGCTGGCCATCTGCGGCGTTTCCCTTGGGATCAATGCTGCGCTGCCTCCCCCGGACGGCGCCTTGTTCGCCATTGCGATCCTGCTGTCAGCTGCGTTCACCGCCATTAGTCTGTGCATCGAACTGGGTGAAGGCCGCATCAACGACATGAGCGATGTGCTCAAAGCCGTCGAAACCGGCCAGTCGCTGCGCCTGACGCTTGCCGCCTACGGGCTTGGCTGTTCCCTGGCGGCGGCCGCGACGGTGCTGGTCTATCGCGGCCTGCTCGGCGGCTGATGTAAACTTTTTGGCTAACACACTTCCCTTAGCTGTTTCAATCCGTTACTATCCGCCCCGTTAGTACCAAGCTGAAAGTCAATTCTGGTCGAACAACTCCCTTGAACAACATGGGATCGACCACCTCGATGGTTTCCAGGTATCACTTGCGACGACACGGCCTTTGAACAAGCAAAGGGTGTCGCGAAGTCCAGTACTCTGACCGAACCAACCTGCAAATTGATCAGGATCTTCACCCCGGGCCCAGAACCTTTGCCCCTGTTGTGTTGCCTGCCCTCCTAAGTACCTACCTGCCAGCCCAAGCGCGCCTATTGAATAGCGCTTCAAACTGGCTGCTTTGTTCCAGTCGGGTTCTTCGTTTGATCAATGGTGATCAACGTCACTGGAACGTTTTAACGTTGCACGGTTCTTAACCGTGTCATTTGTAGGAACACCAATAATATGTCCACTCAAATCCATACTCAGGATGCCATTCGCACCCTCACCAATGCTTTTGCCCCAATGAACTGCCTGATCATGGCCGCTCGCAAAGGCTGCTTCAGCTTCACGCTGGTCAACGAACACGGCATCGCGCGTCACAGCGAACGCCTGTACCCCGATCAATACTCCAGCGCGGAACCGCTGCAGGCTGTGATCGAGCGTACCCGCCAGGCACTGGTTGCCTGATCGACCCGAGTCGCCGAAGCACAAAAAACCCTGTTTGAAACACAGGGTTTTTTATTGCCAAAAATTTACTTCACAGCCCCAGCGCCTAAGTACAAATAGATATAAACGCTATAACTGAATGGATAAGACGTTTTAAAAACAATCCTTTACATCATAAATATGACACTACACTTCAACTCAAGCGGCATGATCCGCTTACGGCGAGCCTGAGATCCGATCCACCGCTGCCAAGCCCGACTCTCTCAGGACTCGCCTACCCTTTTCACGATTGAGGCGTCTATGGGTATCGCGGCCAGTGAATTGTGTCGTTATGTGATCCGGCCAACGCTGACCTACCTCGGCCAGCACAGCCCCACGGCAGAGTCCCTGCTGCTGGGCATCGCCGCCAGCCAGTCGGAGCTGGGCTCGGCGCTGCACGAACGCCGCGGCCACGGCCTGTATGGCATCACCAAACCGCGCCATTGCGCCCTCTGGGACAATTACCTGGCGCTCGATCCTGAACGTGCCAGCCTGGTGCGCGGCCTGGCCAGCCAACATGCATTCCTCAGCGCGCCTCAGCTTGAGCTCACGGTGAACCTGCGTTACGCCACGGCCATCGCCTGGTTACTGGTGGAACAGCACACCGTCACCCTGCCGGCGACCGGCGATGTGTTAGGCATGGCGCGTATCTGGAAAGAAATTTTTCACCCTCAAGGAAGGCTACGAGATTTCAGCCAAGCGTGGCAAACCTGTGTTTCGCCCAAGAATCACGTGAGCTGCTGACCGGGCAATTTGCAAGATTCGCCAAAAACTGCCGATTTTGGTCGGATTGTCCTACAAAACCGCTCTATCTCCTGCATTACAGCCTATAGCGCGATGTTAAATTTATTGATACTTTCCGCAGCGGTGATCACCACGGAGTTCTAATAATGAAAAAAGTAATGCTCAAGACCACACTTAGCCTCGCCGTTGCCATGGCATCCTCCCACCTGTTTGCAAGCGGTTTCGCACTCAACGAACAGAGCGTCAGCGGGATGGGTACGGGTTTCGCAGGTCGCTCTTCTTCTGCCGATGACGCAAGCACTGTGTACGGCAACCCTGCCGGTATGGCGCGCCTGAATGGCCAGCAAATCACCGGCGGCGTAGCAGCCATTGATGCCTCCACCGATATCAGCGATGTCAGCGGCCGTTCCCGCGGCAGCAACAAAGGCGACATGGTGCCTTTCACCGCCGTGCCTTTCGGTTTCTACACCAATAAACTCAATGATCAGTGGGCTGTCGGTTTTGGCGTATACGCCCCGTTCGGCCTGGTGACCGACTACGAAAGAGGCTTCCAGGGCCGCAGCTTCGGCAGCAACAGCGAAGTCAAGGTTATCACCCTGCAACCTACCGTCAGCTACGCCTTCAATGATCGCGTCTCGGTAGGTTTTGGCCCGACCATCAACCGCATCGCCGGTACCCTGGAATCGGACCTGTCGTTCAACCCGGCGGCGCCCGATACCAACATCAAGATCAAAGGTGACGACACCGCGCTGGGCTTTAACGTCGGCGTGCTGGTACAAGCCACCGATACCACGCGAGTGGGTCTGACCTATCACTCCAAGGTCAGCTACAAGCTGGACGGCCACACCGAGGTAAGCGCACCTACCGTGACTTCGGGCCTGTTGCGCAGCAACCGTTATGACGCCTCCCTGAAGATCGATACGCCTGAGTCCTACGACCTGTCGGTCACTCAAGACCTGACCGATGCCTGGAAACTCTACGCCGGTGCAACCTGGACCCGCTGGAGCCGCCTGAAGGACATTACGGTCAAGAACGAAGGCGTTGTCGGTGGCGCGAGCGGCGGCCTGCTCGCCCCGTCCCTGGTCAGCACCATCAAGGAAGAACAGAACTGGCACGATACCTGGGCCTACGCCGTGGGTACTTCGTATCAGTTGACCAAGCAGGTGGTACTGCGTACCGGCCTGACGTTCGACCAATCGCCGACCAACAACACTGATCGTTCGCCGCGTATTCCTACCGGTGACCGTACTATCTTCAGCCTGGGCCTGGGCTATGAAGTCATGCCGAACATGACGATCGACGTGGCCTACTCCTACCTGAAGGAAGAAGACGTCAAGGTTGCGCGCTCCAACCAACTGGCCAGCTACAACGCCAAGTACGAAAACAGCGCCAATGGTTTTGGCCTGGGCATGACCTATCGCTTCTGATTTCACCGAGGCGTAAAAAAGCCCCGCTCTCCTGCAAAGGAGGCGGGGCTTTTCAATGGGTGTCGATCAGGGTTTGGAAGCCAGTGCTTTCTCCACCGCCTCGATCAGATCCGGGCTGTCCGGCTTGGTCAGGCTGGAAAAATCGGCGATCACCTTGCCCTGTCGGTCGATTACGTATTTATAGAAATTCCATTTCGGTGCATTACTCTGCTGTGCCAGCACCTTGAACAAGTGCACCGCGTCCGGGCCCTTGACCTTCTGCGGTTCAGTCATGGTGAAGGTCACGCCGTAATTGACGTAGCAGACCTTAGCCGTCTCTTCACCCGTCTTGGCTTCCTGCTTGAAGTCATCGGAAGGCACGCCAATCACCTCCAGGCCCTGATCCTTGTAACGCTGGTACAACGCCTCAAGACCTTTGAATTGCGGGGCGAACCCACAGAAGCTCGCGGTGTTGACGATCACCAGCGGCTTGCCGGCAAAGCGCTGGCACAGGTCGATGGACTCCTTGGCGCGCAACTTGGGCAATTGGCCTTCCAGCAAGGGTGGACAGTCGGCTGCCAACGCTATGCCGCCAAAGGCAGCCATCAGCACGGGTACTGCAAGCCAGCGCATCTGCATGGGAAATGTCCTTTTAAGAATTCAGGGATCGAACTTAACAGATCGACATGCCCAGTTGCATCAACGCCAGGCCGCCGCGCTGCCAGCCCCACCAGGCCAGCGCCAGCAACAGCGCCGTGGCTGCTGCGCCGCCGAGCCAATACCAGGTTGAACTCATGCCGCCTCCATCTGCGCCTGCAAGCGCGCCACCGGACGCTCGCGCACCGGCCAGTTCAAGGCCGCGGCGAGCAGGCTCAATAGAATCGCCATCTGCCAGATCAAATCGTAGTTGCCGGTTCGATCATAGACCACCCCGCCCAACCAGCCGCCGAGGAATGAACCGAGCTGGTGAAACAGGAACACGATCCCGCCGAGCATGGACAGGTTTCGTACACCAAACAGCGTCGCGACCGTGCCGTTGGTCAGCGGCACGGTGGACAGCCACAAAAAGCCCATGGCCATGCCGAACAGGTAAGCCGAGAGCTCTGTGACCGGCGCCCACAGAAACAGCACGATCACCACCGCCCGCAGCAGGTACAAAGCCGTCAGCAGGCGCGGCTTGGACATGCGCCCGCCAAGCCAGCCGGCGGTGTAGGTGCCGAAGATATTGAACAGCCCAATCAGCGCCAACACCGTGGTGCCGACCGTGGCCGGCAGGTGCTGGTCCACCAGGTAGGCCGGCAGGTGCACCCCGATAAACACCACCTGGAAACCACAGACAAAAAAACCGAAGGCCAGCAGCCAGAAACCGGAGTGGGAGCAGGCTTCCTTGAGCGCCTCAGCCAGGGTCTGCTGGCCGGCCGTGACCGGCAGCGGCCGATCCTTGAGCATGCCGACCAGCGGCAGAATCAGCGCCACCATCAAGCCCAGCGCCAACAGCGCGGCCGACCAGCCCAACCAGCTGATCAGGCCCAAGGTACCCGGGACCATGGCGAACTGACCAAAAGACCCGGCTGCGCTGGCGATGCCCATGGCCATGCTGCGCTTCTCCGGCGCCACGGCGCGGCCCACCACGCCCAGGATCACCGAGAACGAGGTGCCTGACAGGCCAATCCCGATCAGCAGGCCTGCGCTCAGCGACAGCGACCACGCCGAATCGGACATGCCCATCAACACCAGGCCAGCGGCGTACAAGACCCCACCGACGAACACGGCCCTGGTCGCGCCGAAACGGTCGGCCAGGGCACCGGTGAACGGCTGCGCCAGGCCCCAGATCAGGTTTTGCAAGGCAATGGCGAACGCAAACGTTTCACGGCCCCAACCGAACTCGGAACTCATCGGCGCGAGAAACAGGCCGAATCCGTGACGCACGCCCAACGACAGCGCCAGGATCAGCGCACTCCCCACAAGAACCCAGCCACTGGTGCGCCACATCGAGGTCATTTCTTATTCTCCGTACGCGGGTATATACCCGCTTGTCATCGAACAAACCCGCGCTCAGGCGAGTTCGTCCAGCAAGGCCAACAGGGTCTCGCGTTTTTGCGCGCCCAGTTTATCGATCAACTTCTGCTGCGCCGCTTCCCATGCCGGCAGTGCGGCGGCCAGGCGTGCTTCACCGGCTGCCGTCAACTGCACCAGGCGATTACGCAGGTCGTCGCCCTCCACCAATTGCACTAACCCTGCCCCTTCGAGCACCCGCAGGTTGCGGCCGAGCGTACTGCGATCCAGGCCCATCGCATCGGCCAGACTGGAGATACTGGGTTGATCCAGACGCTGCAGATTGCACAGCAGAGAATACTGGGCAACGTTGATCCCGAAGCCGTCGAGAGCGCCGTCGTAGTGCCTGCTGACGCCACGGGCGGCGCGTCGCAGGTTGGTGCATAAACATTGGGAGGCAAGCATGGAACGTGTATATACCCGCGATTCTACAAATGCAAGAAAGTGTTACAGCGCCAGGCCGACCAGCACGACGACTTCCAGCAGCTCCAGTAACGCGCCGGCGGTGTCGCCCGTGGTGCCGCCGAGGCGCCTGACCATCAACTGACGCAGCGCCACAAACCCTAGGGCGGCCAGCAGTACGGCAATTGCGCCGCTGAACCCGCCGATCAGCACACAGGCCAGGCCGCTGAGGACCAGCACCAGTTGGCCGACAGCCCTCGGTAAATGCTCTGACAATGCCTGGCCTAATCCGCCGGCACGCACATACCGCGTGGTCAGGAATAACGCGAGCATCGACGCCCGGCCAATCAGCGGCGCCAGAATCAATGCGACGGTATTGTGCTGTTCGATCAAGGCCACCAGCGCAGCGAACTTGAGCAGCAGCACCAGGCCCAGCGTGACCACGGCAATCGGCCCGCTGCGCGGGTCCTTCATGATGGTGAGGGTGCGCTCGCGATCGCCGAAGCCACCCAGCCAGGCATCGGCGCTGTCCGCCAGGCCGTCCAGGTGCAGGGCGCCGCTGAGCAGCACCCAGGCAGTCAGCAGCAGCGCCGCGTGCAGCAGCAACGGCGCGCTCGCCAATGCGTTGCTCAGCCCCCATAACAGCACACCGAACAACCCACCGACCACCGGGTAAAACAACAGCGAACGTCCCATTTCCTGGGGCTGCGGCATGCCTGGCAGGCGAATCGGCAGGCTGCTCAGAAACTGCAGGGCAATCCAGAACGGCGACATCGTCAGTCTCCTTCGCGCAACACGCCATCGGCCGCGACACGCAGGCTGAACAACCCACCGTGACCGACTTCGACATTCAGCAGGTGCTCACGGGGCAGGCCTCGTGCGCGCGCCAGCAGCAGACGCATCACCCCGCCATGACTGATCAACAGGACGCGCTCACCGGCATACGCGCGATGCAGCCGTGCGACCGCACCCAGAACCCGCTGGGAAAAATCCTCAACCGCTTCACCCTCGGGCGGCGTGAAGCTGTACGGGTCGGCCCAGAACCGTCCGAGCCCGTCGGCATCGGTTTGCATCAGTGCGGCGGCACTCTGCCCTTCCCACGCGCCGAAGTGCAATTCCTGCAGGTCCTTTTCCAGACTCACGGGCAGGTTGAGCCGGGCCCCCAGCTCGTCGGCAAACCGTGCGCAGCGTTGCAGGGGTGAACTGATCAAACGATCCCAGGGCCCCTGCTGCGCTACGGCGGCGCGCATCTGTGCCCAGCCGTTGGCGGTGAGTGCGTCGTCCAGGCTGCCACGCAGGCCGCCGCCCAGTTCGGTTTCACCGTGGCGCAGCAGGTCCAGATGCAAGGTCATGCGGGGCGATCCGCCACGGCGGCTTCGGCGAAGGTCGCCATTTGCCCGTGCAGTGCGCAGGCCAGGCGCAACAACGGCACCGCCAGTGCCGCGCCGCTGCCTTCGCCCAGGCGCAGGCCCATGTCCAGCAGCGGTTGCGCGTCCAAGTGTTGCAGCACATGGCGGTGGCCTGGCTCGGCGCCGCGGTGGCCAAACAGCAGCCATGGGCGGCAGGCCGGATTCAAGCGCGTGGCCACCAGTGCGGCGACGCTGCAGATGAACCCGTCCACCAGCACGGCGATACCGGCCTGGGCACAGGCGAGATAAGCGCCCACCAACGCGGCGATTTCAAAGCCGCCGAGGTTGAACAGCGTCTGCAACACATCGCCGCGCTCGGCAGCATGCCGTGCCAACGCGCGTTCAATCACCGCTACCTTGTGACTGACGCCCTGGGCATTCAAGCCAGTGCCCGGCCCGGCCAGGTCGCTGACTCGGCAATCGAGCAAGGCACACGCCAGCGCGCTGGCCGCCGTGGTGTTGCCGATGCCCATTTCGCCGCCGATAAACAGCTGCGTGCCATGTTCCAACGCGCGCTGCGCGCTGTCACGTCCGGCCTGCAACGCCAACCGCCCCTGAGCGACGCTCATCGCCGGGCCGTCGACGAAATTGGCCGTACCCGCGCCGATATTCAGGTGACGCACACCCGGCAGGTCCAGCGCGGGTGTCACCGTGCCCAGGTCGACCACCTCCAACCGTGCCTGCAGTTGCCGCGCCAATACGCTGATGGCTGCGCCGCCGCTGACAAAGTTGTGCAGCATTTGTGCGGTCACCGCCTGGGGAAACGCCGACACGCCCTCGGCTACCACGCCGTGGTCGCCGGCAAAGATTGCGATCCACAGCTGATCCACCACCGGCTTGACCTGGCCTTGCAGGCCGGCCAATTGCACCGCCACCGCTTCGAGCTGGCCGAGAGAGCCGGCGGGCTTGGTCAATTGCTGCTGGCGTGCCAAGGCGTTTTCATACGCGATGGTGTCGACTGCCTTACAGGGATCCAGCCACCAGGTGTCAGTCATAACGCAATACCTTTCAATGTCAGGGGCAGTCCGGCGACCGTCAGCACCACGCGCTGACACCGCTCGGCCAAGGCTTGATGCAGCCAACCGGCTTCATCCACGTAGCGGCGAGTCAATTCGCCCAGCGGCACGACACCCAGACCGGTCTCGTTGCTGACAAAAATAATCTCCCCCGGCAGCGTGGCCAGGGTTTCAAGCAAGTGGTCGCGTTCCAGCGCCAGGCGCTCGGAGTCTTCGAGCATCAGCAGGTTGGTCAGCCACAGGGTCAGGCAATCCACCAGCAGACAGCGGTCGGTGGCGGCATTTTCGCGCAGCACCCGCGACAGCTCGATCGGTTCTTCGATCAGGCCCCAGTGCGCCGGACGCCGCTGGCGATGCAAGGCCACCCGTGCGTTCATTTCGCCGTCCCGCGGTTGACTGGTGGCGATATAGATAACCGGCAACGCGCTGTCGGTGGCGAGCGTTTCCGCCAGGCGACTTTTGCCGGAGCGGGCGCCGCCGAGGATCAGTTGGTGCATGGGGCCACTCCACACAGGGTGCGCAATAAATCGGTATCCAAATGCTGCTCCACCAGATCCGCCAGGCGCTCGATATCGCGCTCGCGCAGGGCGTGATAATCCACCGCCTGCACCTGCGCCAGCCCGGCCCAGCGCAGCAACGCGCCGCAAGCGGCCGGCGTTTCGAACAAGCCATGCAGGTAGGTGCCGAGGATCTGCCCGTCGGCACTGCGTGCGCCATCATGGCGGCCGTCGTCCAAGCGCACGGCGGGGCTTGCCAGGGCTTCGCCGGACGTCACCCCGGCATGGATCTCATAACCGTTGACCTCGGCATCTTCCAGCAGCAAGCGCCCGCGCACGTTGCGCAACTGCTTGTCCTCTTCCAGGGTGGTGCTGAACGCCAGCAGCCCCAGGCCGGCGCTGGAACCGGGCGGCCCTTCCAGGCCCAGCGGGTCATGCACCTGCTCGCCGAGCATCTGCAGCCCGCCGCAGATGCCCAGCACCTTGCCGCCGTAGCGCAAGTGTCGCGCCACGGCATTGTCCCAGCCATTGGTGCGCAGGTAGGCGAGGTCGGCGCGCACGCTTTTGGAGCCCGGCAGGATGATCAGGTCGGCGGCCGGGATCGGTTGGCCAGGGCCGATAAATTGCAGGTCCACCTGGGGGTGCAGGCGCAGTGGGTCGAAATCGGTATGGTTGCTGATGCGCGGCAGCACCGGCACGACTACTTTGAGCACCTGGGCGGCCTTGTCGATCTGGCGCCGATCGATGCCGTCCTCGGCTTCCAGGTGCAGATCCATTACATAGGGCAGGACGCCGACCACCGGTTTGCCGGTGTGCGCCTCCAGCCAGTCGAGGCCGGGCTGCAACAGTGCGATGTCGCCGCGAAAACGGTTGATGATAAAGCCCTTGACCCGCGCCTGTTCGCTGGGCGAGAGCAATTGCAGGGTGCCCACCAGGTGCGCGAACACGCCGCCACGGTTGATATCGGCAATCAGCAGCACCGGGCAGTCCACCGCTTCGGCGAAACCCATGTTGGCGATGTCATTGGCGCGCAGGTTGATCTCCGCCGGGGAGCCCGCGCCCTCCACCATCACCACCGGGTAAGCCGCGCTGAGTCGCGCGTGGGAGGCGAGTACGGCCTGCATGGCAATGGCTTTGTAATCGTGATAGGCCACGGCGTTCATGGTCGTGACGGCACGGCCATGGATGATCACTTGAGAACCGGTATCGCTGTTGGGTTTGAGCAGCACCGGGTTCATGTCGGTGTGGGGCGCCAGGCGCGCGGCCTGGGCCTGCACGGCCTGGGCGCGGCCGATCTCGCCGCCCTCGGCGGTTACGGCGCTGTTGAGCGCCATGTTCTGCGGTTTGAACGGGGCGACGGCGACGCCCTGGCGGATCAGCCAGCGGCACAGCGCAGTCACCAGCGTGCTTTTGCCGGCGTCGGAGGTGGTGCCTTGCACCATCAGCGTACTCATGGAAGGGCCTTGTAGGCAGCCAGGGCCTCATCGAGGCGCAGCCAGTCGGCCTCGGTGTCGGGCAGGCCGAAGCGCAAGCTGCTGTTGTGAACAAACAAGCGCAGCAGGATGCCGCGCTGGGCCATGAATTCATGCATGCGCTCGGCATGCGGGGTAATCAGCCACTGGAACAACGCGCAGCCGCCGTGGGGCTCGAACCCCTGTTGTTCAAGCAATGCGTACAAGCGCTGGCCGGCCTCCAGGCAGCGCGCGCGCTGGCGTGCCTGCCCTTCTGTGTCGCGCAGGCAGGTTTGCCCCACCACCCGCGTAGGGCCGCTGACCGCCCATGGCCCGACCTGCTCGGCGAGCAACTTGAGCAACTTGCGCTCGGCCAGCACAAAGCCCAGTCGCACGCCGGCCAGGCCGAAGAATTTGCCGAACGAACGCAGCACGATCAAACCGACAAGATGGGTTTGACCGGCCAGGCTCAAGTGCGGCGTCACATCCATGAACGCTTCGTCCACCACCAGCCAACCACCACGCTGGGCCAGGCGCGCGTGCCAATCCAACAGGCGTTGCGGGCTCAGGCTCAGGCCGGTGGGGTTGTTGGGGTTGACCACCACCAGCACATCGAGACCGTCGAGGAAAAAGTCGACTTCCTGCTCCTGCACCTCGCGCACCACGTAACCGGCGCGACGCCAGGCCTCAGCGTGTTCGGCGTAGCACGGCGACACCACCCCGACCTTGCCGGCCCGGCGCAGACGCGGCAGCAACTGGATCGCCGCCTGGGAACCGGGCACCGGCAACAGGTGGGCCGCGCCGTAGTACGCGCTGGCGGCCTGCTCCAAACCATCGTCGGTTTCCGGCAGGCGTGCCCAGGCGCGCAGCGGGATTTCGGGGATCGGCCAGGGCCAGGGCGCGAGGCCGCTGGACAAGTCCAGCCAATTGGCTTCAGCGATCCCGTATTGAATGGATGCCTTACGCAGTCGACCGCCATGTTCAAGCATAAAATTGCGCCCCCGCGCATAGGATCAGCAGCCACAACCATACGCCGCGCTGCACCAGTTGCCAGCCCCGCTCGATGGCGTCGGCGTCCGCTGCCGGGCCTTCGCCCAGTGGCGGGCGTTGGTGCAGTTGGCCGTGATAAATCGCTGCACCGCCCAACTCGACGCCCAATGCACCGGCGCCTGCCGCCATCACCGGGCCGGCGTTGGGGCTGTCCCAGGTCGGGCCCTGGGTGCGCCAGCATTTGAGCGCCAGACCGGTTTTGCCGAGCACGGCGTAGGTCAACGCCACCAGGCGTGCCGGAATATAGTTGAGCACGTCATCGATTTTTGCCGCCGCCCAGCCGAACCGTTCGAAGCGTTCGTTGCGATAGCCCCACATGGCATCCAGGGTGTTGCTCAGTCGGTACAGCACCACGCCAGGCACCCCGGCCACCACAAACCAGAACAGTGCGGCAAATACGGCATCGCTGCCGTTCTCGAGTACCGACTCGGTAGCGGCGCGGGCCACTTCGGTGCTGTCCAGTTCGCTGGTCTGGCGGCTGACCAGATAACTCACACGCGTGCGCGCTTCTGCCAGGTCATCGCTGCGCAGCGCCTGGGCCACGGGCAGCACATGCTCGCCCAGGCTGCGCATGCCGAGGGCGCAGTACAGCGCGAGGATCTCCAGCACCCAACCGATATAAGGCGCCCACGACAACGCCGTGGCCAGCAGGGTCAGCGGCACCACCACGATCACCCAGGCGGTGACCCCATGGCTGCGCCAGCCGCGCCCGCCGCTGTTGAAACGCTGCTCGATGCGCCCGGCAAAATTGCCGAACGCCACCAGCGGATGCCAACGCCTGGGCTCGCCCAACAGCGCATCCAACGCCACGGCGGCGACACACAGCAAAGCCACACTCATCGACTCACTCCCCACGTATTTTCATACAACATGTCACTCAGCGGTCGAGGCTCGGCCCAGCCTTCGAGCTGCAACATCGGTGCTGGGTAAAACTCGGCCACCGGGCCCAGGCATAACACCGCAAGCGGCTTGGCACCGGCGGGCAGCCCCAAAAGATCCGCCAGGGCCTGGGGCTCGAACAACGAGACCCAGCCCATGCCCAGCCCTTCGACGCGGGCCGCCAGCCACAGGTTCTGGATCGCACAGGACAGGGAAGCCATGTCCATTTCCGGCAAGGTGCGGCGACCGAAGATATGCCGCTCACGATCCTCCATCAGCGCCGCCACCAGGACTTCGGCGCAGTCGTGGATGCCTTCGACCTTGAGCTGCATGAACTCGTCAGAACGCTCGCCGAGCGCTTCGGCGGTGCGCACGCGTTCTTCCTCCACCAATTGTTGAATCTGCCCACGCAACACGCGGTCGCTGATGCGGATAAAACGCCACGGCTGCATCAGGCCGACACTCGGCGCCTGGTGCGCGGCCTGGAGCAGGCGCTGCAGCAATTGGGGAGCGACGGTGCCACCGGTGAAGTGGCGCATGTCGCGGCGCTCAGCGATGGCGCGGTAGACGGCGTCGCGGTCGGCCTGGGGGAAAGCGTTGTCGGTCATGACCCTATCGGGGGCAAGCCCCCTCCCACAGTGGAGGGGGTTTCAGCCAGGTCCGGGGCAAACAAGGCGGCGACCGCCGTCGGATTCGACGGGAAATAGAAGTGTACGTAAGAGGCAGTCATCCGCCCCTGTCGGAAGACTGCCTCGGCACCGCGCCCACCATTCGGGCTTTGGCCACGGGCAATCGGCTGCCACTCCGTGCTGGTCAGGGAATGATGGTAGGTATGGCCACGCAGTACGCCTTCGGGCAATTCGACGCTTTGCAGGGCCAGGGCGGCGAGTTTTTTCTGCATCACCGCATCGCCCTGCAGCAGGCCGACCAGTTCGGCTCGATTGCCGTCGACATCGGTGAGCGAGTCCAGCAGATATAACATGCCGCCGCACTCGGCGAGCAACGGTTTGCCGGCCGCATGGTGGGCGCGGATCGCGGCCAGCATCGGGGTGTTTTGCGCCAGGGCCTGATGATGCAGCTCCGGGTAACCGCCGGGTAGGTAGAGACTGTCGGCGTCGGGCAGTGCGCGGTCGTGGATCGGCGAGAAGAAGTGCAACTCGGCGCCCATCGCCCGTAGGAGGTCGAGGCTGGCGCCGTAGGTAAACGCGAAAGCTTCGTCGCGGGCCACGGCGATGCGCACACCGGCCAGCAACGGCTCGGCTTCCACGATCGTCGGCGCGGCGAAAGTGACCGGCGGCGGCACCGCGACTTCGCAACTGCTGCCCAGGGCTTGGGCGGCAGCGTCCAGGCGCAGGTCGAGGTCATTCAGTTCGCTGGCCTGCACCAGCCCCAGGTGACGGCTGGGCAGCTCGATCCCGGTTTCGCGGGACAGCGCGCCGTACCAGCGCAGGCCTTCGGTAAGGCTGCCTTCGAGCAGTTGCGCATGGCGCAGGGTGCCGACACGGTTGGCCAGCACCCCGGCGAACGGCAGGTCCGGCTGGTAGCGCGCCAGGCCCAGGGCCAGGGCGCCGAAGGTCTGGGCCATGGCGGTGCCGTCGATCACACCCAGCACCGGCACGCCGAAATGCCGGGCCAGGTCGGCGCTCGAAGGTGTGCCGTCGAACAGGCCCATCACGCCTTCGATCAGGATCAAGTCGGCCTCGCCGGCGGCTTCCCACAGCAGACGGCGACTTTCCTGCTCGCCCACCATCCACATGTCCAATTGGTACACCGGCGCACCGCTGGCGCGCTCGTGGATCATCGGGTCCAGGAAGTCCGGGCCGCATTTGAACACGCGCACCTTGCGCCCCAGGTTGCGATGCAAACGGGCCAGCGCGGCGGTGACCGTGGTTTTGCCCTGGCCGGACGCCGGTGCGGCGATCAGAACCGCCGGGCAATGACGGGGCTGATTCAAAGTTCGACGCCTTTCTGTGCCTTGATACCGGCCTGGAAGGCATGTTTGAGCATGCCCATTTCGGTGACGGTGTCGCCCATCTCGATCATTTCGGGCTTGGCGCCACGGCCGGTGACCACCACGTGCTGCATCGGAGGGCGGGCTTGCAGGTCGCTGAGCACTTGGTCCAGGTCGAGATAACCGTGCTTGAGGGCGATGTTCAGTTCGTCCAGCACCACCAGGCCGATGGCAGGGTCTTGCAGCATCGCGCGGGACACGGCCCAAGCGGCCTCGGCGGCGGCGATGTCGCGTTGGCGGTCCTGGGTTTCCCAGGTGAAGCCTTCGCCCATGACGTGAAAGCGCACTTGTTCGGGGAAGCGTCGGAAGAACAACTCTTCGCCTGTGCTGTGGCGGCCCTTGATGAACTGCACCACGCCGCATTGCATGCCGTGGCCCATGGCCCGGGCCAGCATGCCGAAGGCCGAGCTGCTCTTGCCTTTGCCATTGCCGGTCAGTACCAGCAGCAAACCGCACTGATTGGGGGAATTGGCGATGCGCTCGTCGATCACGGCTTTTTTGCGCAGCATGCGCGCCAGGTGGCGTTCGTCGCGGTCGGGGGAATCGGTCATGGCAGCTCTCCGTTGGGGCTGGACAAAAACGGCGGGCAGGAAAAAACACAATCAGACAGCCAAGCATCGCCCACCGTGATGCTGTTGAATGGTCCAGGCCGGTCTCCGGGCTCATAAGTGGCCGTACCCTGGCGAACCAGGAGCGGACCCACGCTGCGCCTTCCCATATCGCATGCGATACAGTGGCCAAAGGCAGCGTCTTGACTCATTTACCGTTGCGGGGGCAGCGCCGGAATTGCGGCAGCACTGTGTCTAAGTGCGCTCACTCACCGGCTTCCCTGTTTCACTCCGTCGACCCCTGGGTCACAGAGCACCTGAAACAAGCCGCGAAGGTTAGTGGGTTGGGGGTGGAGCGTCAATTAAAGCCGGCCTTGTACTTGAACCATCGTACCCGCGCCCTCCTCTATCCCTACAGGTATCAAGGAGAACACCATGCATAAAACCAGACTCGCCTTACTGATCATGCTCGCCGGCACTCTTGCCGCCTGTGGCGAAAGCTCCACGTTGCAGATCAGCGACGGCACCGGGCCATCGCCTAAGCTGCCGGAACCGAACAAGACGCTGATCCCCACCGTCAATATCGCCCCTGCCATCGGCTGGCCCGAGGGCGTCCAGCCCACCGCAGCACCCGGCCTGCAGGTGAGTGCTTTTGCCGAAGGCCTGGACCACCCGCGCTGGCTGTACGTATTGCCCAATGGCGACGTGCTGGTAGCTGAAACCAATGCACCGCCCAAGCCGGACGATTCGAAGGGTGTGCGTGGCTGGGTAATGGAAAAAGTCATGAGTCGCGCAGGCGCCGGTGTACCCAGCCCGAACCGCATCACCCTGCTGCGCGATGCCGACCACGACGGCGTGGCCGAAACCCGTACGGTGTTCCTGGAGAACCTCAATTCGCCGTTCGGCATGACGCTGGTGGGCAATGACTTGTACGTGGCCGACTCGGACAAACTGCTGCGTTTCCCCTACCAGCCAGGTGAAACCGCGATCAAGCAAGCCGGCACTAAAGTCGTGGACCTGCCGGGCGGCCCGCTGAATCACCATTGGACGAAAAACGTGGTGGCCAGCAAGGATGGCAACCAGTTGTATGTGAGTGTGGGCTCCAACAGCAACGTCGGCGAAAACGGCCTGGAGGCCGAACAGGGCCGCGCCGCGATCTGGGAAGTCGACCGCGCCAGCGGCCAGCACCGCCTCTTCGCCTCAGGCTTGCGCAACCCCAACGGCATGGCGTGGGAACCCCAGAGCGGCAAGTTGTGGACCGCAGTGAATGAGCGCGACGAAATTGGCAGCGACCTGGTGCCGGACTACATCACCTCGGTCAAGGACGGCGCTTTCTATGGCTGGCCTTTCAGCTACTACGGCCAGCACGTGGACGAACGCGTCACGCCGCAGAACCCGGACCTGGTGGCCAAGGCCATCGCCCCGGATTACGCGGTAGGGCCACATACCGCCTCTTTGGGCCTGACCTTCGCCGACGGCAGCAAGTTGCCAGCCGCCTACAGCAACGGCGCCTTTATCGGCCAGCACGGCTCGTGGAACCGCAAACCCCACAGCGGCTACAAAGTGATCTTCGTGCCATTCGAGGGCGGCCAGCCTAAAGGGCAACCGCTGGATGTACTGACCGGCTTCCTCGATAAAGATGAGAAAGCCATGGGCCGGCCGGTGGGCGTGGTGATTGATCGGCAAGGCGATTTGCTGGTGGCCGATGATGTCGGGAATAAGGTGTGGCGGGTGTCGGCCGCTCGATAGGCGCTGTGAAAACCTGTGGGAGGGCGTTGCACCCTCCCACAGCGGATTCAGGGATTGCGCGCCAGATGCTCAGCCGGCAATACGCGCTTGGCACTCAAGTAAGCATTCTGCCAATACGCCTTGGACAAGGTGTCCAGCTTTACCGTGCCGCCCGTTTGCGGGGCGTGCACAAAGCGGCCTTCGCCCACGTAGATGCCGGCATGGCTGACTTGGGAGCCTGCGCCGGTGGCAAAGAACAACAGATCACCGGTCTGCAGGTTCTGCGCGCTGACGTCCTGCGCACGCATGCCGATCAGCTCTCGGGTAGTGCGAGGCAGGGAAATGCCGGCGGCGTCGCGGAACACGAAGCCGATCAGGCCGCTGCAATCAAAGCCTGAATCGGGTGTGTTGCCGCCCCAGCGATAAGGCGTGCCGACCAGGCCGAGCGCGCGAAACAGCACGTCTTCGGCGACAGGCGAGTCATTCTGGGTGGTATAGGTGAAGACCGGCTTGGGCTTGACCGCAACAGGCGCGGGCGGTGGCCGGTTGGCGCAGGCGCTGATCAGCGCGGCGCAGAGGATAAGAATCAGGCGGGCCGAGGTCGACATGTGCAGAACAATCCTGGTCTGGATGCGGCTTTCGCTGCCGAACGTTGAAAACCAGAACGCGCGAGCAAGGCTCGCGCGAACGGATTACAACAATGTCCAGGGATTCTAGCGCTTACACGTCAAACTTCAAGTATCACTTTAACTTTACTTGCTGGCGGTAACCGTGGTCGGAGCCATCGCCAGGGCGCGCTTGGCCTCGATGAAGGTTTTGCTCCAGTAACTGTCACCCAGGCTGTCGACTCGGACACCGCCACTGCGACGGCTGCTGGAGTGAATAAACTGGTTATCGCCCAGGTAGATACCGGCGTGGCTTACGCGGCCACGACCACTGGTACTGAAGAAAAGCAGATCGCCGGGCTTGAGGTTGTTACGCGCGACCAGCGGTGCATTAACGTTGATCATTTCACGCGTAGAACGCGGCAGATTCATGCCGGCCTCTTCACGGAACAGATAACCGATAAAGCCGCTGCAATCGAAACCGGCTTCCGAGGTGCCGCCGAAACGGTAGCGAGTACCGATCAGGGACATGCCGCGTTCAAGGATGCTGTCGGCCAGAACTGGAAGCTGGTAAGGCTTGTTGCCGGAGAAGTCGGCCAGTTCCTTTTCGGTCGCCACTTCTTCCTCATAAACAGTGGAGGACTGGGCTGCGACGAATTTTGCCTGGTTTTGAACCTGTGGTTTCTGCTGTTCCGCCACCTGTTGAGGGTGGGACGCGCAACCAAACAACAGGGTAACGAGTGCGAGAGGCACGAGGGGTGCGAAGCGATTTAGCATGGGCACGACCGTGGCTGATGGATAAAGAAGCCGCGACTATGCCCTCTATCACATCGATTTGCAAATTCAATCGTGGCTTTTGTGACTTGGCGATTAGACGCTGACATCTAAGCCGTAATTCCATTTATCGACAAAATTGCGTAGCTCACCGGGCTTAAACGCAGGTTTTCTGACGCCTGTAAAATGTCGAAACATTGAAAATCAACGAGTTACCAACCCAACGTCTCTTTGAGAAAAGGGATCGTCAATTTTCTTTGCGCCTGCAATGAGGCCTGGTCGAGCTGTTCAAGCAGATCGAACAGCGCGCTCATGCTGCGGGTACCCCGGGTCAGAATAAAGTGCCCGACTTCATCGGTCAGGTGCAGACCGCGACGCGAGGCGCGTAGTTGCAACGCGCGCAATTTGTCTTCATCGGACAGAGGGCGCATCTGGAAGATCAGCGCCAGGGTCAGGCGCGATTTGAGGTCGGCGAGTTTTATCGGTAATTCCCGCGGCGAAGTCGAAGCCGCAATCAACAGGCGCCTGCCGCTGTCACGCAGGCGGTTGAACAGATGGAACAGTGCCTCTTCCCAATCCGCTTTGCCGGCGATGGCCTGCAGGTCGTCCAGGCACACCAGCTCGTATTGCTCGAGGTGGTCGAAAATCCCGATACCGCGATCCATCAACTCAGCCAGCGGCAAGTACACCGCCGGCTCGCCCATCTGTTCGAAACGCAGGCACGCGGCCTGCAACAGATGAGTACGCCCCACGCCGTGCTTGCCCCACAGATAAATCAGGCTTTCAGTCCACCCGGCGTCGGCTTCGCAGAGCCGCTCGACATAGCCGAGTGCAGCGGCGTTGGCGCCTGGGTAGTAATTGATGAAGGTGGCGTCGTCACGCAGACGCACACCCAAGGGCAGCTGAATCGGTTTCATGCTGACTGAACGGCTCCCATCGAACCGTTAGTGGCCTCTGTGAAAAGTTTGCGAAGTTTATACCCGTGACGTCGGGCGCACAATGCAGCAGACCCCAAGCAAAATCAAAGGTTTGCGTTAACCCGTTGGTTTTACGCGAATTGTTTGACGCCAAGCCTGCCTGAACGCCACACCCGGCGTTGCGCCGGGTGTGGGTCGTAGCGACTACAGGTCGGGGTCTTCAACCCCGGTATAGACATCCGAATCCTTGTAGAGATCATGCGCATGGCGCACCAGCACCATGATCACCGCCGCCACCGGCAGCGCCAGCAGGATACCGGTGAAACCGAACAGCTCACCTCCTGCCAGGATCGCGAAGATTACCGCCACCGGGTGCAGACCGATTCGGTCACCGACCAGCAGGGGCGTGAGCACCATGCCTTCCAGGGCCTGGCCGACCATAAACACAGCAACAATGCCCAGCATCGGGTACAGGTCACCGCCAAACTGGAAAAGACCCGCCACCAGCGCCGCGCCGATCCCGATGACGAACCCCATGTACGGCACGATGGCGGCCAGACCGGCAATCAGGCCGATCAACAGACCCAGCTCCAGGCCAATAGCCATCAAGCCTGCGGCATAGATAATCCCCAGTGCCAGCATCACCAGCAACTGGCCCCGCACGAATGCACCCAGGACTTCATGGCACTCTTCGGCCAGGGACACAATGCGCTCTTCGCGGTCACGCGGCAGCAGGCTGCGGACCTTGGCCATCATGATGTCCCAGTCACGCAGCAGGTAAAACGCCACCACCGGAATCAGCACCAGGTTGGTCAACCAGCCGATCAATGCCAGGCCGGACGCCGTGGCCTGGCTGAGTACCACCCCGACGATGTCGCCGGTCTGGCCCATATGCTCGCTGATCGCCGCCTTGACCTTGTCGAACTTCCAAAAGCCATCCGAAAGCCCCAGCTTGGCCTGGGCCCACGGCATCGCCGTGTGCTGCAGCCAGTCGAGCATTTGCGGTGCCAGTTCGTACAGCCGGTACAACTGCTTGACCAGCATCGGCACCAGCACCAGCACCAGAGCCGTGATGATCAAGGTGAACAGCGCGAACACCGTGACAACACCGAGCGTGCGCGACAGGCCAGCCTTCTCCAGGCGATCCACCACCGGATCGAACAGATAGGCCAACAGCAACGCGACCAGGAACGGCGTCAGGATCGAATGCAGCAAAAACACAAAAACGCACAGCAGGACGATCCCGCCAAGCCACACCCAACGACGCGTATCCGCCATAAACCACTCCATTTATTTGCTTCTATCTATATAAGGAAGAACATTTACCAGCGAAACCGCAATTGCGCCTGGGGTTCGGATGCGCTGGCCGGTGGCGTTCCATCGCCCACAGGCTGCGCTTCACCTGCCGCAATCTCCTGCAACTTGCCCAGGCTCAACTGGGTGCGCAACTGCTCGGCGTTGCCATTGACGCGATACACAATGCGATTGCCATCAACCAGCAGCGGCTGAGCGCCAAATGGCTCCAGCAGATGCCCCAGGGTCGCATAGCGCTCCAGATTCATGCCCTGCACCTCCAGTAACTGCTCAGTGCTGACACCCGGCTTGACCGCAAAGCGCGGCGCCAGCTTCTGGCTGACCGCCAGCATCACCGCATCCGCCAGCGCAGCGGTGTCTGTGCCTTGGGCGGTGCCCTGCTCGGCCTTGTCGCCCAACCACAGGCGCCACTTGGCCTGCCATTGATTGCCTTCCTGACGCGCGTGCACCGCCAGCAAGGCGTCGGCACCGTAGCGTTCGGAAGCGGCGCGCAACGGCGTGGCATCGGCGCTTTCCAGATTCGGCGCGGTGGCCACCACTTGCTCTTCCAGATCGCCCATGGGCAGACGCAGCGGCAAGCCGCGGTGTTGCGCTGCACGGCGCAGGGCCTGGGCAACGGCCTGGCCATCGCCGACCAGGCTGCTGCCTTCGGTGGAGTCGTTCAGCCACCAGCCCAGGATCGAAGGTCGATTGCTGCCCCAGATCGACAGGCCCGCGTCACGCAACGCGCGGTCGGTACTCACCGGGTCGAAATCCACCTGCAGGCTTTCCGGCGGACCGGCGTCGTAGCCGTACTGGCTGATGATTTGCTGCGGGTCTTTGCGCACCGCCGCCAGGCCCGGCCCTTCGGCGGCCTTGGCATCGCCGGTCAGGCGAATCACCAGCGTCTGCACCGCGCGCTGGGTGGCCTGGTCGCGCTCCTGGGGCGACTGGCTGCTGACCGGTTCAAGTACTTGATAAAGGCCATTGAGGGTTTCGGCATGACTCGCCAGGCTGACCAACGACAAACAGCCCACAAAAAACACATTACACAGACGCATGAAAGATTCCCGAACGACAGATTTAGCGGCTGGAACAAACCGCGCGAACTCGGTTTCGCCAGGCTGTGACCATGGCAACCGGTGAAACATTCGCGGGGTCTCGGTAAGTTTTCGTACTGTCACAGTACTAGCGGATTCAAGGCTATACCTTAATACGCGCTGAAGCCGAGCCGATTAGCATTTTTTAATCCGCTTTTTTAGTCGATATGGCCCTGCCCGTCGGCCCGAGGATGGCCGCTGCCCCGCAAGCCTGATAAAATCGCGCGCCTTCGCAGACCGTCAACGGCTGGGCCTCTTTTTCAAACGCCCCCGCCCGCCCGGTCGTTACCCAGAAATCCCCCCTAAAGGCCTGGATCATGAGCAAGCAACCCTCCCTGAGCTACAAGGACGCCGGTGTAGACATCGACGCCGGTGAAGCATTGGTCGAACGCATCAAGAGCGTCGCCAAGCGCACTGCGCGCCCTGAAGTCATGGGCGGCCTGGGCGGTTTTGGCGCCCTCTGCGAAATCCCGGCCGGCTACAAGCAGCCTGTGCTGGTGTCCGGCACCGACGGCGTGGGCACCAAGCTGCGTCTGGCCCTGAACCTGAACAAGCACGACAGCATCGGCATCGACCTGGTAGCCATGTGCGTCAACGACCTGGTGGTGTGTGGCGCCGAACCGCTGTTCTTCCTCGACTACTACGCCACCGGCAAGCTGAACGTGGACACCGCGGCACAAGTGGTCACCGGCATCGGCGCCGGCTGCGAGCTGGCGGGTTGCTCCCTGGTGGGCGGCGAAACCGCTGAAATGCCGGGCATGTACGAAGGCGAAGACTACGACCTGGCCGGTTTCTGCGTCGGCGTGGTGGAAAAAGCCGACATCATCGACGGCTCCAAAGTGGCCGCCGGCGACGCCCTCCTCGCCCTGCCATCCTCCGGTCCTCACTCCAACGGCTACTCGCTGATCCGCAAGATCATCGAAGTGTCCGGTGCCGACATCGAAAACACCCAGCTCGACGGCAAACCGCTGACCGACCTGCTGATGGCGCCGACCCGCATCTACGTCAAGCCACTGCTCAAGCTGATCAAGGACACCGGCGCGGTAAAAGCCATGGCCCACATCACCGGCGGCGGCCTGCTGGACAACATCCCGCGCGTGCTGCCAAAAGGCGCCCAGGCCATCGTCGACGTAGCCAGCTGGCAGCGTCCTGCAGTGTTCGACTGGCTGCAGGAAAAAGGCAACGTCAACGAGACCGAAATGCACCGCGTGTTGAACTGCGGCGTAGGCATGGTCATCTGCGTGGCGCAGGAACATGTGGAAACCGCGCTGAACGTATTGCGCGAAGCCGGCGAGCAGCCTTGGGTCATCGGCCAGATCGCCACCGCTGCGCAAGGCGCGGCTCAGGTTGAACTGAAGAACCTTAAGGCGCACTGATGCCTGCAACCTGTGATGTCGTGGTGCTGCTCTCCGGCACCGGCAGTAACTTGCAGGCCCTGATCGACAGCACGCGCACCGGCGACAGCCCGGTGCGCATCGCTGCGGTGATTTCCAACCGCAGCGACGCCTACGGCCTGCAACGCGCCAGGGATGCGGGGATCGAAACCCGCTCGCTGGATCACAAGGCGTTCGACGGCCGCGAGGCCTTCGACCGCGCCCTGGTCGAACTGATCGACGCCTTCAACCCCAAGCTGGTGGTACTGGCCGGCTTCATGCGCATCCTCAGCGGCGATTTCGTGCGCCATTACGCCGGACGCCTGCTGAATATCCACCCTTCCCTGCTGCCCAAATACAAGGGCATGCATACCCATCAGCGTGCCCTCGACGCCGGTGACCGCGAGCATGGCTGCAGCGTGCACTTCGTCACCGAGGAACTCGATGGCGGCCCTCTGGTCGTACAGGCAGTGGTTCCGGTAGAGTCTGACGACTCGGCGCAGACGCTTGCGCAACGGGTTCACACCCAGGAACACAGGATTTACCCGCTGGCGGTTCGCTGGTTTGCCGAGGGGCGGTTGATTCTCGGTGACCAGGGTGCATTATTGGACGGTCAGTTACTCGCGGCCAGCGGCCACTTGATTCGAACCTAGGAGATTTTATGCGTCGCGCCTTGCTCTTCGCTTTTGCGCTATTCGCCTTGCCTGCCGTGCAAGCGGCAGACCTTCATCCCTTCTCCGTAAGCTATACCGCCGACTGGAAACAGTTGCCCATGAGTGGTTCGGCCGAACGCAGCCTGACCAAGAACCCCGACGGCACGTGGACCTTGAACTTCAAGGCCTCGATGATGATCGCCAGCCTGACCGAAACCAGCGTGATCCTGTTTGACAAGGACAGCCTGCAACCGAAGAGCTACACCTTCGAACGCGGCGGCCTGGGCAAGGCCAAGAAAATCAACCTGGACTTCGACCAGGCGACCAAGAAAGTCACCGGCTTTGAAAACAAGGACGCGGTCAATGTGCCCCTGCAAAGCGGCATGCTCGATAAGTCGACCTACCAGTTGGCCCTGCAGCGTGACGTCGCCGCCGGCAAAAAGAGCATGAGCTACAACGTGGTGGAAGGCACCGACGTCGACACCTATGACTTCCGTGTAATCGGCCCGGAAAAAGTACAGACCAAGGTCGGCGCCATCGACGCGATCAAGGTCGAGCGCGTGCGTGATCCGACGCAAAGCAAGCGCATCACGCAGATGTGGTTTGCCAAGGACCAGGGCGGCATCCTGGTTGCCCTGCGCCAGGTCGAGACCGACGGCAAGGAATACAACATCATGCTGCAGGACGGCAAAGTTGACGGTAAAGAGGTCAAAGGCAGCTGATCCAAACGCAAGACCAGGAGCCCCGCAAATGCGGGGCTTTTTTTCGCCTGGGTTTTGTCGCTCGCACCCGTGCGATAAGCCTTTGCACATGAAACTTTCGTCATCTAACCCAGCGCTCTAAACCGCAACGCCTTGGTTTATCTGGCCTGCAGCATTGTTGCGTATGACGCAATGAATTGTTGCGGGCAAAACCGGTTTACTTAGCAAGCTAACAAAACATATAACGAAGGCCTGCGACGACTTGCCGCAGATCCACCAGAGATTGGAGCAAGCAGATGACTGTAAAAGTAACTGAACGCGACGATGCACATATGTCCCACGAAGCCTTGGGCCATGGGATTCACATCTGGGATGTACACCAACAAGACCTGCTGGTCGGCATGTTTCACAACGAGAGCGACGCTCAGAACTACAAGAACGAGCTCGAAACCCTTGAGATGAGACGCCAGGCACAAAACGCCTGAACCGCTGAAAGTGCGCAGGCGCTGCGTCCACGACACGGAGCACCTGCGAAACAAAACCCCGCCTTCGAGCGGGGTTTTGCGTGGTCAAGACGGTACTTTTTAATCACCGTATAAAACCAGACACGTCTTACAAAAATTGCATCTACGTACTACGGGCTGCGTTAAAAAACCTGAACAGGCCCATTCCAGAGCCTCCCAAGCCCGCCTCCCCGCCTCCAAAGCGACACAGTTGCCTTGAGACACCCCGCCCCAGCCAAGCGCGAATAAACGTGGGCGTCTATTCGAGTAACAAAAAATAGACATTTGATAATGGTTCTCGATACTATCGCGCCGCCTTCGACTCAGTACCCAGGATAAGGAATTCGACTTGATGTACGGAAACAGCATGACGCCTGAATCGTCCCTGCTCGCACGGTGGAGCGAAGCACTGGCCACCTCGACCTTCCAGGCGAATCACATCACCCTCGAAGACCTTGCCGGCACCTTGCAACCCGCCGCTGAACGTAGCTTTCAACGGCTGCTCCAGGCACTGTTCCGCGAAGCGCTGCTGGCTCCCGACACCTGTACTTACGACGGTCATGGCCATTGCTGGCTGGTGTTGCCGGACCAGTCGCGCCTGTGCTTCGAGCATCTGCGTCCAGGCCGTATGGCCAGCTGGGACCTGCGCGGGCGCGTCGTGCATGTGCGCGAGGGTCAGCCGGCGCTCAAACTGCAATTCCCCTCGCAATTGCTGACGCTGCTCAACAGTACGCTTCAAACCCCTGCCGCGCCGGATGTACTGAATCGTCTGAACACTGAAATTGACGACAGCTTCGTGAACGACACGCTGTGCCTGGCCTTTCACGCGCATTGGACGCTGAAGCTTCAGGCCGCCATGCCACCTGCCCACGCGGGCAACCTGCTCAGCTATCTCAAGCAGCATCCACAGGTCGCCAACCCGACCTGCGTGTTGGAGCAATGGGGCACGCTGGGCCATCCCTGGCACCCCAACTACAAAACTAAACTGGGCTTGAGCACCGAGCAGGTGATCGCGTTCTCGCCGGAGTTCGAAGCGCGCTTCCCGGTGTTGCTGTGCGCCTTGCACCGTCAATACGCACACGTTGAAACGCTGGCCGGTTCTGCGGATTACTGGCCGTGGTGGCAACAGCATTTTCCCCAGGCCGCCCGGGAATTGGCCGACGTGCTGACCGCGCAAGGCCTTGCACCCGCGGACTATCTGCCGCTGCCCGCTCACCCCTGGCAGGCTCGCCAGGAGTTGCCACAGCTGTTCGCCAATGAGATCAGCGACCGGCTGCTGGTGCTCACCGAGATTGTCGCGTTTACAGCCCACCCCACCATGTCTTTTCGCACCGTATTGCCGGACGGCCGCTGCGATGCACCGATGGTCAAGCTGCCAGTCTCGCTGCGCCTGACCAGCGTGCAGCGTACCGTTTCACCACGTTCGGCGCGTATGGGGCCGCGTATCAGCGAGCTATTGTTGAGCATTCTTTCCCGTGAGCCGGGTATCTCCAAGCGGCTCAGCATCGTACCGGAGCGAATCGGCGTGCACTTCAAGCCGCAACCGGCCAATTACGAACATTCCCGTCACCTCGCCGTGCTGTACCGCGATAACCCGCTGAGCCAGCTGCAATCGGGGGAAATGGCTGTGCCGGTCGGCAGCCTGTTCGCCCTCGACCAGCACGGCGAACCGCTGCTGCGACACTGGGTACGCCTGAGCCAGGGCCGGGACGATGCCCAAGGCATGCGCGCGTTTTTCCGTGATTACGCCGCGATCACGGTGCCGGCGCTGTTGGGCATGTACCTGCGCTACGGCGTCGCATTCGAGGCCCATCAGCAGAATTCCTTTATGGTCATGAGCGACGACGGGCAACTGAGCCGCCTGTTGCTGCGCGACTTCGGCGATATCCGTATCGACCGCAAGACCTTGCATGGCCAGGGTCTGGACATTGAGCTGCACGACCCGAAAATGACCTTGTACGACGACGCCAGCTTCGTACGCGACAAGTTGCTGCACACGGTTTTCATGTGTCATTTGGGCGAGCTGGTCCTGCTCAGCGCGCGTCATTTCGAAATGCCCGAGGCGCAGCTGTGGGATGAACTGTCAGCCCAGGTCAGCCAGTGTTTCGACGCGCTGCGCGACCAGGTCGAGCCCCAACGCTGGCGGACCGAACGCGCAGCACTGCTGGAGCAGGCATGGCCGGCCAAGTCGTTTATGCGCATGCGCCTGTTGGAAAGCCACGCCGATATTGTCGGGCGGCTGCCCAATCCGCTGAGTGCCGCCGCCAATGGGCTCTGACCGTACGGCGTTGCGGTTGCTGGTGATGATTCAGTTGGTGTCGATGGGCGCCATGGAAATGAGCGGGCCTTTCTGGCCGTTGCAAATCCAGAAACTGCTCGGCGTTGCCGATGCTCATTACACTGGGCTGCTGTCATCTCTGGTGTACGCCGGGCCGATGATGGCGGCGATGCTCCTGACACCGATGTGGGGCCGTCTGGGTGACCGCACCGGTCACAAGCCGATGATCCTGCGCGCGCTGCTGGCGCTGGCGGTGTGCCAGGCGCTGGCAGCGATCGCACAGGATCCTTGGTTGCTGGTGGCAATCAGGGTCGTGCAAGGCGCGTTGGCGGGCTTTATCGCAGCGGCCCAGGCCTACGCCCTGGCGTGCTGCGGCGACGGCGGACGCGGGCACATCCTAGCGCGGCTGCAATCGGCGACCGCCGTGGGTTCGCTGGCAGGCCCGGTATTGGGCGGCTGGCTGATGGACGTCTCGGGGTTCGCCCTGCTGTGCTACAGCGCCACTGCGGTCTGCCTGCTCTGCGCAGCGCTAAGCCTGTGGCTGCCCAGCGATGCACCGCGCGCACGACCGGCGCGCAACGCGACCCGCGCCGCGCTGCCCAAGGGCTGGCTCGGCGCGATGCTTGGCATCATCGTGTTGATCCAGGCGGCCAAAATGATGCCGCAGCCGTTCTATGCGCTGTACGTGGCCGATGTGCTGCACGCGCCGGCGTGGTTGATTGGCGCCAGCTATGCCGCCAGCGCGCTCACCCTGGCGCTTTCCGCGCCGCTGTGGGGTCGCCTGTTCGACCGGCACCCACCGGCGCATACGCTGCGCATCATCGAATGGGTCACGTGGGCCTGTGCCCTGACGCTGGCATTCACCGCCATGGCCAGCGAGTGGCTGGGGTTCCTCGCCAGCCGGCTGCTGTGGGGCGTATGGCAAGGCGCATTGCTGCCTGTCGCTTATACGTTAATCGCCAGCACCGTGCCCCCCAGCCAGCAAGGGTTTGCCCTTGGGCTGGGTAATAGCGCCGCCAAGGCCGGCGCGCTGTGTGGCGCGCTGATCGGTGGTATCGGCATGGGGATGGTGGGCCTGGCGCACAGCTTCTGGCTGGTCGCGCTCACCTATGCCGTGGCGGCCGTGGGCATCCGGGGGATCCGCGGGCTGGCGCGCGCGCCTGAGCCGTCCGATTTTTCTGTCAATACTTCTAATAACTCAAAGGCAAGGTCATGAATAAACCACACTTGGCACTTCTACTGCCCTTCCTCGGCTCACTCAGCAATGCTGCCTGGGCCGATACCGCGGAGCAAACCCAGGCAGCTCCCACTAACCTGCAGTTGCAGGCAACCGTGGTCTCGGCCACGCGCAATGAAACCAGCATCGCGGCGATCCCGGGCTCGGTGCAGGTCATCGACGAAGCGCAGATCCGTCAGCAAACGGGCGCCGGGCGCCGGGTCGCGGACATCCTCGGGCAGTTGGTGCCGGGCATCGCCCCTTCCAGCGGCGGAATGAGTAACTTCGGCCAGACACTGCGCGGGCGCAATACACTGATCCTGATCGACGGCGTGTCCCAGAACGCCACGCGCGACAACTTCCGCCAGCTCAACAGCGTGGCGCCGGAGAGCATCGAGCGTATCGAAGTAATTTCCGGCGCCAGCAGTGTCTACGGTGCGGGGGCCTCCGGCGGCATCATCAACATCATCACCAAGCGCAACAAAGGTGAGGACCTGGCGTTCAGCAGCAAAATCGGCATGACCTCCGGCAACAATTTCAACCATAAAGGCTTTGCCTACGAGGCATTCCAGAGCGCCACCGGCCGCCAGGGCCCGGCGGACTGGTATTTGTCCGCCAATACCGTGCAACGCAACGACCAGTTCGACGGCAACGGCAAGCGCATCCCCCAGGACACGTCCCAGGGCAGCAACATGGACACCGACACCTACGACCTGCAAGGCCGTTTCGGCTACGAGTTGGATGACGATAAAAAGATCAGCCTGTCGCTGCAGGACTACAAGGACGAACAGGATACCCGCTACACCAAGAACCCACGCATCACCAGCACTGCTGTTGCGGTCAAAGGCCTGGACCTGGACGACCAGCCGTCCACCCACAACCAGGCCGTCAACCTCAACTACACCGACCGGGACTTCTACGGTCAGGGCCTGCAGGTGGAAAGTTACTGGCGCCGCGCCGACGCGCTGTTCTTCCCGGACCTGTCTCGAGGCCGCGCCGGGGTATCGGACAATAACAGCGTGCAGGACGTGTACGGCCTACGCGCCGCCATCGACACGCAAATGCCGGACATCGGCCCCGCCACCGGCAACCTGGTGTGGGGCGCGGATTACGATCACGAGACATCCCGCCAACGCGGTGACCAGTACCGGGTCAATGGCCTGACCTACACCAAGACCGGCACTACCTTCGAGTTGGGCCCGGACATCCAGACCACTACCAAAGCCATCTTCGGGCAGCTGTCCTACGACATTGATGACTGGACCCTACGCGGTGGTGTGCGCCGCGAATGGATCGAAAGCGATGTGGACGACAGCATCGCCTACGGCGAAATCGTGCAGACCGGCAATCGCGCGACACTGCCGGGGGGCACCCTCAAGTATGACGACACCCTCTACAACCTGGGCGCGGTGTACCACCTGAGCGAAAACCAGGATGTGTTCGTCAATTTCAGCCAGGGGTTTTCCCTGCCGGATATCCAGCGTTTCCTGCGTGACGTGAGCAGTCGATACGATATCCAGAACCTCAACGCCCAGGCGCTGAAAGTCGACAGCTACGAGCTGGGCTGGCGTGGCAATTGGGACAAATGGCTGGCCAATGTCACCGTGTATGAAAACACCTCGGACGTCACACAGTTCTACGACGCCAACGACCGTGTGCTGCGCCTGGTCAGCCAGAAAGAGCGCGTGCGCGGTATCGAAACCAGCCTGACGTATAACGTTACCGATGAGTGGTCAGTCGGCGGAACCTACGCCTACGCCAAGGGCGAGACGCGCCAGAATGGCCAATGGATTGACCTTCCGGCCACGCGCATCGCGCCAGCCAAGACTACCGCCTTTATCGGCTATGACCGCGGCGACTACAGCCTGCGCCTGCAAGGTATGCGCCTGGCCGACTACGACGTCGCGTTCAAGGACAATAACGGTCGCGATATCAAGGGCTACACATTGGCCGATCTGCTGGGATCGGTGCGGTTGCCGGTGGGGCGCCTCGAAGGCGCGGTCTACAACCTGACTAATCGCAACTACCAGAACATGTTTGCCCAGGCGAATGCGCGCGCGCCCTATCCGAACGCAGAGGGGCGCACGTTCAGCTTGAGTTACGCCGTGGATTGGTGAGGGAAACTCCCCTTGTAAAAGCGCTTCAAGAAGAAAAACAAACCCCGCCATTGAGCGGGGTTTGTTGTTTGCAGCGGGACGCGCCGCTTACCACATCAGGTCGTCAGGGATCTGGTAAGCCGCGTATGGATCATCCTCGTCCGGCACCTGGCTCTCGGTGAGGATATTGAGCTGCACGATGCGCTCGGGTGCGCGTTCCTGAATCTTCAGCGCGGCTTCACGCGGGATCACTTCGTAACCGCCGCCGTGGTGCACGATCGCCAGGGAGCCGTTACTCAGTTTATTGCGCATCAGCGTGTTGACCGACAGGCGCTTGACCTTCTTGTCATCCACGAAGTTGTAGTAATCCTCGGTGGTCAACTTGGGCAGGCGCGAGGTTTCGATCAGTTGCTTGACCTGGGCCGCGCGGGCCTTGGCTTCGGCTTTTTCCTGCTGCTGACGGTTCAGTTCCTGGTCGCGCTTGACCTTTTCCGCCTTGGCTTCAAGGGCCAGGCGCGCCTGGGTGTCGTCGGCTTCGGCCTGGCCTTTGTGGACCAGGCGTTGCTGCTTCTGTTTCTCTTTGCCGACCTGTTTGGCCTGCTTTTGGTTGACCAGACCTGCTTTAAGCAACTGGTCGCGAAGGGAAAGGCTCATGGTGCTTACTCACTTAGGCAACTGCTCAACCGCAGCTGGACACGTTCTTTTCCTGACGTTTGGCTTCGCCCCACAGGGCGTCCAACTCTTCGAGGGTGCAATCTTCCATGGGACGCCGGGTCTCGCGCAATGCCTGTTCGATAAATCGGAAACGTCGTTCGAACTTGGCGTTGGCGCCACGCAGCGCGGTTTCGGGGTCGACCTTGAGGTGACGGGCCAGGTTGACCGCCGCGAACAGCAGGTCGCCGACTTCATCGGCAATGGCCGCCGGGTCGTTATCGGCCATGGCTTCGAGGACTTCATCCAACTCTTCGCGCACGTTGTCGACCACCGGCAAGGCGGACGGCCAGTCGAACCCGACCTGGCTGGCGCGCTTCTGCAACTTGGCGGCACGGGACAGGGACGGCAAGGCGTTGGGCACGTCATCGAGCAGCGACAACTGCTGCGGTGCGTCGGACTTTTCCGCACGCTCCTCGGCCTTGATCTGCTCCCAACGCTCCTTGACCTGGTCTTCGCTGAGTCGCGGAACGTCCAGCGGCGCATACAGGTCGCCGCTCGGGAACACATGGGGATGACGCCGAATCAGCTTGCGCGTGATGCTGTCGACCACCCCGGCAAATTCAAAGCGCCCCTCTTCCCGCGCCAGCTGGCTGTAGTACACGACCTGGAACAGTAGATCGCCGAGCTCGCCCTGCAGGTGATCGAAGTCGCCACGCTCGATGGCATCGGCCACTTCGTAGGCTTCTTCGAGGGTATGCGGGACGATGCTCGCGTAGGTTTGTTTGATATCCCACGGGCACCCGTATTGCGGGTCCCGCAGGCGATTCATCAAGTGCAGCAGGTCTTCGAGGCTGTACATCGGGTTACTCATGATGGCGTGCGATTACGCCGCGTCTCGATGATGTTCGGCAACTGGGAAATCCGCCCCAGCAACCGCCCCAGCGCATCCAGCCCGGGAATCTCGATGGTCAGGGACATCAGCGCGGTGTTGTCCTCTTTATTCGAGCGGGTGTTGACCGCCAGCACGTTGATCCGCTCGTTGAGCAGCACCTGCGAGACGTCGCGCAGCAAGCCCGAACGGTCGTAGGCGCGGATCACGATGTCCACCGGATAAGTGAGCACCGGCACCGGCCCCCAACTGACCTGGATGATGCGTTCCGGCTCGCGCCCGCCCAACTGCAGCACCGAGGCGCAGTCCTGGCGGTGAATGCTCACGCCACGGCCCTGAGTGATATAGCCGACGATGGCATCGCCCGGCAGCGGTTGGCAGCAGCCGGCCATCTGCGTCATCAGGTTGCCCACCCCCTGGATCTGGATATCGCCGCGCTTGCCAGGCTTGTAGCCGGTGGCTTTGCGTGGGATCAGCTCCAGTTGTTCGTTGCCGCGTTCCGGCTCGACCAACTGCTGGGCCAGGTTGACCAGCTGCGCCAGGCGCAGGTCGCCAGCACCGAGGGCGGCGAACATGTCTTCGGCGATCTTCATGTTGGCCTTTTCGGCCAGCTTGTCGAAGTCCACCTGGGGCAGGCCCAGGCGCGCCAGTTCGCGTTCGAGCAGGGTCTTGCCGGCAGCGACGTTCTGGTCGCGGGCCTGCAGTTTGAACCAGTGGACAATCTTGGCCCGCGCCCGCGACGTGGTGATGTAGCCCAGGTTCGGGTTCAGCCAGTCGCGGCTCGGCGTACCGTGCTTGCTGGTGATGATCTCGACCTGTTCACCGGTCTGCAGGCTGTAGTTGAGCGGCACGATGCGCCCGTTGATCTTGGCGCCCCGGCAGTTGTGGCCGATTTCGGTGTGCACCCGGTAGGCGAAGTCCAGCGGCGTGGCGCCCTTGGGCAAGTCGATGGCATGGCCGTCCGGGGTGAAGATGTAGACCCGGTCCGGTTCGATATCCACCCGCAGCTGTTCGGCCAGGCCGCCGATGTCGCCGAGTTCTTCGTGCCATTCCAGCACTTGGCGCAGCCAGGAGATTTTCTCTTCGTACTGGTTGGAGCCGGCCTTGACGTCGGTGCCCTTGTAGCGCCAGTGCGCGCACACCCCCAGCTCTGCCTCTTCGTGCATGGCGTGGGTGCGGATCTGCACTTCCAGCACCTTGCCCTCGGGGCCGATCACCGCGGTGTGCAGCGAGCGGTAGCCGTTTTCCTTGGGGTTGGCGATGTAGTCGTCGAACTCTTTGGGAATGTGCCGCCACAGCGTGTGGACGATGCCCAGCGCGGTGTAGCAGTCGCGCATTTCCGGCACCAGCACGCGCACCGCGCGCACGTCGTAGATCTGGCTGAAAGCCAGGCCCTTGCGCTGCATTTTGCGCCAGATGGAATAGATGTGCTTGGCGCGACCGCTGATGTCGGCATCGACGCCCGTGGCCTGCAGTTCGGCGCGCAGTTGGCTCATCACGTCACTGATAAAGCGCTCACGGTCCAGGCGCCGCTCATGCAGGAGCGTGGCGATCTGTTTGTATTGATCGGGTTCGAGGTAGCGGAAGGACAGGTCCTCCAACTCCCATTTGATATGGCCGATACCCAGGCGGTGCGCCAGGGGCGCGTAGATATCGAAGACCTCGCGGGCGACGCGATTGCGCTTTTCGTCGTCGGCGGTCTTGACCGCACGGATCGCACAGGTGCGTTCGGCCAGTTTGATCAGGGCCACGCGCACGTCGTCGACCATCGCCACCAGCATCTTGCGCAGGTTCTCGACCTGGCCCTGGGTGCCCAGCACCATCGACTGGCGCGGACTGAGGCTGGCGCTGATGGCGGCCATGCGCAGCACGCCGTCGATCAGCTTGGCCACCACCGCGCCGAAGCGCTGGCTGACCGTGGGCAATGGAATATGCCCTTCACGCACGCCGCGATAGAGCACGGCGGCGATCAGCGAATCCTGGTCCAGCTTGAGATCGGCGAGGATCTCGGCGATCTCAAGGCCGGTGCGAAAACTTGAAGTGCCTTCGGCCCACAGATTCTTCGCCGCGTTGTCCTGTTGTTCAGACTCACGGGCGAACTCGCAGGCGGCCTTCAAGGCTTCACGGTCCAATGCCGGATCGACACTGACCGCATGATCCAGCCATGCCTCGAGATTGATACTGCCGTCAGTGTTGATCGGCTGGTGTGCTCTCACCTGTACCATCTTGCTTACCTTCCCTACGACGCACCTTCGATGCGTCAAAAATCATCGCCGACCGGCTTTATCGCTAAAGCTCATCCTGCAGATTCCCTGGCGGATCATGGCCCTGGAGAATGCAGGCCAGTCGGATTAAACGGGCATCCTAGCCCGCCTCAAATAACGCCATGGCCTCGACATGCGCTGTCTGCGGAAACATGTCGAGGATCCCGGCACGTTTTAGCCGGTAGCCTTGCTTGACCAACTCAACCGTATCCCGCGCCAGCGTCGCCGGGTTACAGGACACATACACCAGACGCTTGGCCCCCAGGGTGGCGAGCTTGCGCACGACCTCCTGGGCACCGTCGCGAGGTGGGTCCAAGAGTACCGCAGAAAAGCCCTGTTTGGCCCATTCCGCGTCAGTCAAAGGCTGGGACAAATCGGCCTGAAAAAACCGCGCATTATGCAAATTGTTACTGACGGCATTGAGCGCCGCCCGGTCCACCATGGTCTGCACGCCTTCTACCGCCACCACTTCGCGCACTTGGCGCGCCAGTGGCAAGGCAAAGTTGCCCAGACCGCAAAACAGATCCAGCACCCGCTCGTCGGGTTGCGGCGCCAGCCACTCCAGCGCCTGGGCCACCATCGCGTCATTGACCGCCGCATTGACCTGGACAAAATCCCCCGGCCGATACGCCAGGTCCAGACCCCACGCCTCCAGGCGAAAGCCCAGGGCCGTATCGGGGTCCACCGGTGCCGGTGGCCCCTCGCCGTGCAGCCATAATTGAGCGTCATGGAACGCGCAGAACTCTTTCAACACCAGCAGGTCCGCTTCGCACAGCGGTGCCATATGCCGCAGTAACACAGCAATGGACGACCCACTGAACAACTCCACATGCCCCAGGGCTTGAGGTTTGCTCAAGCGACGCAGCATGTTCGGCAAGCGCTGCATGATCGGCTGCAAAGCCTGTACCAGTACCGGGCATTCATCGATGGCGACAATGTCCTGGCTGGCCACGGCGCGAAAACCCACTTCAAGGGTCTTGGCCTTGGCATCCCAGCGCACGGCCACGCGGGCCCGGCGACGGTAGCCGAATTCGGCGCCGCTCAACGGCTCCGCCCATTCCTGGGGTTCGACGCCGGCCACGCGGGTCAGCTGCTCGGCGAGCATGCGCTGTTTCAGGGCCAGTTGGTCGTCATGGGCCAGGTGCTGCACGCTGCAGCCACCGCAGCGGCCGAAGTGAGCGCAAGGGGCCGGACGACGCCGTTCACTGGCCGTGAATACCCGTTCGGTACGGGCCTCGACCACTTTGCCGTGGGCACCCAACACCCGCGCCTCAACCTCTTCACCGGCCAGCGCACCATTGACGAACCAGGTGCGGCCTTCGAAAAACACGATGCCGCGTCCGTCGTTGGCCAGGCGCTCGATGGTCAGGCGTTGTTTCTTGCCCACCGGAATCTGCGGCGCTCGGCTACCGCCCGTCGGTTGGAAGCGCAGGCCTCTTTCATGCTTGGCCATCAGTTGGGTTCGTCGAAAATGCCGGTCGACAGGTAACGGTCGCCGCGGTCACAGATGATCGCGACGATCACCGCGTTTTCCAGTTCTTTCGACAGACGCAACATGCCGGCCACGGCACCGCCGGAGGACACGCCGCAGAAGATGCCTTCTTCACGCGCCAGGCGACGAGTGGTGTCTTCGGCTTCGCGCTGGGCCATGTCGATGATGCGATCGACCCGCGAGGCGTTGTAGATCTTCGGCAGATACGCTTCGGGCCAGCGGCGAATGCCGGGGATGGCCGCACCTTCCATCGGCTGCAGGCCGACGATCTGAATCGCCGGGTTCTGCTCCTTGAGGTAACGCGAGTTGCCCATGATGGTGCCGGTGGTGCCCATGGAACTGACGAAATGGGTGATGGTGCCTTGGGTCTGGCGCCAGATTTCCGGGCCGGTGCTGGCGTAGTGCGCCTCGGGGTTGTCCCCATTGGCGAACTGGTCGAGCACCAGGCCGCGGCCTTCGGCGGCCATACGCTCGGCGAGGTCGCGAGCGCCTTCCATGCCGTCTTCCTGGGTGACCAGCACCAACTGGGCGCCATAGGCGGTCATCGCCGCCTTGCGCTCGGCACTGCCGTTGTCGGGCATGATCAGGATCATCTTGTAACCCTTGATCGCGGCGGCCATGGCCAGGGCGATGCCGGTGTTACCCGAGGTGGCTTCAATCAGGGTATCGCCCGGCTTGATCTGCCCGCGCAGCTCGGCGCGGGTGATCATGGACAGCGCCGGGCGGTCTTTTACCGAGCCGGCCGGGTTGTTCCCTTCGAGCTTGAGCAACAGGGTATTGCTGGTTTCACCCGCCATGCGTTGCAAGCGGACCAGAGGTGTATTGCCGACGCAATCGGCGATTGTTGGGTACTGCAAGGTCATGGCGTATTCGCAATCCAGACTGCGGGGCGGACATCATACCGGGAAAGGCTGGCGGGCCATATCACGCAAAGTGTGGTGCTTATGGCTTATGGGAATAAGCGAGGGAAATGGGCAGCTGTGAGGGCCTTATCGGGGGCGAGCCCCCACCCACATGCGAGCGCATTTCATGCTGCATCGCCCCCCGCCTACTCCCAATGCCCGCCGCCATGATTTTTCTGGAAAACCTCCTCCCCCATCGCCGCAATCTGCCCATCGATCAACGCTTCAAAAGGTTTGAGCAGCGGCTCGAAAGAAGTGGGTGCCTCCAGCACCTGCAACGCCTGCGCAATTGCTTCAACCGTCGACAAGGCTCCCGGCCCGGGTGCCTTGCGCAGCCGATAGCGCGACACACCGCCCTCGGCCAGCGACACCCGTGGCAACGCCGCCAACAACGGATTCAGGTGCAGCAATTTACGTGCTTTTCGCCAGGTGCCGTCGGGGACCACCAGCAACAGCGGCTGATCGACAGGCCCATAGGCTTGCAGCGGCTGGGCATCGTCAGCGGGAAACAATAACCGTGCCTGATAGCCGGGTGGATTCAGCAAGGTCTGCAGATCGTCGAATACCTCGCCCACCACCAGCTGCGCATTGTTCAGGCCCAACGCAGCCAGGCGTGCGGTATTGAGCGCATGGTTGACCTCGCTCGGGTGCTGCAAAACAAGCACACGTGTGCGGCTGTCGAGGCTGGGGATCAGTGCGCACAAGCAATGCGCAGCGGGCCTGAGGCAACGGGAACATTGGGGTCTGGGCATGGCGGTATCAGGCCTGATTGAGCTGGGCTTTAAGTAAATCGCGGAAAGTCTGAATCAGCGGTTCGCGGCTGCGGCCCCGGCGCATGATCATCGAAAACGGTGCCTGATAACCAAAGGTGGCCGGCAACAACACCCGCAGATCGCCTTTGTCGGCCCAGGCCTGGGCGTAGTGTTCAGGCAGGTAACCGATATAGGCGCCGGACAGCACCAGGATCAATTGCGCTTCCATACTTTCCACCGTGGCGGCGCTGTGCTTGAAGCCGTGGCGCGCCAGTTCCGCCTGGCTCCAGTAACCACGACCGACCATGCGCTGTTGAGTGATCACCTGTTCAGGGATGCGCCGCTCGCTGAACAACGGATGCCGCGAGCTGCAATACAGCCAATGCTGTTCGCGGTACAGCGGCATATACATCAGCCCACTCATGCGGTTGGAGAAGGCGCCGATGGCCAGGTCGAGGCGGTTGTCCTGCACGCCCAGCTGCAGTTCGTAGGGGCTCATGACCGACAGGTGCAGGTGCACCGCCGGATGCTCCTGGCTGTAGGCACCGATGACCTCGGCAAAAGGCAGGGCGTTGTCGCTGACCGTGGAATCCAGCACACCGAGCTTGAGCGTCCCGCGCAGCTCACCCTTGAGCGCGGCGGCGTATTGCTCGAAGCCTTCCAGTT
This sequence comes from Pseudomonas sp. lyk4-R2A-8, assembly GCF_030209095.1. Lineage (NCBI taxonomy): Bacteria > Pseudomonadati > Pseudomonadota > Gammaproteobacteria > Pseudomonadales > Pseudomonadaceae > Pseudomonas > Pseudomonas sp. lyk4-R2A-8. Next base: position 254,068 of record NZ_JARVSS010000004.1, read on the forward strand.
CGCCGAGCAGGCGCAAGGTTTCCTGGTGGAACAGCTCGCCCTTGCTGGTCAGGCTGAACCCGCCCCGCCCGCGATGGCACAGCACCAGGCCCAGCGCGCTTTCCAACTGACTCATATAGGTGCTGATGGCCGAGGTGGACAGGTTGAGTTCGTGCTGGGCGTTGGCGAACCCCTGGTGCCGCACGACACTGACGAAGATGCGCAGGAGTTTCAGATCGGGCAAGGCGTTGGCCATGGTCGGCTCCGGGGGTCGAGAGCAGCAGTCTACCCGCCCCTTTAGTTTAGAAAAACCTGAACTAAGTATTTGCCTCAGCCGATTCTTCCCTCTCCAGGCTTTTCGCAGAATCGGCCCCCAACAACCAAAACAACGATGAGGCACTCCCGTGGACAAGATTTTTCACCAACCACTGGGCGGCAACGAAATGCCGCGCTTTGCCGGCATCGCCACCATGATGCGCCTGCCCCACCTGCAAACGGCCCAGGGCCTGGACGCCGCGTTTATCGGCGTGCCCCTGGACATCGGCACTTCACTGCGCGCCGGCACCCGCTTCGGGCCACGCGAGATTCGCGCCGAATCGGTGATGATCCGCCCTTACAATATGGCCACCGGCGCCGCACCGTTCGACTCGCTGTCGGTGGCGGACATCGGCGACGTGGCGATCAACACCTTCAACCTGCTCGACGCGGTGCGCATCATTGAAGAGGCGTATCACCAGATCCTCGAACACGACGTGATCCCCCTGACCCTGGGCGGCGACCACACCATCACCCTGCCGATCCTGCGGGCGATCCACAAGAAATACGGCAAGGTCGGGCTGGTGCACATCGACGCCCACGCCGACGTCAACGACCATATGTTCGGCGAGAAAATCGCCCACGGCACCACGTTCCGCCGCGCCGTGGAAGAGGGCCTGCTCGATTGCGACCGCGTGGTGCAGATCGGCCTGCGTGCTCAGGGCTATACCGCCGAGGACTTCAACTGGAGCCGCAAACAGGGCTTTCGCGTGGTCCAGGCCGAAGAATGCTGGCACCACTCCCTTGCGCCGCTGATGGCCGAAGTGCGGGAAAAAGTCGGCGGTGGCCCGGTCTACCTGAGCTTCGATATCGATGGCATCGACCCGGCCTGGGCGCCCGGCACCGGCACGCCGGAAATCGGCGGCCTGACCACCATCCAGGCGATCGAAATCATCCGCGGCTGCCAGGGGCTTGACCTGGTGGGTTGCGACTTGGTGGAAGTGTCGCCGCCCTACGACACCACCGGCAACACCTCGCTGCTGGGTGCGAATCTGCTGTACGAAATGCTCTGTGTACTGCCCGGCGTGGCGCACCGCTGATGAGCACGCAGGAGGTGCTGCAAGCGGCCGCCGACCTGGTGGCAGCCTTCGCCCGCAATGACCGCGCCGCTTACTTCGGCGCGTTCACGGCCGATGCCAGCTTTGTGTTCCACACCCTCACCCAGCCGCTGCTGAGTCGCGACGCCTACCAGTCGTTGTGGGACAGCTGGCGCAGGGACGATGGATTCGAGGTGCTGTCCTGCACGTCGAGTAACGCCCACGTCAGCCTGCACGGGGATGTGGCGATTTTCATGCATGACGTGGCCACCGCGTTGCGCATGCACGGGGAGCAATGCTTCAGCCAGGAACGCGAGACCATTGTGTTTATTCGACAAGGGTCTGGCACACAACAAGAACAAGGCCTGTGGCTGGCCTGTCACGAACATTTGTCCGCTATGCCGGAAGGGCTGCCGCCCCCTTAGCCAATGTGATCGGAGCTGATCATGAATAATAAAAACAACCAAAAAAGTATTCGCACCATAGAAACCAACGGGGTCGAACAGATCCCGGACCACGAGCGTACCGCCAGCCCCAAGGATCTGTTCCGACTGATCTTCGGCGGTGCCAATACCTTTGCCACCGCCGTGCTGGGCTCCTTCCCGGTACTGTTCGGCCTGTCGTTCCAGGCCGGCGTGTGGGCGATTGTGCTCGGCGTGCTGGTGGGCGCGCTGATCCTGGCGCCCATGGGCCTGTTCGGGCCGATCAATGGCACCAACAACGCCGTATCGTCCGGCGCGCATTTTGGCGTGCATGGGCGCATTGTCGGCTCGTTTCTCTCGCTGCTGACGGCGATTGCCTTCTTCTCCTTGTCGGTGTGGAGTTCGGGTGACGCACTCGTAGGCGGCGCGAAACGTCTGATCGGCCTGCCGGAAACCGACCTGACACTGGGCCTGGCCTACGGCCTGTTCGCCTTGCTGGTGCTGACGGTGTGCATCTACGGCTTTCGCTTCATGCTGTGGGTCAACCGCATCGCCGTGTGGGCCGCGAGCCTGCTGTTCCTGCTGGGCATCTTCGCCTTCGCACCGGCCTTCGACAGCCACTTCGCCGGCAGCGTGGCCCTCGGCCAGAGCGGTTTCTGGGCGGCCTTTATCGGCGCCGCGCTGGTGGCCATGAGCAACCCGATTTCCTTCGGTGCGTTCCTGGGCGACTGGTCGCGCTACATTCCGCGCCAGACGCCGAAACTGCGCATCATGCTGGCGGTGATTGCGGCGCAGATCGCCACGCTGATCCCGTTCCTGTTCGGGCTGGCCACCGCGACCATCGTGGCAGTCAAGGCACCGGACTACATCGCGGCCAACAACTATGTCGGCGGTCTGCTGGCGGTGGCGCCGACGTGGTTCTTCCTGCCGGTGTGCCTGATCGCAGTGATCGGCGGCATGTCCACCGGCACCACCTCGCTGTATGGCACCGGGTTGGATATGTCCAGTGTGTTCCCGCGTTTGCTCTCTCGGGTCAAGGCGACGTTGCTGATTGGGGTGATGTCGATTGCCTTCATCTTTATCGGACGTTTCGCCGCCAATCTGGTGCAGAGCGTGTCCACCTTCGCCGTGCTGATCATCACCTGCACCACGCCGTGGATGGTGATGATGATCATCGGCCTGATCGTGCGCCGCGGCTTCTACTGCCCGGATGACCTGCAGGTGTTCACCCGTGGCGAGACCGGCGGGCGCTATTGGTTCAGCCATGGCTGGAACTGGCGCGGACTGGGGGCATGGATCCCGAGCGCGCTGGTGGGCCTGTGCTTCGTCAACCTGCCGGGGCAGTTCGTCGGCCCGCTGGGCAACCTGGCCGATGGCATCGACATCAGCCTGCCGGTGACCCTGGGGCTGGCCTCGGTGGTGTACCTGACGCTGCTGCGGATGTTCCCGGAGCCGGCCTCGGTTTATGGACCGACCGAGTCGGCCAGGGCTTTGGCCACAACCCGCGCGCAAACCGCCTGAAAAAAACAATCGGAGACTCGCCGTCATGGCTTTGGATTTATTCGTCGTACTCATCTACGCCGCCGGCATGCTCGTGCTCGGCTATTACGGCATGCGTCGCGCCAAGACCCACGAAGACTATCTGGTGGCCGGCCGCAACCTGGGCCCGTCGCTGTACATGGGCACCATGGCCGCCACGGTGCTGGGCGGCGCGTCCACCGTCGGCACGGTGCGCCTGGGCTATGTGCATGGCATCTCCGGCTTTTGGCTGTGCGCTGCGCTGGGCATGGGGATCATCGCGCTGAACCTGTTCCTGGCCAAGCCGCTGCTCAAGCTGAAGATCTTCACCGTGACCCAGGTGCTGGAAAAACGCTACAACCCCATGGCACGCCAGGCCAGCGCGGTGATCATGCTGGCGTATGCGCTGATGATCGGCGTGACGTCGATCCTGGCCATCGGCACCGTGCTGCAAGTGCTGTTCGGCCTGCCGTTCTGGGTCTCGGTGCTGCTGGGCGGTGGCGTCGTGGTGGTGTATTCGACCATCGGCGGCATGTGGTCGCTGACCCTCACCGACATCGTGCAGTTCGTGATCAAGACCGTAGGCCTGATGTTTATTCTGCTGCCGATCTGCCTGTATCGCGTCGGTGGCTGGGACGAACTGGTGGCCAAGCTGCCGGCGTCGAGTTTCAGCTTCACCGCGATAGGCTGGGACACGATCATTACCTACTTCATGATCTACTTTTTCGGCATCCTGATTGGCCAGGACATCTGGCAACGCGTCTTCACCGCCCGCGATGAAAAGGTCGCGCAGTACGCCGGGACCTTCGCCGGCTTCTATTGCGTGCTCTACGGGCTGGCCTGTGCGCTGATCGGCATGGCGGCCCATGTGCTGATCCCGGACCTGGACAACGTCAACAACGCCTTCGCCGCCATTGTGAAACTGTCGCTGCCGGACGGCATTCGCGGCCTGGTGATCGCTGCGGCCCTGGCGGCCATGATGTCCACCGCCAGCGCCGGCCTGCTGGCAGCGTCCACGGTATTGACCGAAGACCTGCTGCCCCGACTGCGTGGCGGTAAACAATCGAGCCTGAGCATCAACCGTCTGTTCACCCTACTGACCGGCACCGCAGTGCTGGGCATTGCGCTGGTGGTCAATGACGTCATCAGCGCCCTGACCCTGGCCTACAACCTGCTGGTGGGCGGTATGCTGATCCCGTTGATGGGGGCGATCTTCTGGAAGCGCGCCACCACGTCCGGTGCCATTGCTTCCATGACCCTGGGCTTTGTGACGGCGCTGGTGTTCATGTTCAAGGACGGGCTGGATGCAAACACGCCGATCTACTACAGCCTGGCAGTGGGCTTGGTGAGTTTCGTGGCGGTGAGCCTGCTGTCGCGCAAACCACAAGGTGTGGCTGCGCGCGCGGTGTGAGGCGCGGGAATTTCTTCAACGGGTGCGACGTCGGAGGTCGCACCCGTTTTTTAGTGGGCGTTCATGGCCAAGACCATAGGCGCTTTGGCCTGGATAATTTCCTGCACCAGAGCGGCCCACAGCAACCCCTGTGTGGTGCCTGCGGCATAGGTTCCGCCGGCGGCGATGCGGTTGTGGGCGCAGTAGTACACGATGGATAAACCATCCTGGGTGCCCGGCCTGGCACATTCGATAACGTGCAAGTCACCGGTCTCAACAGCCATTCGATAAGACGTCGGAAAGTGTCTAGAAACGGCTGCCAGACAGGCGGCGAGTATTTGCTCTTTGTATTCCGGTGATGAGCCCGGCGGAACCTGCCCACCGGAGATCAAAATGCAATCTTCGTCCAGGCGGCAATTCATGACGCCGATGGGCAGTTCATACTGCAACTTAAGCCCACGTATACTTGCACCTTCATTAGCCATCGCGCGCAGTTTGAAAAACCAGCCGATGATTGGGAGCACTGCTTGTTCCTCTATCCCCATGGCAGTGACAACAATGTGCTCTCTACTGAGCTGGGCAATTTCGACCGCACTCAGGTGCCGGGACCTGAACTGTACCCCGGCACGCCGCAAAAGTACCTCTATCTCAGCCATCAGCTGGATAAACTCCAGATCGTACCCCGATACTTCAACCGCCTGATCGACCCCAGGAACTCCAAACTCTGCGCTGAATGTTTGCTGAGTAAGCGCTTTCAGTTCAGATCCCGGCTTACCACTCGGCCAAGGTCTATTTTCAATATCGCGTTGCTCGCCAATCGCTGCGTCGACGTCGCTGATATTATCGGTATAGGCTCTTACGATCTTTGATCGCGTGAAGGGCGCCAATGACGGATTGTCGACAAGTAGCTTCTCAAACAACTCGATACCAGCGCGATTGCACTCAACAGTCAAATATTGATTTATGGGAAATAAGTAGTCGTTGTGCAGTGGTTTTGCCATGGTCTCTGTTGCTGACATATGGCGCATGTTCACGAGCTTATGACTGGCACCATCGTTCTGTGAGTTTCCGCCATATACCACCACACGATAATTTGCCAGACGCAACATTACGGCTTGAAGCAGGCCATTGATACCTCGCCCGATAATAGATACCTGCGGCGCACCGGCATTTGCTGGCTGAGAAGGAATCGTCAGTGGCTGTGTAAGCTTACGCCTTACAAGCCCACGTAAAGCCGTCAAGCTCAATTGAACACTGACCGCGTAATCCAAGTCGCAATTGCAGTTTTCGGTTGTAGCCGCATGTGTAGTGAGCATCGGCGGTCTGCGCCAAGTTGCAATGGCGCAGTCGAGCTCCTTTGCGCGAATCCGAAACGCCTCCAGCGTCGCAGGGCCATAGTCCAGAATAAGCTGGACATCGTCAGTTACCGCCAACGCGCGCAAAGCCTCACTACTGAACACATCTGGCTTGGCGACGCAGATCAAGCGAGCATCACTGTGTAGACACTGTATAAGCGTCTGATCAATACGATGAGCAGACTCTTCATTCAGCGATAAGCAGATAGCTACAGCATGGGCCCCCTTCATTGCCTCATGCCAATCATCAAAAAATGAAACTCTATTATCGAGTTGAGCGCTCCCTCTATTGTTCAGGATTCGACTTTTTCGTTCCAAAACCCTGATCCGAGCGTCCGAATCTTGTTTCAACAGCAATTTAACCAGCTCTTTACCGACGTTTCCGTATCCGAGCACACAAATATCCAGGGGCATCGTATCGTTAGAAAGCGTCAGCCAGTGCGCCACATACGCCGCCACATGCGGCGCGTTCACGCCTGGGGTATTGATCACCCGGATATGGTTCGCTTCGCACAGGTCCAGCCGTACTTTATCCAGGCTGGTGCCTCTACGAATCAGACAAAGGTCGCCAAACGGGTGAGCGACGCGCCATCGCTCAATGAGGTCGGCATCGATGACTTGGTCCGCGACAATCAATGTGGACGGGCGCAACAGGGCGATCTGCAACAGCAGCGTTTGTTGGGGGATGGTTGGGGGAAGAAACACGACATTGCCGGGAGCCTCGGCCCGCCAGCGTCTCGACACCGGAGCGATGTGTAAGACTGTGTCTAGGGTGGCGATCAGTGAGGCGACGACGGGCGGCACACAAGAGAGGGTCATGTCCTCATCTCCAGCAGGTTCAAGTAGGCGCTGGAGAATTTTCTACGCTGATTTTTCGAATTAACTAAGCCAGCCGATTCTGACAAATAAGTAGTCTGATTCCGACGCTTGAAGACGAAAGTCTGACAGGCAGGGAAGCATAAGTATCTTATTGGCGAGGGAGCTTGCCACAGCAAGCCCTCTCCCGCGGTGGGGTCCTCAGTGTCCTATCAACCGCGGATTACCGGCGACGTGGGCGACGCTGTTCATCATCCGTACGAATCGGCACCGGTTGCAGCGGCGGCTCGATCAGGCCCAGCGCGACGCCGAGGTCATGGAGCCAGGTTTGAATTTTCTCTTTCATAGTGGTGCCCCCTTTGAGGGTAATGCGGATCGGCGGTAGCTGAATTGCCTTACATAAAATGTCGCCGCTTCCTACTGATAATAGCCCTAAGTACTACGTATTGCTTGAACCAAACCACAACGAACTATTACCGAATCGGTCCGAATCCTGACGGATCGCTCAAGCAATCGCGCGCGTGTCCGACAGCACCTCGGCCTTGCCTTTTTGCTGCAGGTCGATCCATGCGTTGAGGTTAGCGCCGAGCATACCCTTTCGCCACATTAACCAGGTGGTCGCAGTGGCAAATTGCCCTATCAGCGGATGAACGGACACGCTGTCCCTGCCCGGCAGGCTGGCAAGCATGGATTCGGACATCAATGCCACTCCCGAGCCGGCGATGACACAGGCGAGCATGCCCTGATATGACTCAATCTCGATGGCGCGGCCCATGGCTACGCGATCCTGGGCAAACCAGCTTTCCAGACGCGTACGGTAGGCGCAGCTGCGGCGGAAGGTGAACACTGAGCGGCCGGCCACATCCTGCGGCCCGCGTACCGGGGGGTGGTCCGCTTCACAGATCAGCACCAGGCGCTCCTCACATAGTGGGATCCCGTCCAGGGAGGCGATGGTCAGCGGGCCGTCCACCAAGGCCGCGTCCAGGCGTCCGGTGATCAGGCCTTCAAGCAATTCGCCGCTGGGCGCCGACTGGACCTGCAGGTTCACCATCGGGTAAGCCTTGTGATAACGCGCCAGCAACGTCGGCAAGTGAATCGCAGCGGTGCTGTACATGCTGCCCAGCACAAAATCCCCGGCCGGTTGGCCACCTTGCACCGCGCCGTGGGCTTCGTCATGCAAGGCCAATAGCCGCGTGCTGTAGTCCAGCAAGACTTTGCCGGCCGGGGACAGCTGCAAGCGCTGACGTTCGCGCACGAACAATTCGACGCCGAGCTGTTCCTCCATCTGCTTGAGGCGAGTCGACAGGTTCGACGGCACGCGGTGCAGGCGCTCGGCCGCGCGGGTGATGGAGCCCTCTTCGGCCACGGCTTGGAAGATGCGCAATTGACTGAACTCCATACCTTTCTCCAAAGCTGAACAAGTTGCTCACTATTATTCATTTTTACAGAAAGTCAATGCACCTTAGGCTGATCGTCATTCGCCTCTCGCCGGAGCCTGACCATGTCGCCGTTGATTCGCTTACTTGCCAGCTTTGTCGCCTTGATGATGGCCATGGGCATTGGCCGCTTCGCCCTCACCCCGCAGCTGCCGCACTTGCTCAACGAAGGTCAGATCGACCTGACGGGGGCGGGATTGATAGCCGCCGCCAACTACCTGGGCTATTTCGTCGGTGCCGTGGATTCGATGTTCGCCCGCAGCCATCACCACATTCGTGGCCGTTTGTACGGCGGGCTGTGGCTGTGTGCGCTGCTGACCCTGGCCTCGTACTGGGCCCACGGGTTCTGGCCGCACCTGCTGCTGCGATTCGGCACGGGGGTGGCGAGCGCCTGGGCGTTGGTGATGATTACCAGCCTGAGCCAGCCGCTGGCTATTGCCGCCGGCCGGCCGCGCGCGGGGACGCTGGTGTTTGCCGGGCCGGGGTTCGGGATTGTGCTGACCGGCCTGCTGGCGCTGGGCTCCAACCTGCTTGGGCAAAGCAGCGCAACGCTGTGGCTGGTGTATGGCGGCGTGGCGTTGGTGATGCTGCTTGGGATACTACCGTTCCTGCCGCCGGTCAACGCAACGGCCGCCCCGGTGGCCGACACCAGCGTCGGCGGCAACGCCAGCATCACGCATCTGTGCTGGACGTACGTGTTGTACGGCGTGGGCTACATCATCCCGGCGACGTTTCTGTCGCAGATGGCCAGCGCGCAATTCAAGGGCGCCTGGCAGGCAGACCTGTTCTGGCCCTGCTTTGGCCTGGCATCGGCTCTCGGTGTGGTGGCCGCGAGCCTGCGCCGCAAGGATGCGCACACCACACGCCGCTGGCTGATGACGACCCTATGGCTGCAAGCGGCCGGCGTATTCGCCTGCCTGCTGGGCAATGTCTGGGGCCTGGCTTTGGGGGTGCTGTTGTGCGGCGGGCCGTTCCTGGCGTGCATGCAGCTGGTGATGGCGCGCCTGCGAGAGATCGCGCCCCACGGCTACCAGCGCAACACCGGCCTGCTCACCGCCAGCTTCGCCATCGGGCAATTGAGCGGGCCTTTGCTGGCGTCGTTCAGCAGCCATTTGAGCGGCGGCCTGCAGCCGGCGCTGGTGATGGCCGGTGCAGGTCTGTTACTGGCGGGCGGGATCGTACTCAGCTCGCGACCAACGGCGCCGGCATGCGAACCTGCTCGCGTCGCGCCAGCACCAGGAAGAACAGCCCACCCAGCAAACACCCGGTGAACCAGGCGAAGTTGGCCAGCCCCTGCAATGCCGGGGTGAAGGTGATCGCGACGCCCACCAGCGTCGCGGGCACCAGCGCCTTGACCGCCGTCCAGTTCACGCCGCCGTCGAAGTAGTAACGCCCGCTCGGGCTGTCGTCGAACAGCGCATCCACGTCGATCCGCTGCTTTTTGATCAGGTAGAAGTCCACCAGCAGGATGCCGAACAACGGCCCGATAAACGCCGCGAGAATATCCAGGGTGTAGTGGATCATCAGTGGGTTGTTAAACAGGTTCCACGGGGTGATGAAGATCGAAGCCACCGCAGCGATCATGCCACCGGCACGCCAGCTGATTTTGCTCGGTGCGACATTGGCGAAGTCGAACGCCGGGGACACGAAGTTGGCGACGATGTTGATGCCGATGGTGGCGGTCACGAACGCGAAGGCGCCGAGCAGAACGGCCATGCTGTTATCGATCCGCGAGACGGTCGCGATCGGGTCGTGGAGCATCTCGCCAAACACCGGCAAGGTGCCTGAAACGATCACGACGGTGACCAGGGAAAACGCCAGAAAATTCACCGGCAGGCCCCAGAAATTACCGCGTCGCACGTCCTGCATGCTGCGGCAGTAGCGGCTGAAATCGCCGAAATTCAGGGTAGGCCCGGAAAAGTACGACACCACCAAAGCCGTAGCGACGATTACCTGGCCGAACGCCTGCCAACCCGAGAGGGATTTCTCCGCCAGGGTGAAACTGATATTCGCCCAGCCGGCCTTCCACACGATCCAGCCGGCCAGGATAAACATCACGGCGTACACCACCGGGCCTGCCCAATCGATAAAACGACGGATGGACTCCATCCCGGCCCAGAACACCGCGGCCTGCAGTACCCATAAGCTGAGGAATCCGAACCAACCCAAGTAGGAAAGACCCGCAAAATGCGGCTCGGCGTACACCGCCATCTGTGGGAAAAAGCGCAGCACCACAATGATCAAGGCACTCGATGCCAAGTAGGTCTGAATGCCGTACCACGCCACGGCGATCAGGCCGCGAATCACAGCAGGAATATTCGCACCGAACACCCCGAATGCCAGCCGGCAGATCACCGGGTAAGGTACGGCCGCCTGCTGGCTGGGCTTGGCCACCAGATTGGCGATCAACTGCACGATACAAATGCCGGCGAGCAAGGCGATCAACACCTGCCAACTGGCCAGCCCCAGCGCGAACAGGCTGGCGGCGAACACGTAGCCGCCGACGCTGTGTACGTCGCTCATCCAGAAGGCAAAAATGTTGTACCAAGTCCACTTCTGCGGCAGTGGTCCCAGGTCCTGGTTATACAGGCGTGGGCTGTAGCCGTTGGGCAATTGCTCGGTCATCGCTGGGCTCCTCGTCATACCCGCCTGCGCTGCCGTAGCGGGTGCATACGGAAGGCGGCATAGTTTGTATACGGAAGAGTCAGCAGAATACGTGCCAATGGCACACAATCCCTGTGGCACGGGGCTGCAAAGCGATCATCAAGCTTTAACCAACGGCACTTCGCTCAGCAACGGTGCAGGTTGATCCTGTACACAATCATCGGTGCACCCGATCTGCACACGCATAACCCACCGTGCAGCAGGCCGCTGTGAGGAAGGTGCCCCAGGCCATATCCATCATTGCCAATTGGGCGGACCACCCCTGCAGCGTGGCCCAATTGCTCAAGTCATAGGTGCCATAGGCCACCAGGCCCAACAATGCCCCCAGGCGCGCCGCACGTTGCCAGCTGGCACTGGGCAGCACCACGAACACGACGCATCCGAGTACATATAAGAGATAGAAGAGTGCTGCGGGCAACAACCGCGGCTGATCGAGCATCAGCGGGCCCAGCAGGGATTTGTAGGTGGGGCCCATGACCACGCCGAGCCAGAGGCCGTCCAGAATCAGAAACGCGAGCATAGTGCCGAGGTAGGCAAACAGGGTCTTCTTGGTCATGGAAACAGCCTCCGTAGGCACCGATTGGTGCCTACAGAAGAGCAAACCGCACTCAGCTTAGTTCAATGCGATCGGCATGAATCACAATCTGCCCCTGCTTGTAGAGCGCACCAATGGCCTTCTTGAAGTTGCCTTTGCTCACCCCGAACAAGTTGCTGATCAGCGCCGGGTCACTTTTATCGCTGACCGGCAAGGTGCCGTTGTTGTCGCGCAACTTGGCTAGGATCTTCGAGTTCAGGCTGGACGCCGCTTCCTGGCCGACCGGTTGCAGGCTCAGGCTGATGTTGCCATCGGCGCGGATCTCTTTGATAAAGCCCTTCTCTTCCTTGCCAGGACGCAGAAACTTGAACACTTCGTTCTTGTGGATCAGGCCCCAATGCTTGTTGTTGATGATCGCCTTGAACCCCATATCGGTGGCTTCAGCGACCAGCAGATCGACTTCCTGACCCACCTGATAGTTGGCGGGGGTCTTGTCCAGGTAGCGGTCCAGGCGCGCCGTGGCAGTGATGCGCTTGGTGTGCTTGTCGAGATAGACGTGCACCACGCAATACTCACCCGCGCTCAATTGACGTTTTTCTTCCGAATACGGCAGCAACAGATCCTTAGGCAGCCCCCAATCGAGAAACACGCCAATGCTGTTAACTTCCACCACTTTCAAACTGGCGAATTCGCCGACTTGAACTTTGGGTTTTTCGGTAGTGGCGATAAGTTTGTCATCGCTGTCCAGATAAATGAAAACGTTAAGCCAGTCTTCATCTTCACTGGGAATATCCTTGGGAATATACCGATTAGGCAAGAGGATTTCGCCATCTTGCGCACCATCAAGGTACAAACCAAAGTTCGTGTGTTTGACTACCTGCAAACTGTTGTAGCGCCCGACTAAAGCCATTTCCAAACCCCTCGTTACGTGGGCGGCATTCTACCCGAGTTGTGCCCGCCACGCGCGCACGCCTGAAAAATCGCGGGGTTGCGTGGCTTTCTACTGGCCCTGCTCCGCTCGTCAGATCATCGTGGTGAATTCCACTGTGGGAGAACGTCACGCCGATGCACGGCTTTCGAGTTAAAACAGCAAGTTAGCGGCTTATTTGCGTGACGAACTTCCGCCATTGCGGACAGCAGCACTTATTCCAAAGGGATATTTGCCAAGCAATTGTCAAGTATTTCCTGTACGATGCCTGGCCAAGTTAATTTTCTACAGGTTAGTGGCCGCCATGCGTGTAAAAGCATCCAACAGCAAAGCAAAGCCAGCTCCCGCCGTTGAAACCAGCGAATCGATCAACAGCCAGATCGCTGCGTTCCTCAAGTCCGGTGGCGAAATCCAGCAAATTGCCAAGGGCGTGAGCGGCCAGACTTTCGGCCCGTCCAAGCAAATCAGCCTGGGCAAGAAGTAACCCCCCGCACCACACCCTGGTTCCTGAGCGCCTTGCCTTCAAGGCGCTAGGGCTGGCGTCAGAAACACCCTCACATCGCATTCAATAGCACGCTAATCGACGAACGGAGCTCAACGCCCGCCATTCGCCGGTATCCTTGCACACGTCTAGCACGGGCATCCGCCCGATTTTCTCCGTCACTGCTCCTCGCTTTTCATGGAGTGAAGCATGTTCAAACCCTGCATATTCCTGATCACTGCCCTGGTCGCCAGCCCGCTGGCCGAAGCGCAAATCTTCCAGCGCGAATTGGGCGACTTCGACCTCAAGCTGGGCACCACCCCCAGCCGCAGCATGGCCCAGGGTCTGGTCAAACCGACGTCGCCGGGCAGTGATTCGTTTCACGGTGGCCTGGACCTTAGCCACGACAGCGGCCTGTACTTCGGCCAATTTTCGCCCAACATGGGCCTGTCATCGTCCAGCAACCTCGAAGTCGATTCCTACATGGGCTTCAAGCACCCCTTTGACCAGACCCTGGGCTATGAAGTGGGCCTGATCCACTACAGCTACCCCACGCTCAGCCCGATGAACAGCCAGGAGTTCTACGGTGGCCTGAACCTGCTGGGCAATCGCTTCGGCGCCTCATTCAGCAACGACCCGGACCGTCAGGACAGCACCCTCTTCGCTGACCTGGGCGGCACGCAGCCCTTCGGTATCGGCGTGAGCATGAAGTACACCACCCATCAGCTGGGCTCCCCGGTCTCGGTGAACGGTGGCTCCATCAGCAGTTTCAGCGATTGGTCGGTGCAATTTTCCCGCGCCTGGAAAGGCATCGACCTGGACCTGATTTACAGCGATTCCAGCCTCAGCGGCGGCGACTGCTCGGCCTACTCCGGGCACAACACAGAATGCGATGGCCTGCTGACCCTCAAGGCCGTGCGCTCGTTTTACTAACCGGCTGAACTGTCGGACCCGGCCAGCGTTCACATGCACTAATCCCCTCTGCGCAAGGTTTCGCTCATGCTGCGTCGGCTCAAATTAACGGTGGCACTGCTGGCCCTGAGTCTGCTGCTCGCCGGCTGCAATCGCGTGGGCCTGGCCTATCGCAACCTGGACGTGATCATTCCCTGGACCCTCAACGACTATCTGGACATGAACGCCGGGCAGAAAAGCTGGTTCAACGACAGACTCAAGGAACACCTGGCCTGGCATTGCACCACCCAATTGCCGGGTTATCTGGACTGGCTCGACCGCCTGCAACAGATGGTCGACAGCAACCAAGTCACCGACGTCGAACTTCAGGCCCGTACGGCAGAGGCCAAGCGAGCGATCGCCGAGGTCGCCCGCGAAATCACGCCCTCGGCTATCGAGCTGCTGAAGGGATTGGACGATGAGCAGGTCAACGCGATGAACGACGCGCTGGCCAAAGACCTGCGCAAACGCCAGGACGAGTACCTCAAGCCGCCACTGGAGCAACAGATAAAGGAACGCGCCGAGCGCATGCGCAAGCGCCTGGACAGTTGGATGGGCCCGCTCAGCGCCAGCCAGCAAGCGAGGGTCATGGCCTGGTCGGTAGCGTTGGGCCAGCAGAATGAGCAGTGGATCGGCAACCGCGCCCATTGGCAGGCGCAGTTTATCGACGCGGTGCAGCAACGCCGTAACGCCGATTTCCCACAAAAAATGCAGCAGCTGCTGGTGGACCGGGAAAGCCTGTGGACCCCGCAGTACCGAGCGGCCTACGCGCAGACGGAAGCGCAGGCGCGCAGCCTGATTATCGACCTGATGGCGGACAGCACTGCGCAACAGCGGTTGAAACTGACTCAGAAAATCGACGGGGTGCGCAGCGACTTCAAAGCCCTCAAATGCCTGAAGGCCACTGAGCGCTAACGGGGCGGGGTGCCCCCCCCCGCCACGACAGCGTCGTACAGACCTTAGATCGCGCCGCCCGCATTCGCCGCTTCGCAGGCCACACGCTCAAAGGTCGCTTCGTCCAACGCGTCTTCCTGTTCGTCCAGGATCTGACGCGAACGGGCATCGCCGGGAATGGAGCTGTCGATCAGCGCCAGCAAACTCGAACCCCGCGGGGTCAAGATGAAATTTTCACCGTTACCGCCCTCTTCTTCCGGGCGCGGTTGGATAAAGCCGCGCTTGAGCAGCAGCGCCTCATAATCGGCGGCGTTTTTTTTCAGTGCATCCAGATTACCGATGGATTCGCCGGCCGTGGCCTTATCGGCGGCTTCCTGCTCCGCATACTTGCGCGGGGCAAAGTTACCCTCGCCGTTCTGCACTTCATGCAGCAAACGTTCGATCAAATCCCAATTGTAAGTCGTCATCCTGATTCCTCCTGCGGGCGTGAGGAAAAGTAGCCCGTCAGCAGGTGTGACCTGTGACGTCAGCGGCCGTTCAGCCGAATGCACGGGCGGTATTTCTCTGAACTTTCCAGACGTTCGCCCCCTCAACTGACTACTAACGCCAAGGAGGTCGATCATGAAAACCCTGATGAAGCTGGCTGTCGCTGCCGCCCTGCTCACCGCCCTGCCCGCCTGGGCCTGTACTCCGGAAGAAGCCACCGCCAAGCGCGAGGAACTGGCCAGGCAAGTCACCCAGCTCACCGAACAGAACCCGGCCAAAGCCAAGGAGATGAACCAGCAATTGCAGAAAATGGACCTGGACACCGAAAGCGCGGAGTTTCCCGACAAATGCCAGTTGATCGACGCGCGCCTCAAAGAGTTGAAAGAGGCTGCCGCCAAGGCCAAAAACTGAGCCTATAAAAAAACCGGACATCGTCCGGTTTTTTTATATTGCCTCAGGCTTATTCAGCGGCCGGCACTTGCGGCTTGCGGCGCTTGAGCGGGGCCATGCCGTCCTTGCTTACCAACGACAGGTTGTCGGTCTTCGGGCGGTTGGCGATCTTGCGCTTGGTCGGCGACTTCGCGCCGGCTTTCTTCTTGTCGCCCTTGGCGTCGGTCTTTTTCTTCTTCACGCCGACGGCCTTGCCCGACGCCTTGACCTTTTTCGGCCCGGTGTAGGTGCCTTTGACTTCCTTGATGGTGCGGCGCTCGAACGACTGCTTCAGGTAGCGCTCGATGCTCGACATCAGGTTCCAGTCGCCGTGGCAGATCAGGGAGATCGCCAGGCCGTCGTTACCGGCTCGCCCGGTGCGACCGATGCGGTGCACGTATTCGTCGCCGCTGCGCGGCATGTCGAAGTTGATCACCAGGTCCAGGCCATCCACGTCCAGGCCACGGGCGGCGACGTCGGTGGCCACCAGGATCTTTACACCGCCGGCCTTGAGGCGGTCGATGGCGAGCTTGCGATCCTTCTGGTCTTTCTCGCCGTGCAGCACGAACGCCTTGTATTCCTGAGCGACCAGACGGCCGTAGATGCGGTCGGCGGCGGCGCGAGTGTTGGTGAACACAATGGCTTTCTGATACGTCTCGTTGGCCAGCAGCCAGTTGAGGATCTGCTCTTTGTGCACGTTGTGGTCGGCGGTGACGATCTGCTGGCGGGTGGTCGCATTGAGGTCGCTGACGTTGTTGACCTGCAGGTGCTCCGGGTTGTTCAGCACCTTGGCGACCATGTCGCGCAGGGTCGAGCCGCCGGTGGTGGCGGAGAACAGCATGGTCTGCTGACGGTTGACGCACTCGCCCACCAAACGCTGCACATCGTCGGCAAAGCCCATATCAAGCATGCGGTCGGCTTCGTCGAGCACCAGCACTTCGACTTCCTTGAGGTCCAGGTTGCCGGCGTTCAGTTGCTCGATCATGCGCCCTGGCGTGCCGATCAGAATGTCCGGCACTTTACGCAGCATGGCGGCCTGGACCTTGAAGTCTTCGCCACCGGTGATGATGCCGGACTTGATGAAGGTGAACTGCGAGAAGCGCTCGACCTCTTTCAGGGTTTGCTGGGCCAACTCGCGGGTCGGCAGCAGGATCAGGGTCTTGATGCTGACGCGGACCTTGGCCGGGCCGATCAAACGATTCAGGACCGGCAGGACGAACGCGGCGGTCTTGCCGCTGCCGGTTTGCGCCGTCACCCGCAGGTCACGCCCTTCAAGCGCGAGCGGAATGGCCGCGGCCTGCACTGGCGTAGGCTCGACAAATTTAAGCTCGGCCACGGCTTTGAGCAGGCGTTCGTGCAGGGCGAATTGGGAAAACACGGGTGCTACCTCGAAGAAATGCAAAATATCAGCTGCATAGGGTAACGGTTTCGGGCGTCCAAACCGAGTTTCTTTACGCGAGCGGTGCCAATCAGGCGTTTTTTTGTGCGTGATTGTGTCAATGACATCAACTTTGTCGCACTCAGATGCTCTAATCGCCCCCGACCTGTCTTACCGAGGAACCGCTTCATCCATGGATATCAAACAGCTTTGGCGTAACGTCCAAGACCTCTGGGGCGCACTGGATCAACACCCGCTGTTGCACGCGAGCCTGGGCCTGCTGGTATTGCTGGTGGTGGCGCTGGTACTGGGTCGGGTGGCGCGCTACCTGATCCTGCACGCGGTCAAATTGCTCGGCCGGCAACCGGCCCTGCACTGGCTCAACGACTTGCGCCACAACAAAGTCTTCCACCGCCTGGCGCAACTGACCCCGTCACTGGTGATCCAGTTCGGCCTGTACCTGGTGCCCGACCTGAGCAAGACCGCCACCCTGTTCATCGGCAACGTCGCCCTGGCGTTCACCATCCTGTTCCTGGTGCTGGCCATGAGCGCCCTGCTCAACGCCCTGCTGGACATCTATGCCCGCACCGAACATGCCCGCACCCGCTCGATCAAGGGCTATGTGCAATTGGCGAAGATGGTGCTGTTTGTGTTCGGCGCGATCATCATCGTCGCCACTCTGATCGACCGTTCGCCGTTACTGCTGCTATCCGGCCTGGGTGCGATGTCGGCGGTGATCCTGTTGGTCTACAAGGACACGTTGCTGTCGTTCGTCGCCAGCGTGCAGCTGACCAGCAACGACATGCTGCGGGTCGGCGACTGGATCGAAATGCCTCAGGTCGGTGCCGACGGCGATGTGGTCGACATCACCCTGCACACGGTGAAAGTGCAGAACTTCGATAAAACCATTGTCTCCATCCCGACCTGGCGCCTGATGTCGGAGTCGTTCAAGAACTGGCGCGGCATGCAGGTTTCCGGCGGGCGTCGCATCAAACGCAGCCTGTTCATCGACGCCAGCGGTGTGCGCTTCCTGCGTGACGATGAAGAAGTGCGCATGACCCAGGTGCACCTGCTCACCGATTACATCAGCCGCAAACAGGCCGAACTCAAGGCGTGGAACGAAGCCCAGGGCCACAGTGCGCAACTGTCGACCAACCGCCGGCGCATGACCAACCTGGGCACCTTCCGCGCCTACGCGCTGGCCTATCTGAAAAGTCATCCGGACATCCAGCCCAACATGACGTGCATGGTCCGCCAGATGCAAACCACCGCCGAGGGCGTGCCGCTCGAGATCTACTGTTTCACCCGCACCACCGTGTGGGCGGACTACGAGCGCATCCAGGGGGATATTTTTGACTATCTGCTGGCAGTGTTGCCGGAGTTCGGACTGAACCTGTATCAGCAACCCAGCGGCACCGACTTGCGCACCGCAATACTGACCTTGGCACGCGATACCCACGCCTCGCAATCCTCCGAGCATTGACAGCGATACCGGCGAGGCACTGGCAAGCGCCTCGCTCCAAGGTCAGCCACTGCTGACTCACCCGCCGTAAAAAAGCCCGCCACTATGTGTAGCCGCCACGGCCCATTCTTCAACCGGCACAGCCCACAAAGAAAATTCTTCCTACGCGTTTAGTGAATTTCACTACGCGCGCGCACTGTTTCTAATCTGTTTTTAAAAAAACCAACTGCTTAGCATCTGGGCCATCGAACCACGCCAGCAAAAGGCCCCCGCCATGTTATGGACAACTCAGCTTTCCGTTAATGCAGCAGATTTTGTATTAAGTTCGAATGCCGAAGCCCTGACCCACTATTGTGGTGCCGCCGCCTTTGCTCAACCCCAAGACTTTTATACCCAAAGCCCTTATCAGCGACCGTCGCGGCCACAGGACGTCACCGATTCAATCATTACCACCTGCCTGACCAGCGATCAACTTTCAAACAGTCAGCATCTCTTGGCACAGCGGTTATTGTTGAATATCTACGAACAGGATCTGGTCTTTTTACCCAAGCCGCCATTGGAACTGGATTTAAAGGCTTTTAAAAGTTTCTACGATCCCGTTCACACCGCCAGTGGTAAAAAGATCCGGCCCTTGTTGGAACACTATCTGTACAACTGGCTCAAGGAAGAAGTGCATATCAACGGCCCTTGGTGCCTGGATTCCTTTATCGCCCACACCGATAAAGTATTGGACGACGTCGCTCACTCCGAGTCCAAACTCCATGAAGTGTTAACCACCAGCCGCCAGCCGGAACGTGCCGCCAGGTTTTTCATGACGCAATGTGCGGGAGACTTTCTCAGTGAAGCATCGGCGATGGCCCGCAACGTACTGGGCAACAGCGGTGTGTACACCAGCGAATTGTTCAAGATCCTGATCGACGAGTATGGCTACGGCGTCGACAAAAAGAAGCACAGCACCATTTTCGAAGACATGCTCCAGGACATGGGCATGTCCCATCACGTACACCATTACTGGCAGTTCTATACACCGGCGTCGCTGTCGCTCACCAACTACTTCCACTACGTATCGGCCAACCACGGCGAACTGTTCCGCTATATCGGCGCGATGTACTACACCGAAGCCACGTTGGCACTGACGACCAAGCACCAGTCACGCGCAATCAAGACCATCTTCAACGGCGCCGTCTCCACGGACTATTTCGACGAACATGCCCACATCGATGTACACCACGGAAGAATGGCGCTGCAGCGCTTGATCATGCCCATGATCAAGCAGTTCGGCCCCCAGATCATTCCCGACCTTATACGCGGCTTCGAAGAGTTCAGGCTGCTTCAGGACATCGCCGACGAAGAGCTGTATGCCCATATCCAATGGCATGACGAATTGGATCAGCATCGCGCACAGGCAGCGGCGCTGCAGGGCCAAAAACCCGTGGACCTGAGGATTACCGAGACTGAACTCGAACTGTCGGTGCTGCATACCCACCCCAATGACGAACTGTTCTGGGTCGAATCAGGCGAGCTGGAGTTTGTCGCCAGCCCCGAACTGACGGTACGCCTCAAAGCCGGCGAAGGCGTTGTGATTCCCAAGGGAATGCTGCATGGCACGCGCATCTGCAGTCCCTCCTGCACCTACACCGTAACCGCCATTTGAGTGGGCAACCCCATGAAAGCCATCAGCCTGAATATCTCCCACGCCAACTATGTGGCCGTGGAGGAACGCACCTACTTTCTCAAGCGTCACGCGTATTCGACGCAATTGCTGCCCACCAAGTGCCCCCACCGTGGCGGCCCGCTGCACATGGGCGAAGTGACAGGCGACGGCCAAAGTGTGATCTGTCCCTGGCACGACAACGCCTACAGGGTCTGCAACCTGGAAAAGAGCGCACTGCCCACCGTGCGCGTCAGGAACCGGATCAGCACGGTCGTCGGCGACACAGAGCGTTGTGTGCCGCTGCTTAAAATTTCCCGCTACGACGGATGAAGCTCATGAAGACTAAATCGACACTGACAGCGTTCTACTCAATCGTGACGCTCTTCACCGGCCTCGACATGGCGATTGTCATCGCGATGGTCTGGTTCGGCCTGGAGACTACCGGTTCGACCTTCCTGGTCGGCGCCACCTTGTGCGTGGCGACCGTCGTGCCCTATCTGTGCGAACAGTACATCGGCCGGTTCTTCACCATTGAACTGAGCCTGAAACGGCTGTTGTACATTCGCCTGGTGGCCTTTGCGGCAGTCCTGGGCTTGTCGTTTACCGAGGCCGCCCTGCTACCGATCGGCTTCCTGGCCATTGCGTTCGTAGTGGGCGTGACCGACTACTTCACCATCAGCACACTGGAATCGAAAAATACCAAGCTGGTACTGGCCGGTCTCACCGACAGCGATACCTGCGCGCGGTTGATGCAAACCTCCATACAGATCGGTGCCTTCGGCGGCGCGCTCCTGGGCGGGTTGATTGTGGATGTGTTTTCGGTCAACCAGACGCTGCAGATCATCAGCCTGGCAGCGATTGTCTCGCTCGCGGCCATCCTTCTGGTAGCCGACAGCCCCAACGAACACGCCACCGAACAGGCCACGGCAACCTCCACCGCGCGGCCACTGGAGCTACCGCGAAACCTCTATATCCTGATCATCGTGTTGAGCATGATCGGTTTCCATATCGGCGCGTTCAACAGCCTGGTGCCCATCGTTTTTCAAAAACTCAATGAGTGGAATGCCACGCTGTTCGGGGTCGCCAGCGGCCTGGCGGGCCTGGGTGCCTTCAGCGCTGCGGTGTTGCCGCGCATCAAGCTCAACCGCTACGGCGCGATCTCGCTGGTGATACTGGCGGACGTGGCGATCGTCTACTTCCACAACCTCTACGTGATGATGGCCGCGGCCTTCCTGCTGGGTTTTTGCATCAACAGCCTGCGCATCCAATTGCGCAGAACCTTGATCGAGTCGGCACCCAACGCTCGGGTAGCCGACGTGATCGCGGCCAAAAGCTCGCTCTACTACCTGCTGGTCAGTGGCTCGGCGCCGATGATCCTGACCTTCTTCACCACCTCCGGCTTCCTAGGACTCGAAGGCGCCCGCCTGTTGATGATCGTCTCCGCCGGCCTGTTGGCCACTGCCGTACTGGCGTGGAACCTGACCCCGGCCCCCGCGTCCACCGCCACCACGGAATAAGGAATACACGACGTGACAGTAGTGAAAACCGTATTGATCGTTGACCCGTTCTCCACGGGCAAACTGTATGCCCCCCTGCTCAACGCGCAGGGCATCCGGTGCATCGCCGTGATCTCCACCCGTGACTTGCCGGAACACTTCACCCAAGACTTGATCGCAGACAACTTTGATCAGGTATATCACTGGGAAGAAAGCCTGTTGATCACTCTGGAAACCTTGTCGCTGAGCGCCGTGATCGCCGGTTGCGAAACCGCGATCTATCTCACCGACTACCTGACGGAGCTGCTCGACATCCCCGGCAACAGCCGCATCACCAGCGACCTGCGCCGTAACAAGTTCTCCATGCAGCAGGCATTGAAACACCACCAGTTGTCCCACATCGCCTCGCACCTGCTGAGCTCACCGAGCCGCATCGGCGAGGTGGTGGCCAAACTCGACGAGTCGGCCACCTATGTGGTCAAGCCACTGAACTCGGCCGCCACTGAAGGCGTGGTGTTTGCCCAGGGCAAGCGCGAAGTGGAAACCGCCTTGAAAAACGCCGCCTGGCAGCAGAAAAACGACCTCGGCGAAGTCAATCTCGGGTTTATCGTGCAGTCGTTCATAGCGGGGCCTGAGTACGTGGTGGATATGGTCGCCTTCGGCAGCACCTACATCGTCGCCAGCGTCTGCAAGTACACCAAGATCCAGAAGAACGGCAGCATGTTTGTCTACGAAAGCCTCGACACCCTCGACCCTCAGGCGCCCGAACTGCAACCGCTGACCGATTACGCCCGCCAGGCGGCGGCGGCCCTGGGCGTGCGCGTCGGGCCGATCCATATGGAGATCATTTGGTCCGACGCCGGGCCGGTAATGATTGAGGCCGGCGGTCGCTTGCACGGCGGCATCGCGCCCCTGCTGTTCCAGCAGGTGTATCTCCCCGACTTGCTGTCACTGTCGATCGACAGCTACCTCGGCCACCCTCGCCCCCAGGCCGCTGCGGCCAGCCAGATCAGCCATGGCCGGATCGGTTTCTTCTGCTCCGATGAAAGCCGAACCTTTGAGCCGCCGTCACCCCAGGCCTTACAAAGCGCCCAGGCGGACGAAGCCTACTGCGGGCACCGGTATTTCATGCGCGCCGGCGATACCACGCCGGTCACTATCGACTTCGCCACCTGTCCAGGGCTGTTCTGGCTGCAAAGCCCCTCGGCGCAGCAACTGGACGTGAGTACCGCCAATCTGCGAAAAAAACTGTGGGCCTAAGGTTATGAGAAGCCGTTTGATTATCAAAAAGTCAGCTTGCGAGCTGGGCATCAACAATGCATGCGCTGCCGTTATCGAGGACGTCACCGTCTCGGATGATCGGAGCTTCGTCGGGGTACTGCAAAGCAACCTGAACCACGTGGCCTCGCATCTTAACGAGCTGGATTCGAACGTCGTCTACGAAGGGTTTTCCAGGCAGCTCAAAAAACTCGGCTACGAAAATACCGTCAGCGCCAATGAGAAGCTGCTGCGACGCTTCATCGCCAAAGGCGTTTACCCCATCAACAATATCGTCGATGCCTATAACGCGGTCGCAATCCGGCATGGGGTCAGCATCGGCGTGCACACGTATCACCAGAAGGATGACATCTATGTGATGCGCTCGGACAAACCGAGGGTGCTACGCCCGCTGTTCGCCAAGAAGCCCATCACGATTCCTGTCGGCGACATCGTCTATACCTGCGGGGATGTGCCGTTGGCGAGCATCGGCAAGGTGGACGCCGATGCCCATGACTTCCGGCTGACGAAAGACTCATCGAGGCTGCTGGTGGTGATCCTGGGACATGACGACACATCGTTCCAATTCAACCAGGCGGTCATCGAAGAACTCGTGGACACCCTTCGTCAGCAAATGCCGAACCTGAGTCATCATTTTCTTGAAACCGTTCGCGATCATGCGTGAAGCCATGCCGGCCATGGCCTGGGCCTAACGCCAGGCCTTCAGCACAGGGTTGACCACCACTTCCTTCACATGCTCGATCTTCAACAGGCTTTCCTTGAACACCATCAGTTCTTCAAAGCTTCTGTAGCGAACGTCGAGCATCATGTCCACGTCGCCAAACAGTGAGTAGGCATGCACCACCTGGCTGAACTGCTGAAGCATCGGATACACGAGGTGACAGTGACTGCCATTGAGCGTCAGCATCAAAAACGCCGCTTGCAAGGTGCCATCGCCCTCCGCGACGTTGATGGTAAAGCCCAGGATGACGCCTTTTTCAATCAGCTTTTGTACGCGCGACTCTACTGCGGTTCGAGACTTGTGAACTTGCCGCGCCAATTGCGCCAGGCTGACGCGGGAGTCATCCTTCAAGGCCGCAATGATCAGTTCATCAATCTTGTCCACTCTGCCGCCCCCACACCGTTCTTTCCGATAGCAGACTTTCATCGCCGCTCACGCCGCCCAAGGCCCATCACGTCGCAGACTGTACGCCAGGCGCGGGCTTTACGCCCAATCGACTTATCCAGACCGCCGCCAGAATCACCAGGCCACCCAAGGCCAGGCGGCCCAGCGGCTCGTGCTGGTTCCAGATCAGCAGGTTGAGCAGCAGGCCCACCGGTACGTGCAGGTTGTTCATCACCGCCAGCGTGCCACCGTTGACCAGACACGCGCCTTTATTCCACCAGTACAGGCCCAGCGCCGTACTGACCAGGCCGAGGAACACCAGCACGCCCCATTGCAGCGGCGCCTCCGGCAGGAAGTCAGCCTTGCCGAACAGCAGGAACGCCGGCAACACCACCAGCAACGCGCCAAGGTAGAAGTAGCCGAAGCGTCGATAGTGCGGCAGGTCGCTCGGGTAGCGCGCCACCAGGTGCTTGTACATCACCTGCCCGGCGGCATAGGTGAAGTTGGCCAGTTGCAGCAGCAAAAAGCCCATCAGGAAGTGGGCGGTGATCTGGTCGAAGCGAATCACCGCCGCGCCCGCCACCGCTACCAGCGCGGCCAGCAGCGCCCAGAAGTTGAAACGCCGATTCAGGGCGTCCTCGATCAGGGTCACGTGCAACGGCGTAAGGATGGTGAACAGCAGCACCTCCGGCACCGTGAGCACGCGAAAGCTCAGGTAAAGGCACACATAGGTCACGCCGAACTGCAGCGCGCCGATCACCAGCATGCCGCGCATGAACGCAGGCTCCACCGAACGCCAGCGCGTCAGCGGGATAAATACCAGCCCGGCCAGCACCACGCGCACCAGCACCGCGAAGTAGCTGTCGACGTGACCGGCGAGGTATTCGCCGATCAAGCTGAAGGAAAATGCCTGAATCAGGGTGACAACCAGTAGATAGCCCATGCGCGCCTCGTTTCGAATGGGCGGGACATTAAAGCTTTTCGTCGCGGGACGAAACTGGAGGCAAAAAAAACCCGACCTCGCTATAGCGGCAGTCGGGCAGGAGCACTCAGGAGCAACAAGTGCAAAGGGAGGTTCGTTACGCGTACTTGAAGGGTTGGCGTGGAGCGATATAAACACCGGGCGATTACGTGGCGATTAAAGGATCACGCCACCTGGGCAATCAGCGCCTTGGCGTGGTTGATGCCCTTCTCCTGGAAGTCACCGCTCAGGTTCACCCCTTCGGCATGAATGAAGGTGACGTCGTGAATCCCGATGAAGGCCATGACCTGACGCAGGTACGGTTCCTGGTGATCGGAGCTGGCGCCGGTATGAATACCGCCGCGAGCGGTGAGCACGATGGCGCGCTTGCCGGTCAGCAGCCCCTGAGGCCCGGTGGGGGTGTATTTGAACGTCACACCGGCACGCAACACGTGGTCCAGCCAGGCTTTCAGCGTGCTGGGGATGGCGAAGTTGTACATCGGCGCCGCCAGCACCAGCACGTCGGCGGCGAGCAGTTCATCGGTCAATTCGTTGGAGCGGTCGAGGGAGATCTGTTCGTCGTCATTGCGCTGCTCCGCCGCCTTCATCCAGCCGCCGAGCAAATTCGCGTCCAGGTGCGGCACCGGGTTAAGGGCCACGTCGCGCACGCTGATGCGGTCCGCCGGGTGAGCGGCGCGCCATTGGCCGATGAACTGCCGGGTGAGCTGGCGGGAGATCGAATCCTGCTGACGTGCACTGCTTTCAATAATCAGAACGTTGGACATGGCTCTGTAGGCTCCATCTGAAACTGCTGTAAGTCGATGGAGAAAAGATTATCCAGGGCTGATTCGATTAAAAAGCGCAAAAAACTGCTATAACCCATCTAGAAATTTGTTGATTAACCGGGTATCCCTGTAGAGCGCTCCACCGGCGCGCTATTTCGGGGCGCACTCCAGAGCGATACGCATCTTGATAATGGAGCGGGTGAACTTGACCGTGGTGTTTGTGCTTTTGCCGGCCGGCACCGAGACATTACGTCGACGGGGCGATTCCGGACCGTTGGTGAAGACTACCGAACACTGTGCGTCAATGGTGCCGTAGTTATTCAGTTGAATCGAACTGATGTCATCGTCCACGTCGGACGCCGTGTAGTCCAGGCTCACGCCTTCGATCTTTTTGGTCACATCGATGGGGTAGGCAAACGCACTCATCGGCAACAGCGCCAGCAACACACAACAGAATTTTCTCATTCGGCAGTCTCCAATAAGGACCGCCAGCTTAGGACAAGAGGAACCTATCTTGAAAGCGCCCCGCGTTACCCTCGATCAATGGCGCACGCTGCAAGCCGTGGTCGACCATGGCGGCTTCGCCCAGGCGGCCGAAGCGCTGCACCGTTCGCAGTCTTCGGTGAGCTACACCGTGGCCCGCATGCAGGACCAGCTCGGCGTGCCGCTGCTGCGCATCGACGGGCGCAAGGCGGTGCTCACCGATGCCGGCGAAGTGCTGTTGCGCCGCTCGCGGCAACTGGTGAAGAACGCCAGCCAGCTGGAAGACCTGGCCCACCATATGGAGCAGGGTTGGGAAGCCGAAGTGCGCCTGGTGGTGGACGCCGCCTACCCCAACGCCCGGCTGGTGCGCGCCTTGAGCGCATTTATGCCACAAAGCCGGGGTTGCCGTGTGCGGCTGCGCGAGGAGGTGTTGTCCGGTGTCGAAGAGCTGCTGATCGAAGGCGTGGCCGACCTGGCGATTTGCGGGTTCAGTATCCCCGGCTACCTGGGCACCGAGATGAGCGATGTGGAGTTCGTCGCCGTGGCCCACCCCGAGCATGCCCTGCATCGCATGAACCGCGCGCTGAGCTTCCAGGACCTGGAGAGCCAGATGCAAGTGGTGATCCGCGACTCCGGTCGCCAGCAACCGCGAGATGTGGGCTGGCTCGGCGCCGAACAACGCTGGACCGTCGGCAGCCTGGCCACGGCGGCGTCCTTTGTGGGCAGCGGCCTGGGTTTTGCCTGGTTGCCACGCCACATGATCGAACGCGAACTCGCCGAGGGCGTACTCAAGCAGCTACCCTTGGAACAGGGCGGCAGCCGCCACCCGACGTTCTTTCTGTACTCAAACAAGGACAAACCCTTGGGCCCGGCCACGCAGATCCTTGTCGAATTGCTGCGCACCTTCGACACCGCCCCGCTGGACGCGCCTTTCGCCGCGCCTCGGCAAGCCTGAAACGGAGTTCGTGCATGGCCTGGTTCGACCATCAAGGCTGCACCCTGCACTACACGGAATACGGCCACGGTACTCCGCTGATCCTGATCCACGGCCTGGGTTCCAGCAGCCAGGATTGGGAGCTGCAGGTGCCGGTACTGTCCCGGCATTACCGCCTGATCGTGGTGGATGTACGCGGCCATGGGCGCTCCGACAAGCCGCGCGAGCGTTACAGTATCCCGGGCTTCAGCGCGGATCTGATCGCGCTGATCGACCACCTCGACCTGCCGCCGGCCCATGTGTCCGGGCTGTCCATGGGCGGTATGATCGCCTTTCAGCTGGCGGTGGACGCGCCCGGCCTGGTGCGCAGCCTGTGCATCGTCAACAGCGCGCCCGAGGTCAAGGTACGCAGCGTCAATGACCATTGGCAATGGGCCAAGCGCTGGACACTGACGCGCGTGCTCAGCCTGAGCAGCATCGGCAAGGCCCTGGCCGAGCGGTTGTTTCCCAAACCGCAGCAGGCCGATCTGCGTCGCAAAATGGCCGAGCGCTGGGCAACAAACGACAAACGTGCTTATCTCGCCAGCTTCGATGCGATTGTGGGCTGGAGCGTGCAGGAACGACTTTCCAGGATCGCCTGTCCAACCCTGGTCATCAGCGCCGACCACGACTACACCCCCGTGGCGCAAAAAGAAATCTATGTAAAACTGCTGCCCGATGCGCGACTGGTGGTCATCGAAGATTCCCGCCATGCCACGCCTTTGGATCAACCCGACGCCTTTAACACGACCCTGCTCGATTTTCTAAAGACCGTCGACACCACTACCAGGATCACTGACCCATGCTGAAAAAAATCGCCTTCTTCGCCGGTTCCGCCTTGTTCGCTGCCAACCTGATGGCGGCAGAGCCGGCCAAGGCGCCGCACGTTCTGCTCGACACCACCAATGGCCAGATTGAAATCGAACTGGACCCGGTCAAGGCGCCGATCAGTACCAAGAACTTTCTGGCCTATGTCGACAAAGGCTTCTACACCAACACGATTTTCCACCGTGTGATTCCGGGTTTCATGGTCCAGGGCGGCGGTTTCACTACGCAGATGGTGCAAAAACCGACCGAAGCCCCCATCAAGAACGAAGCCAGCAACGGCCTGCACAACGTGCGTGGCACGCTGTCGATGGCGCGCACCTCGAACCCGGATTCGGCCACCAGCCAATTTTTCATCAACGTGGCTGACAACGCCTTCCTCGACCCCGGCCGCGATGCCGGCTACGCGGTATTCGCCAAAGTGGTCAAGGGCATGGACGTGGTCGATATCATCGTCAACTCCCAGACCACCACCAAGCAAGGCATGCAGAACGTGCCAATCGACCCTGTCGTGATCAAGTCGGCCAAGCGCATCGACTGAAGTCTGCAGGACGCACCGCGCGCAGCCCACAAGGCTGCGCGCGCACCTGAAAGGAGAGCCCGCCCGGCGGGCGTCAACCCCAATGCTCTATCGTCGTTTCGAACAACTGATCGATATTTTCCGCGACGCGCCCAGCGCCGCCCCGCCTGACAAAGTCCTGCCCTTCTACCTCTATTACCTGCGCCAGGTATGGCCGCACTTCGCCGCCCTGCTGGTGGTGGGCTTGATCGGCGCGCTGATCGAAGTCGCGCTGTTCAGCTACCTGAGTCGCATCATCGACCTGGCCCAGGGCACGCCACCCGCGGACTTCTTCCAGGTACACAGCACCGAGCTGATCTGGATGGCCGTGGTTGCCCTGCTGCTGCGCCCGATCTTCGGCGCCCTGCATGACCTGCTGGTGCACCAGACGATCAGCCCCGGCATGACCAGCCTGATCCGCTGGCAGAACCACAGCTACGTGCTCAAGCAGAGCCTGAATTTCTTCCAGAACGACTTCGCCGGACGAATCGCCCAGCGCATCATGCAAACCGGCAATTCGCTGCGCGACTCCGCCGTGGCGGCAGTGGATGCCATCTGGCACGTGGCGATCTATGCCATCAGTTCCCTGGTGCTGTTTGCCGAGGCGGACTGGCGTCTTATGATCCCACTGGTGAGCTGGATCATTTGCTACAGCCTGGCATTGCGTTACTTCGTACCGCGGGTCAAGGAACGCTCGGTGATCTCCTCCGAGGCGCGCTCCAAATTGATGGGGCGCATCGTCGACGGCTACACCAACATCACCACCTTGAAGCTGTTCGCACACACTCAGTACGAGCAGCAATACGCCAAGGAAGCGCTGATCGAGCAGACTGAAAAAACCCAGTTGGCCAGCCGCGTGGTCACCAGCATGGACATTGCCATCACCACCATGAACGGCCTGCTGATCGTCACCACCACGGGCCTGGCGCTGTGGTTGTGGACCCAGTCGCTGATCTCGGTGGGCGCCATCGCCCTGGCCACTGGCCTGGTGATCCGCATCGTCAACATGTCCGGCTGGATCATGTGGGTGGTCAATGGCATTTTCGAAAACATCGGCATGGTCCAGGACGGCCTGAAAACCATCGCCCAGCCGCTGGCCGTGACCGACCGCGACAATGCTCCACGCCTGAACGTACCCCATGGCGAAGTGCGCTTCGAGCAGGTGGATTTTCACTACGGCAAAAAAAGCGGGATCATTGGCGGCCTCAACCTGAGCATCAAGGCCGGGGAAAAAATCGGCCTGATCGGCCCCTCCGGCGCGGGCAAATCGACGCTGGTCAACCTGCTGCTGCGCCTTTACGACCTGCAGGGTGGGCGTATCCTCATCGACGGCCAGAATATCGCCGAAGTGACCCAGGAGACCCTGCGCGAACAGATCGGCATGATCACCCAGGACACGTCGCTGCTGCACCGCTCGATCCGCGACAACCTGCTGTACGGCAAGCCCGATGCCACTGACGAAGAACTCTGGAGGGCGATTCATAAAGCGCGCGCCGATGAGTTCATCCCCTTACTGTCGGACGCTGAAGGCCGCACCGGACTGGATGCTCACGTCGGCGAGCGCGGGGTGAAACTCTCCGGCGGGCAACGCCAGCGCATCGCCATTGCGCGGGTGCTGCTCAAGGACGCGCCGATCCTGATCATGGACGAGGCCACCTCGGCGCTGGACTCGGAAGTGGAAGCGGCGATCCAGGAAAGCCTGGAAACCCTGATGCAAGGCAAAACGGTGATCGCAATTGCCCACCGCCTGTCGACCATCGCCCGCATGGACCGCCTGGTGGTGCTGGAGAAAGGCGCGGTCGCCGAAAGTGGCAGCCATGCCGAACTGCTGGCCCATGGCGGGCTGTATGCGCGGCTCTGGCAGCATCAAACCGGTGGCTTCGTCGGTATCGACTGACTGACAGATCGGTGAGGGGCCACGTTGTCGTGAGCGGGCTTGCCACAGGCAAGCTCCTCACGGGCAACACGGTAAGGGGATTACCGACGTGTATCGTCGCTCAGGTCAGCGACAGTACGGTCGCCGCAGCGCCGTTGTGAAAGTGGGGCTGGATAAAGGGCCTCAAGCTTGACACCCCATGCAAAGAAGGATCAGGGCACCTGCTCACCCCTGATGGGCCTGCATGTATTGGCGCAACAACTGGTTGATCCGCGTCTGATAACCCGTGCCTTGACCTTTGAACCACTCAAGAACGTCGGCATCCAGCCGAATAGTCACTGCCTGTTTTACAGGCACACGC
Organism: Pseudomonas sp. lyk4-R2A-8; assembly: GCF_030209095.1. Classification (NCBI taxonomy): domain Bacteria; kingdom Pseudomonadati; phylum Pseudomonadota; class Gammaproteobacteria; order Pseudomonadales; family Pseudomonadaceae; genus Pseudomonas; species Pseudomonas sp. lyk4-R2A-8. The sequence goes on from NZ_JARVSS010000004.1 coordinate 284,900, forward strand.
AACTCCGCACGACGGAAAAATTCGGCGTCCAATTCAGGGATATCGCTGGTATCGATCTCTTTATCACTCATTTTGGCCAGGCGCTCCCAATCAGTTTTGGATGTTTGCGTCATAGTATTTGGCCTCCTTCTTAGTTGCCTTTCGCGCGGAGATGATACGAATCACATCACCACATCGCTCGGTGTATACGACTACACCCATTAACAGTTTTATCCAACCAATACATATCCAACGCTCTTCCCCATAATCCGCTCGATCATCGCGCAAGGCCAGCATTGGATGGCGAAATATATCGGGGACGTCATTGAAATCGATGCCGTGCTTGGAGATATTGGCCTTGTTCTTGGAATCATCCCATTCAAAATGCATGGCAAACGCCTGTATGTACTTTTGTACATACATGATAGCCAGATTATTACCTGTGAGTACCGATGCAGACCAACGGTCTTTATACCTGCCGATACGGCAGCGCCGCCCTCGCCTCCTCGGCATACGCCAGAATCCCTACCCGTTCGCGCTCGAGAAAATCCTCCACCGCGCTCTTCAAGCCCGGATGCCGCAGGTAGTGCCATGAACGCGTGATCACCGGTTCGAACCCACGGATCAGTTTGTGTTCGCCCTGGGCGCCGGCGTCGAATCGTTGCAGGCCGTGGGCGATGGCGTAATCCATGCCCTGGTAGAAACAGGTTTCGAAATGCAGGCGGTCGAACTCCGCCAGGCAGCCCCAGTAGCGGCCGTAGAAGCTGTCGCCGCCGATCAGGCTGAAGGCCATGGCCACCGGACGTGTGCCTTGCTTGGCCAGGACCACGCGGATCGCCTCGGGCATACGCTCGGCCAGCAGGCTGAAAAAGGCGCGGGTCAGGTACGGCGCCTGGCGACGGACCGCGTAGGTATTGGCGTAACAGGCGTAGACAAAATCCCACTGCGCCTCGCTCAGTTCGTGACCTTGCAGCCATTCGAACGCGATGCCCTGCCCCGCTACCTGCTCGCGCTCCTTGCGCATCTGCTTGCGCTTGCGCGAGCTCAGAGCGTCGAGGAAGTCCTGGAAGTCGCGATAATCGCGGTTCTGCCAGTGGAATTGACAACCCAGGCGCTGCAACCAGCCCGGTTGGCCGGCCAAGGCTTCATCGGCCAGCCCGTCGGTGAAGTTGATATGTGCGCTGCAGAGCCCTTCTATTTCCAGGTAACCGGGCAGACTGTTGAGCAGTTCGAAACCGTCCTCGACGCTGGCGGCCAGCAAACGCGGGCCGCTGACGGGGCTGAACGGCACCGCCACCAACAGTTTGGGGTAGTACTCGATCCCGGCACGCGCACAGGCATCGGCCCAGCCGTGATCGAACACGTACTCGCCATAGGAATGCCATTTGCGATAACCGGGCAGGGCCGCCACCAGTCGATCGCCCTCCCAGTGCAGCAAATGCTCCGCTTTCCAGCCTGACTGCGGACCGAGGCTGGCACTGTCTTCCAAAGCGCTGAGGAAGGCGTGACGCACAAAGGGCTGGGCGCTCGGCACCAGCGCATCCCATACCTGCGGGGAGATTTCGGACAGGTTGTCCAGACGTTGCAACGGCATCGGCATCCTCACTACATCATGGCGTGAAAGCCTGGCGAGTATCGCCTATCGCCAGCATCGATACACGCCCGAATCGCCGGACAAGGCTCTAAACCGATAGTTCCGCGCTCGATTCATTTGTCATCGACATGACATCACTTTGCCACCGCTCCGTCATAAACCATCGCGATACTGACGCCTGTTTTTAGAGCACCTGGTTCTAGCAGGTGGTTACTTTTCCGTCCGTCATCGGTCGGTTGTGTCCTGGATGGTTTGCCATCCCTCCTCACTTTCGGAGATTGATATGCGTCTTGCTTCCACTAAAACTGCGGCGGTCCTGTGCGGCGGCCTGTTGCTGGCCCTGAGTGTTCCGGCCAGCGCCGCAGTCGACGCTAAATTGCTCGACATGCTCAAGGCCAACGGCCAGATCACCGCGGCGCAGTACACCGAACTGCAAACCGAGTTGGCCAAAGACCAGAAAGAACAGCAGATCGCACGGCAAGCTCAACAAGAGACCAACGAACAGATCGCGGCCACCGCCAAAAAGACCAACGATTTGAGCGTGTTCGATCAGAAGCTGGCGTGGGCAGCCAAGACGCAATTCAAGGGTGATGTGCGTTTCCGCCAGGAAACCATCAAGATCGACGGCGAGCCCAACAACGGTGGCCGCGACAAGGATCGTCAGCGTATCCGTGCCCGTCTGGGCGCCTACACCGAGATCAACCCGCAAGTGGACACCGGTATCCGTATCGCCACCGGCGGCGGCGACGACGCCCGCTCCACCAACCAGGATCAGGATGGCTACTTCGACAAGAAGTCGATCTGGCTGGACCTGGGCTACATCGACTACCACCCTGACCAGATCAAGAACCTGCACGTAATCGGCGGCAAGATGCTGCAACCGTGGGTCAATATGGGCGACGTGATCTGGGATAGCGACATCAACCCTGAAGGTCTGGCGCTGACCTACAAGTATCCTCTGGGCAGCAGCGCCGAGCTGTTCGGCAGCATCGGCAACTACAACCTCAAGGACAACGTCGACGGCGACGGCGTGCAGTTCCGTCACGACCTGCGCCTGACCGCCGGCCAGTTGGGCTCGCGTATCTCGCTCACCGACAACCTGAAACTGACCGTGGGCGGCAGCGTCTACGCGTACAAGAACGATGAAGACAGCCGCTGCACCACGACCACCACGCCGTGCGCGCTGGCGGTCAACGGTAACTCGGCCAACGAAGAGTTCCGCCTGTACGAAGGTTTCAGCCAACTGGACATCGGCGGACTGGCTGTACCGCTGTCGCTGTACGGTCAATACGTGAAAAACAACGACGCCTCCACCGATCAGGACACCGCCTGGCTGCTGGGTGCCAAGTCCAAGGTGTTCGGTTTCAACCTGGACTACAACTACCGCGACACCCAGCGTAACGCCGTGGTCGGCGCCTTCACCGACTCGGACTTCGCCAACGGCACCACCGGTTCACGCGGCCATAAGTTCAAAGTGGGCTACGACATCGACAAGAACTTCGCCGTCGGTGCCACCTACTTCCTGACCAAAGCGGATTTCTCCAGCCGTACCCAGCGCGACGCCGACACCAACACCCTGCAGTTGGATGCCGAAGCCAAGTTCTGAAGCTAAGCGTTGTACACCTTGGGGCAGGAAGGCCTGAGGTGGTTGTCACAGTCTGGCGTGGGCGGGGCGATCCCCATCATCCGTTCGGCTCACCCACGCGAGCCTGGTTATTTCCCGTCTTTCTGGTCTTTGCGCCGCTCGTCAGCGAGCCGCTGCGCCAAGGCATCCACATCCGTGACCGGCGCATCAGGCATGATTTTCAAGGTCGCCTGCATCAGGCGCATCTGCCGGATAAAGCGACGGCAGTTCGGGCAGAACATCAAATGATGACGCACCAGCAGGCGCTCGCGAAAGGTTAATTGCCCATCGAGATAGTCACTGGAACGCGCCACTTGTTCTTTACAGGTCAGCATTCGCCGGTTTCCTCAAAATGCTCCACCGTGGCGAAGACTTTAAGCCGTGCCCGATGCAACAGCACTCGCACATTGGAGAGCGAGAGGGACAGCAAATTACAGATCTCCTCCAATGCCAGGCCCTGACGCTCGCGCAACACCAGCACGCTGCTTTGCAGCTCGGACAAACTGAGCAACGTATGTTCCAGGCAGTCGCGCAGTTCGTCCTCCGTGAGTAAAGCCTCCGGCGTGTCCTGGTGCCAGGCGTAGGGGGCGACGGCCCAGTGACCGTCATCGGGGCTGAAACGGTCATCGCCGATGGTGCCATGGGGCGAGGGCAAATCGTCGAGCAGCACTTCCCGACGATTCTGCTTGTAGCGGCCCTTGGCGGCGTTGGCCGTAATGGTCAGCAACCAGGTCTTTAAGCTGGAGCGCCCTTCGAACTTGCCGAGGTTGCGCACCACCGCCAGCCAGGCGTCCTGCACGATTTCATCGGCGTGGCGCTGGCCGACGATGGCATACGCCACCGCCCGCATCGCACTTTGATAGGTGCTGACCAGCTCCTTATAGGCACGCTGCTCGCCCTTGAGCAGGCGCTCAAGCAGGTGAGCGTCGTCCGCGGCTGCCATAGATGACCTCGGTGTTATCAACGTTTGCGCAGAATGACACTGCCGATCGAATAACCCGCGCCAAACGAGCTGAGCACCGCGACGGAGCCCTTGGGCAAATCGTCCTGGTAGGTGTGAAAGGCAATCACGGAACCGGCCGAACTGGTGTTGGCATAGGTGTCGAGAATCACCGGCGCCTCTTCCACGGAGGCTTCACGGCCCAACAGTTTCTTCACGATCAGGTGGTTCATGCTCAGATTAGCCTGATGCAGCCAGAAGCGCTTCACATCCGCCACATTCAGTTGGTTTTCTTCCAGATGTACACCAATCAGCTCAGCGACCATCGGGCATACATCGCGGAACACCTTGCGACCTTCCTGCACGAACAGTTTGTCCGGCGCGCCGATGCCTTCCGGCGCCGCGCGATTGAGGAAGCCGAAGTTGTTGCGGATGTTATTGGAAAACTTGGTCAGCAATTTAGTGCTCACCACCTCGAACTGATGCTCGGACGTGGCCAGGTCGGCGCGCTCCAGGATCACCGCCGTGGCTGCATCACCGAAGATGAAGTGGCTGTCGCGGTCACGAAAGTTCAGGTGGCCGGTGCACACTTCCGGGTTGACCATCAGGATCGCCCGCGCCTGCCCCAGCTGGATGCTGTTGGCGGCGTTCTGGATGCCGAACGTGGCGGAGGAACAGGCTACGTTCATATCGAAACCGAAGCCCGCAATACCCAGGGCTTCCTGGACTTCGATGGCGATGGCCGGGTAAGCGCGCTGCAGGTTGGAGCAGGCGACGATCACGCCGTCGATGTCGGCGGCGGTCTTGCCGGCGCGCTGCAGAGCCTGTTCGGCGGCGCCAACGGCCATCTGACAGAGCACCGACCACTCGTCGTTGCTGCGCTCCGGGAGGCTTGGGGCCATGCGCTGAGGATCGAGAATGCCGTCCTTGTCCATCACGAAGCGGCTCTTGATACCCGATGCTTTTTCGATAAAGGCCGCGCTGGATTCGGTCAGCGCCTGCACATCACCGCGCTCGATGGCCTCGGCGTTGTCGCGATTGAACTGATGCACGTAGGTATTGAAAGACTGCACCAGCTCTTCGTTGGAGATGCTGTTGGCCGGGGTGTACAGGCCAGTGCCGCTGATGACGACGTTATGCACGGTCGTTCCTCTAAATCTGTCAGGCAGAAGATATTGGTACCGTCGTACCAAACTGTAAGTAGTCCGATTCCGCACTGCGGACACCAAACTGGCATCGCTTTATTCCATCGCGTCGCAGACTTTTGCGACGATCCCGGCATTTATAGCGGCGAAGTTTGCCACAAACCCAGGGATTTGGCGTCATCTGCCAGATGGTTTCACCATGAGAGGGGACACGCACCCTCTCATATATTGGTCTGCCTGCCTGGATAACGAGAAAGAGATCAGGCCTCGACCAGGCTCCACTGCTTGCTCAATCGCTTGTCGGAAATCGGCACCTTGGTTCCAAGCTGCTGGGCAAACAGTGACACGCGGTATTCCTCCAGCCACCAGCGGTACAGCTCAAGTTGCGGGTCGCGCTTGCCTTCCTGGGTGTGTTTGTTCAGGCGGTTCTGGTACTGCATCCACAGGCCGCTGAGTTCGCCGCTCCACACCCGGTCTTTCTGTACCTGGCTGGGCAGCTTCTCCAGGCGCAGCTCGATGGCCTTGAGGTAGCGCGGCAGTTCCTTGAACCATTGCGCCGGGGTTTCGCGCACGAAGCCTGGGTACACCAGGTTGCTCAATTGCTGCTTGATGTCATTCAAGGCCACCGCCTGGGCCAGGTCGATCTTGCCTTTGAAGCGCTTTTGCAGGCCATGCCAGAGCTTCAGCACCTCAAGGGTCAGGCGCGCCAGGCGCTCGGCGTGCTCGGTCCAGCCGCCGCGCTTGCGGTCGGCCAGCGCTGCCAGGCCGGCACCGTCACGCGGCAGGCTGGTTTCGCCTTCCAACACACAGGTGTCGAGGCTGGCCAGCAGGATGTCCTCGACCAGCGCGTCGACACGCCCCAGTTCACGGTACATCAGGCCCAACTCGGTAAGACCGGGCAATTTGCCGCGCAGGAATTTGGCCGGTTCCGCCAGTTGCTGCATCAGCAGGCGCTGCAACGCCCGACGGTGCTGGAATTCAGCCTCGGCGGCGGTCGAGAAGCGCCCTTCCTTGACCGTGCCATTCTCTTCCACCAGGGCCGGGTACACCGTCATCGACAGCCCGGCGATGTTTTGCTGGGTCTTCTCGGCCACCGCCGCAAACACCTTGGCCTCCACGGGTTGCTGGCTCTTCGCGGTCTGCGGCACGGCCAACGCGGCCTGGCTGGCTTCGGCGAAGCGTGCGGTCAGTTCGGCCAGGTCACGGCCCTCGCCTAGGAACTTGCCCTGACCGTCGACCACTTCCAGGTTCATCTTCAGGTGACTCTCCACCTGCTGCGCCGCCTCGGCCCAGGCTTCGTCGCTGACCCGAGCACCGGTCATGCGCAGCAGTTCGCGCCCCAGTGCCTGGGGCAATGAGCCCTGGCCGAATTCGATGCGCTGCAGCGCAGCCTTGACGAAGTCCGGCACTGGCACAAAGTTCTTGCGCAGGGCCTTGGGCAGGTTGCGCACCAGCGCGATGCACTTGGCTTCGATCATCCCGGGCACCAGCCACTCCAGGCGTTCGGCGGGCAACGCCGGCAACAGCGGCGCCGGCACGCGCAGGGTCACGCCGTCGCGCGGATGATTGGGTTCAAAGTGGTAACTCAAAGCCAGCGCCAGATCGCCCAGGTGCAGGGTGTCGGGATAATGCGCGGCGGTGACTTCACTGGCCTCGCGGGCCAGCACGTCCTCTTCGCGCATGATCAGCAATTGCGGGTCTTTCTGGCTGTTGATTCTGTACCAGCTGTCAAAGGTCGCAGTCTGGTGGATCTCCGCCGGCAAGCGCGCATCGTAGAAGGCGTACAGGGTTTCTTCGTCGGCCAGGATATCGCGGCGGCGGGCCTTGGCTTCCAGTTCGTCGAGCTGTTCCAGCAAGCGCTGGTTGGCGCTGAGGCACTTGGCGCGCGACTGAATCTCACCGCGCACCAGGCCTTCGCGGATAAACAATTGCCGAGAGACGACCGGGTCGACCGGCCCGTAATGCACCGGCCGGCGGCCGACCACAATCAGCCCGAACAGGGTGATCTGCTCAAACGCCACCACTTGGCCGCGCTTCTTCTCCCAATGCGGCTCGAAGTGGTTTTTCTTGATCAGGTGCCCGGCCAGCGGCTCGATCCAGTCGGCGTCGATCTTGGCCACCATGCGTGCATACAGCTTGGTGGTTTCCACCAATTCGGCGGTCATCAGCCACTGCGGGCGCTTTTTGCCGATGCCCGAGGACGGGTGAATCCAGAAGCGTCGCTGACGCGCGCCCAGGTAATCGCCGTCCTCGGTTTTCTGGCCGATCTGGCTGAGCAGGCCGGACAGCACGGCCTTGTGCAGTTTGGGGTAGTCCGCCGGTTCTTTATTAAGGCTCAGCTGCATGTCGCGGCAAATCAGACTCAACTGGCGATGAGAATCGCGCCATTCGCGCAGGCGCAGGTAGTTGAGGAAGTTCTTGCGACACCAGTTACGCAGCGGGCTGGCTGTCAGCTCCTGGCGCTGCTCTTCAAAACCGCGCCACAGATTCACCAATCCGGCGAAGTCCGAGTCCGGATCCTTCCACTGCGCGTGGGCCTGGTCGGCGGCCTGCTGGCGCTCCGGCGGCCGCTCGCGCGGGTCCTGGATCGACATGGCGCTGGCCACGATCAGCACTTCCTGCAGGCTGCCAAGCTTGGCCGCTTCCAGCAACATACGCCCCATGCGCGGGTCCACCGGCAGGCGCGCCAATTGCCGGCCGAGCGGCGTGAGCTGGCTGTTGCGGTCCACCGCCGACAATTCCTGCAGCAGGTTGAAACCGTCGCTGATGGCCTTGCCGTCCGGCGGTTCGATAAATGGGAAGTCGGTGATTTCGCCCAGGCGCAGGTGCAGCATCTGCAGGATCACGGCGGCGAGGTTGGTACGCAGGATCTCCGGGTCGGTAAATTCCGGGCGACCGATAAAGTCCTCTTCGCTGTACAACCGCACACAGATACCCGGCTCGACCCGGCCGCAGCGACCTTTACGCTGGTTGGCGCTGGCCTGGGAAATCGCCTCGATCGGCAGGCGCTGCACCTTGGCGCGGTAGCTATAGCGGCTGATGCGCGCGGTGCCGCTGTCGATCACGTAGCGAATGCCCGGTACGGTCAGCGAAGTTTCCGCGACGTTGGTCGCCAGCACCACGCGCCGACCTGGATGTGACTGGAAAATCCGCTGCTGTTCGGCGGGCGACAGACGCGCGTACAGCGGCAGGATCTCGGTGTGCTTGAGCTGGGCCTTGCGCAGCATATCGGCGGCGTCGCGAATTTCGCGCTCGCCCGGCAGGAACACCAGGACATCGCCGGGGCTGCGGCGCTCGCTGCGCTCATAGGCGGCGATTTCATCGAGGGTGGCGAGGATCGCCTGGTCCACGGTCAGGTCATCCTCGACGCGGTTGCCCTCCTCGTCCTGCTCCAGCGTCAGCGGGCGGTACCAGGTCTCCACCGGAAACGTGCGGCCCGACACTTCGACAATCGGCGCATCGTCGAAGTGCTTGGAGAAGCGCTCCAGATCGATAGTCGCCGAGGTGATGATGACTTTCAGGTCCGGGCGGCGCGGCAGCAGGGTCTTGAGGTAGCCGAGCAGGAAGTCGATGTTCAGGCTGCGTTCGTGGGCTTCGTCGACGATGATCGTGTCATAGCGTTCCAGGTAGCGGTCGTTCTGGGTTTCCGCCAGCAGGATGCCGTCGGTCATCAGTTTGATCAGCGTGTTGGCGTCGCTCTGGTCTTCGAAACGCACCTGGTAACCGACCAGCGCGCCCAGGGGCGTGGCCAGTTCTTCGGCAACGCGGCTGGCCACGCTGCGCGCAGCGATCCGGCGAGGCTGGGTGTGGCCGATCAAACCGTACTGGCCGCGACCGATCTCCAGGCAGATCTTCGGCAACTGGGTGGTCTTACCCGAACCGGTTTCGCCGGCGATGATCAGCACTTGATGCGCTTGCAGCGCGGCCTTGATCTCATCGCGCTTGGCGGCAATCGGCAGGCTGTCGTCATAGCGGATCAGCGGCAGGCTGGCGCGCCGCGCTGTCACCTGGGCACAGGATGCCTGCATGCGCGCGACCCACTGCGCCAACTTTTCCTCGTCGGGTTTCTTGCGCAACTCAAGCAGTTGCCGACGCAAGCGGTGACGGTCGGCGAGCATGGCGTGATCGAGGTTTTTGAGCAGTTGGTCGATAGTGGGCGCTTGTTCAGTCATCAGGGCGGCAAGGGTCTTTTGGGTGAGGCAGGTGAGACCTGCGCAGCGTCGGTCGATGGAATGCGGGCGATTGTCGCAGATTTTGAGACGTCAGGAGATGTTGCATCACATTGCAATCCCTCGTGCCTGACCTGGCAGCGATTTTTACTACAGCTCCTTGTATTACTTTCGCACTACCCAAAAGCGGAAGTCCGATTTGATGGGTGGAATACGCAGGTTTCAATAGATTGCCGGGTATATCTGAATATCAAAACACTATCACTGAAAACGGAGCTTATTATGCCAATAGACCGTATGTCTTCCTCCCGCGACGGCGGCTATGGACACTCATTTGCGGTAAAGCACCAACGTACACCCGACAGCATGCCGCAAGGCGCATCGGCAGCCTCTTCCGGCTCGTGGAAGACAATTGAAACCTTAAAAAGTCTTCCCACCGACTTTCCCGCGACCAACTTCGATCGAAGCTCCGTTGATAGACCTATAGGTTTACTACAGAGAAAAATTGAACTGCAGGACAAGGGGCTTCCAACCAAAAATATTGACAACGCTTACAAGGAGTCGATGAACCAGCTCTATCAGGCAACTTCTAAAAGCCAGAGCACTTCGTCCAACGAAACCGACAGAAATCGTTTGAGCAACTGGAGTGACAAGCTGCTGGAAACTAACAAAAACACGCCCTTTCTGGCCAAAAAGTAAACTCGCCTCCTACTACCCTCAACTACTGGCAATTTTATAATTGCCGGTAGTTTGGGATAGCGCGCTCCAGAATTTGCTTAACGACCGTTGCTCAAGATATTTCTCCCCACCTGCGCCGGTACGGAAACACATCGATCACCTTGCCCGCGCGAATCGCCTCCTGCAGGCCTTTCCAGTAATCGGCGTTGTACAACTCGCCATGCAATTCATCGAACAGCTTGCGCTGGCCGGCGTCGGCAAACAGGAACGGCGGGAATTCTTCCGGGAACACATCCAGCGGACCGATGGAATACCAGGGTTCGCTGGCCATTTCGTCTTCGGGGGTGCGCGGCGCGGGTATGTGACGAAAGTTGGCCTCGGTGAGAAAGCAGATTTCGTCATAGTCGTAGAACACCACACGGCCATGGCGGGTGACACCGAAGTTCTTGAGCAGCATGTCGCCGGGGAAGATGTTCGCGGCCGCCAACTGCTTGATGGCCAGGCCGTAGTCTTCCAGGGCTTCGCGCACCTGGGCATCGTTCGCGTTTTCCAGGTAAAGATTAAGCGGGGTCATGCGCCGTTCGGTCCAGCAGTGGCGGATCAGCACGGTGTCGCCCTCCACTTCGACGGTGTCGGTGGCGACCTCCAGCAGTTCGGCCAGACAGTCGGGGTCGAATTTGCTCAACGGAAAGCGAAAATCGGCGAACTCCTGGGTATCGGCCATGCGCCCGACGCGGTCGACGCTTTTTACCAGCCGATACTTCTCAATTACCGTGGCGCGGTTGACGTTCTTGGACGGCGAGAAACGGTCCTTGATAATTTTGAACACCGTATTGAAGCCCGGCAGGGTAAACACGCTCATGACCATGCCGCGCACGCCTGGGGCCATGATGAACTGATCGTCGGTGCTCGCCAGGTGGTTGATCAATGCGCGGTAGAACTCCGACTTGCCATGCTTGTAGAACCCGATCGAGGTGTACAGCTCGGCGATGTGCTTGCCGGGCAGGATGCGCTTTAAAAAACCGACGAACTCCGCCGGCACCGGCACATCCACCATGAAGTAGGAGCGGGTGAACGAGAAGATGATCGACACCTCGGCCTCGTCGGTGATCAATGCGTCGATGCGGATGCCCTGGCCTTCACGGTGCAGCAGCGGGATCACCAACGGCCATTGCTCGTCGCGGGTATAGATGCGCCCCACCAGGTAAGCCCCTTTATTGCGGTAGAGCACCGAGGAAAACAGCTCGACTTTGAGGTCCGGGTCTTTGCACACCCAATCCGGCAGGTTTTCCCGCAGTTGGGCTTCGAGCCGGCGCAAGTCGGCCGCCAGGTCGGCGTAGGGCTCGCTGAACCGGAAGTCCTCAACGATCTGCCCGAGCATCTCGCCAATCTGCCCGGCCGGCGCGTAGACGCGGGTTTGCGCCGCTCGTGCGCGCCGCAGGCTGGGCCGGGTGGTGTGGATAAACATGCAGCCGTCGCTGATCAGGTCATGGCTGAACAGGCCGCAGAAGATCGAGTTGTACCAGGTCTCGGACAACTCATCGTCGAAGCGCAGATCGATCAGGCCGATATAGGCGCTTTTCACCAGGGGCCACAGGTCGATGTCCAGCAGATCGCCGGCATCGAACGCGGCGCGCAGACGCGCGGTGACTTCACCGACCTTTTCTTCATACAGATTGATACGCGCCGCCGATGCCGCCTGGCCCAGCTGCCACTGGGCTTTTTCGAACCGCTCGCGGGCACCGTCGGTGATCCGCCGAAAATGTTCGCGGTAATCGTCGAAGCCTTCGAGGATCGTACGGGCGATGGCGAGGGCGGGCGTGGGTTGCGACATGCGGGAAACCTCGAACGGGCATCTGGAAGCCCTTGAGCTTAGCCAGTGCGCGAACCCAGGAGAAGAAGGTTTTTTGCGGCGCGGGTCCGCCCCATGCAAACCCTGCATCCGCCATGGAGCGGCTTTACCTCGCCCTGCACTCAGGGATTGTGTCAGGCAGGCCTCTGGGCAACACTCGCCGGCTTATTGGCGTAGGAGTTTTCCGTGAGACCTGTCGACACCCTGTACCTGCTGGGGCTGGCCGCTATCTGGGGCGCGAGCTTTCTGTTCATGCGCATCATCGCGCCGGAAATCGGTACGCTGCCGACTGCATTTTTTCGCGTGTCGATCGCCGCCGCCGGGCTGCTGGTGATGTTGGCCGCGATGCGCGTGAAATGGGATTTCCACGGCAAATTCTGGACTGTCCTGCTGCTGGGGGTGATCAATTCCGGGATCCCCGCGACGATGTACTCGGTGGCCGCCCAAGTCCTGCCGGCCGGCTATTCAGCGATTTTCAACGCCACTACGCCGCTGATGGGCGTATTGATTGGCGGCCTGTTTTTCAGCGAACGCCTGACATTCTCGAAAATCGCCGGTGTGTGCCTGGGCCTGATGGGCGTGGCCGTGCTCACCCGCGCCGGGCCGATGGCATTCGACCTGTCCTTGCTGATGGGCGCCCTCGCCTGCCTGCTGGCCACCACTTGCTACGGTTTTGCCGGTTTCCTGGCACGCCGCTGGCTGGATCAACGCGGCGGCCTGGACAGCCGCCTCGCCGCCCTGGGCAGCATGCTCGGCGCTAGCTTGTTTCTGTTACCCCTTTTCGCCGTCAGCGCGGTGTATCAGCCTCCGGCCAGTTGGGGTGGCTGGCGGGTCTGGGTATCGTTGCTGGGCTTAGGGTTGGTGTGTACGGCGTTGGCCTACGTGCTGTACTTCCGCTTGCTGACGGCCATCGGTCCAGTGCGTTCGATGACCACCACGTTCCTGATCCCACCGTTCGGGGTGCTGTGGGGCGCGTTATTACTGGATGAACCCCTGTCGATGGCCCACCTGTATGGCGGGGTGTTGATTGCGGGCGCGTTGTGGCTGGTGCTGCGCGTGGGGAGCCGGGCCAAGACCTTGTAGCCAGGTTTCATGAGGGTTGCAGGGATGCTCGCTATAATGCCGCCCGTTTTTTTTCAAGGATCTTCCCATGCTGACATTGCCCTGGCTGTACCTGGCACTGCTTTCCATCGGTTATGTAACAGCCCTGGCTTACGGCCAACTCGGCGCGCTGGCGGTGGTGTCAGTCGCCCTGTTGTGGGTCGCCGGCTATGCCGTGCGCCGGCAACGCGCACCCTGGGCGCGCTACGTGGGCCATGGTTTGTTTATCGTAGTGGCGCTGGGCCTGGCGATGCACTGGCTGCCCGGTTTCTACAATGGTCGCGGGATCGACCCGCAGCGCTTCACCCCCGATGCGGTGCCGTTCTCGATGTACTTGAACCAGGACAAACCCCTCATCGGCTTCTGGCTGCTGCTGGCCTGCCCCTGGATCGTGGCCCGGCGTGCGTTGCGCCTGTCGATCTGCGTCACCGCCCTGGCCTTGACCCTTACCGCCATCGCGGCCCTGGGCGGCGCGGCCCTGCTCGGCGTCATCAGTTGGGCACCGAAATGGCCGGACCAGGCCTGGCTGTGGGTGCTCAATAACCTGCTGCTGGTCACGCTGGTGGAAGAAGCGCTGTTCCGTGGCTACATTCAAGGCGGCTTGAGTCAACGGTTCCAGCACCTGCCCTACGGCGACAACCTCGCACTGCTGCTGGCATCGCTGTTGTTCGGCCTGGTGCATGTGGGCGCGGGGTGGCACTGGGTACTGCTGGCGAGCATCGCCGGGGTCGGCTACGGCCTGGCTTACCGGTTTGGCGGCCTGGGCGCGGCAATTGCCACGCATTTTGGCTTGAACCTGCTTCACTTCGGGTTGTTTACGTATCCGATGCTGGCCGGCTGATTGTTGCAAAAATAAGTTAAATAAACCTCCGTGCCGGTCGATACCCCCTGAAAGCCTTGCGGATTGAACAATCATGCGTAATAACCAACCCGTTACCCAGCGCGAACGTACCTTCCCCGCTCAGCAACGGTTGATCTCCACCACGGATGCCAAGGGCGTGATCACTTACTGTAACGACGCGTTTGTCGAAATCAGTGGGTTCAGCCGTGAAGAACTGCTGCGTGCCCCGCATAACCTGGTGCGTCACCCGGATGTCCCGGCGGCTGTATTCGCGCACATGTGGTCGACGCTCAAACAAGGCTTGCCATGGATGGGCATTGTCAAGAATCGCTGCAAGACCGGTGATCACTACTGGGTTAACGCCTATGTAACGCCGGTCTTCGATGGCAACCAGGTGATCGGCTACGAATCGGTGCGGGTCAAACCCACCGCCGAGCAGATCCGCCGGGCCGAAGCGCTCTATCAACGCATCAACCAGGGCAAGTCGGCGATCCCACGGCGCGACAAATGGCTGCCGGTGCTGCAGGACTGGCTGCCGTTTATCCTGGTAAGCCAGTTGAGCTTTATGATCGGTGCGTGGCTCAATTCCCATTGGGGCTTCGCCCTGGCCGCCGCACTGTCGGTGCCGTTGGGCCTGTTGGGGCTGAGCTGGCAACAGCGTGGCCTCAAACGCCTGCTGCGCCTGGCCGAGCAGACCACCTCCGACCCGTTGATCGCGCAGATGTACACCGACAGCCGTGGCGCCCAGGCGCGCCTGGAGATGTCGATCCTCAGCCAGGAGGCACGCTTGAGGACATGTCTGACGCGCTTGCAGGACACTGCCGAGCATCTCAACGACCAGGCGGCGCAATCCAACACCCTGGCGCACAACAGCTCCAGCAGCCTGGAACGCCAGCGTGTGGAAACCGAGCAGGTTGCCACCGCCGTCAACCAGATGGCCGCGACCACCCAGGAAGTCGCCAGCCATGTGCAACGTACTGCCGATGCCACGCAGGAAGCCAACCGCCTCACCGGTCGTGGCCGCGATATCGCCGGGGAAACCCGCGAGGCGATTCAGCGCTTGTCCACCGCCGTGGGCGAAACCGGCGTGACCGTGACCCAACTGGCCAAGGACAGCGACGAGATCGGTGGTGTGGTCGACGTGATCAAAGGCATTGCCGACCAGACCAACCTGCTGGCCCTGAACGCGGCCATCGAAGCGGCGCGCGCCGGGGAAATGGGTCGCGGCTTCGCGGTGGTGGCCGATGAGGTGCGTCAGCTGGCGCAACGCACCACCGAGTCCACCGGACAAATCCATGCGTTGATCGCCAAGCTGCAACAAACCGCCAGCGCGGCCGTGCAGACCATGGACGCCGGGCATCGCCAGGCCGAAGAAGGCGTGGCGCGGGTGATGGAAGCGGATCAGGCGCTGGTGGGTATCAGCGAGGCGGTGGCGCACATCACCGACATGACCAGCCAGATCGCCGCCGCGACCGAGGAGCAAAGCTCGGTGGCCGAAGAGATCAGCCGCAATATCAGCACGATTGCGCTGCTGGCCGATCAAACCTCGGAACAGGCACTGAACTCGGCGCAACTGAGTGAGGAGCTGACTCATACAGCTAACAGCCAGTATTCCTTGGTCGAGCGTTTCAACCGATAGACCGCTATCGGGGTGTAGAACCCTCCTGCATTTTGATTGTGAGTACATCAAGTGTGGGAGGGGGCTGCCCCCGATAAGCCTTAACAGGCACCGAGAAACCTGCCCACCTGCACCGCCGCAGCCTCCAGATGCTGCTCATGACTGAACCCGGAAGCCTTCAATGGCTTCAAGTCATGATCCCCCGCCACCAGCCACATCACCTCGATGCTCGGCGATAACGCATAACTCTCTACCGCGGCCCGATTGCCCAAGGCATCGCGCTCACCCTGCACGATCAACGTCGGCGTCTTCAGCTCGGCCAAATGTTCGACCCGGGGTTTCTGCGGTTTGCCTACCGCGTAGAACGGGTACCCCAGGCACACCAGTGCGTCGGCGCCCAGCTCGTCGGCCAACAGGCTGGCCATGCGCCCGCCCATGGACTTGCCGCCAACAGCCACGGCCCCAGCGACATGACGTCGCACCTCGGTGTACACCTCGCGCCAGGCCTGCAGCAATGTCGGCGCTGGGTTTGGCGGGCGTTTTCCACCGTCGATGCGACGCTGGGCCATATACGGAAATTCGAAGCGCAACACGCTCACGCCATGCCCGGCGAGGCGTGCAGCCATGTCGTTCATGAAGGGTGAGTCCATCGGAGCGCCGGCGCCGTGGGCCAGGATCAGCGTCACCGGCCGCCCCGCCGCCGTGTTCGAGGCGACATCCCAGAGCCAGCCGCGTTCTCGCACACACTGCGCCCATTGATCCCCGTCAATACTGGCCTTGTGCTCTTTGCCCATGCTTGCCTCGCTATTCAGTCTGCCTATAACTCCAGCCCAAGTGCCGCTCTGCTTGGGTTGAACCGTGGATGGGGAACCATGAACACTACTTTAAGTACCGCCTATAACTACAAGGTGGTCCGCCAATTCGCCATTATGACGGTGGTGTGGGGCATCGTCGGCATGGGGCTCGGGGTTTTTCTCGCTGCCCAATTGGTCTGGCCTGCGCTCAACTTCGACTTGCCCTGGACCAGCTTCGGCCGCCTGCGCCCGCTGCATACCAACGCGGTGATCTTCGCGTTCGGTGGCTGTGCGCTGTTCGCCAGCTCCTTCTACTCCGTGCAGCGTACCTGCCAGACCCAGCTGTTCGCGCCGAAAATCGCTGCGTTCTGCTTCTGGGGCTGGCAACTGGTGATTCTGCTGGCCGCGATCAGCTTGCCGCTGGGCTACACCAGTTCCAAGGAATACGCCGAGCTGGAATGGCCGATCGACATTCTGATCACCATCGTCTGGGTGGCTTACGCCATCGTGTTCTTCGGCACGGTGATGAAGCGCAACACCAAGCACATCTACGTCGGCAACTGGTTCTTCGGTGCGTTCATCATCACCGTGGCGATCCTGCATATCGTCAACAACCTGGAAATCCCGGTCAGCCTGACCAAGTCCTATTCACTGTACGGTGGTGCGACGGATGCCATGGTGCAATGGTGGTATGGGCACAACGCAGTAGGCTTTTTCCTCACCGCCGGTTTCCTCGGCATGATGTATTACTTTGTGCCCAAGCAAGCCGAGCGTCCGGTGTATTCCTATCGCCTGTCGATCGTGCACTTCTGGGCACTGATCACCCTGTATATCTGGGCCGGTCCGCACCACCTGCACTACACCGCGCTGCCGGACTGGGCACAGTCCCTGGGCATGGTGATGTCCCTGGTCCTGCTGGCGCCAAGCTGGGGCGGCATGATCAACGGCATGATGACCCTCTCGGGCGCCTGGCATAAGTTGCGCAGCGACCCGATCCTGCGCTTTTTGGTGGTGTCCCTGGCGTTCTACGGCATGTCGACCTTCGAAGGGCCGATGATGGCAATCAAGACCGTCAACTCGCTCTCCCACTACACCGACTGGACCATCGGCCACGTACACGCCGGCGCCCTCGGCTGGGTGGCGATGATCTCCATCGGCGCGCTGTACCACATGATCCCGAAAGTCTTCGGTCGCGAGCAGATGTACAGCCTTGGCCTGATCAACGCGCACTTCTGGCTGGCCACCATCGGCACCGTGCTCTACATCGCCTCGATGTGGGTCAACGGCATCGCCCAGGGCCTGATGTGGCGTGCGATCAACGACGATGGCACCTTGACCTACTCCTTCGTCGAAACCCTGGTGGCCAGCCACCCAGGCTTCATCGTGCGGCTGGTGGGCGGTGCGGTATTCCTCAGCGGCATGTTGCTGATGGCTTACAACACTTGGCGCACCGTGCGTTCGGCACAGCCTGCCGAAGTTGCCACCGCCGCGCAGATGGCCTGAGGAGTCGATGATGAAACACGAAACGATTGAAAAAAACGTCGGCCTGCTGATGCTGCTGATGGTGCTTGCCGTAAGCATCGGCGGCCTGACCCAGATCGTCCCGCTGTTCTTCCAGGACGTGACCAACAAGCCGGTCGAAGGCATGAAGCCCTACACCGCGCTGCAGCTGGAAGGCCGCGACATCTACATCCGCGAAGGCTGCGTGCAGTGCCACTCGCAGATGATCCGCCCGTTCCGCGCCGAGACCGAACGCTACGGCCACTACTCGGTGGCCGGTGAAAGCGTGTGGGACCACCCGTTCCTGTGGGGCTCCAAGCGCACCGGGCCGGACCTGGCACGCGTCGGCGCGCGCTACTCGGACGACTGGCACCGTGCGCACTTGTACAACCCGCGCAACGTGGTGCCTGAGTCGAAAATGCCGGCCTACCCGTGGCTTGTCACGGCCCAGGTCGACAGCAGCCACACCGAGACCAAGTTGAACGTAATGCGCACCCTCGGCGTGCCATACACCGACGACGACATCAAGGGTGCCGTGGCCAGCCTCAAGGGCAAGACCGAGATGGACGCACTGGTGTCGTACCTGCAAGTGCTCGGCACTGCCATCAAGAGCAAGAGGTGAGCCATGGGATTTGAATTCGATGCGGGCACCATCCGCGGCCTTGGCACGCTGGTCGTCGCCATCGCTTTTATCGGCCTGTCGCTGTGGGTGTTCAACAATCGGCGCAATGCGGAGTTCGAGCAGGCGCGCCTGCTGCCGTTCGCCGATGAGCCCACCGCCACCCCATCCGACGCTCAAGAAGAGCCTGCAATAAGGAGCACTCGGCCATGACCCTGTTCTGGAGTACATGGATCTGCGTACTGACCCTCGGCAGCCTGATCGGGCTGACCTGGCTGCTGATCGGCACCCGCAAGGGCGAGACCAAGGGCAGTGTCGACCAGACCATGGGCCACGCCTTCGATGGCATCGAGGAATACGACAACCCGCTGCCCCAGTGGTGGTTCATGCTGTTCGCCGGCACCCTGGTGTTCGCGGTCGGCTACCTGATCCTCTACCCGGGCCTGGGCAATTGGAAAGGCGTGCTGCCGGGCTATCAAGACGGCTGGACCTCGGCCAAGGAGTGGGAGAAGGAGATGGCCAAGGCCGACACCAGGTTCGGGCCGATCTTCGCCAAATTCGCAGCGATGCCCGTGGAAGAAGTGGCCAAAGACCCACAGGCGCTGAAAATGGGCGGCCGCCTGTTCGCCTCCAACTGCGCGGTGTGCCATGGCTCGGACGCCAAGGGCGCGTATGGCTTCCCGAACCTGGCCGACAACCTGTGGCGCTGGGGCGGTTCGGCCGAGGCGATCAAGGCCACCATCATGAATGGCCGCCACGCAGCAATGCCGGCCTGGGGTGAAGTGCTGGGCGAGGACGGGGTGAAAAACGTCGCGGCCTATGTGCGTCATGACCTGGCTAAGTTGCCGCTGCCGGCCGACAGCGCCGCCGATCTGGCCGCCGGCCAGGCCACCTTCAATACCACCTGCGTCGCCTGTCACGGCCCGCAAGGCCACGGTGTGGAAGCCATGGGCGCGCCCAACCTGACCGAGCCCGGCGGCTTTATCTACGGCACCAGCCTGGCGCAACTGCAGCAGACTATCCGTCACGGCCGCCAAGGCCAGATGCCCGCGCAGGAAACCCTGCAGGGCAACGACAAGGTGCATTTGCTGGCGGCTTACGTGTACAGCCTGTCCCACAACGCTGATGGCGCAAAGCCAGAAAGCCAGGCGCAATAAGCGCTGACGGCCGCCCCTCCCGGGGCGGCCCTTTTTTTACCGGCGGCGGTTCCTGACCGAGCCGCGTGACCAAGTGTCGCACCCCTCTCAGGCAAACCTTTCCCCTCCTCCCATTCGGGTCTACGCTTGCTTGCACAGTGGACCGATCCTGGTGTGCGCGACGAGCAGCGTTGCGACCCGCAAATTTTCCTGTCCACTCGATCAGCTTTCGATTTCGGATTTTGTCCTTACGCTAAACATGGAAAGGGCGCAGAATCTGGCGTGGAACGCATTGATACAGGTCAGCCATTGCGTTGCAATGACCCCTCGCTTTCTACATACTTGCGGCCGATTTTTACCTATAAAAAAACCTAAACCGTGGAACCTTAGAATGAGCACAGCAATCAGTCCGACTGCTTATAACTATAAGGTAGTCCGCCAGTTCGCCATCATGACGGTGGTCTGGGGGATCCTTGGCATGGGGCTCGGGGTGTTCATCGCCTCGCAACTGGTCTGGCCGGAATTGAATTTCGACCTGCCCTGGACGACCTTCGGTCGCCTGCGCCCGCTGCACACCAACCTGGTGATCTTCGCCTTCGGCGGATGTGCATTGTTTGCCACCTCCTACTATGTCGTGCAGCGAACCTGCCAGACGCGACTGATCTCCGATAGCCTCGCCGCCTTCACCTTCTGGGGTTGGCAAGCGGTCATCATCGGCGCCATCGTCACCTTGCCGCTGGGTTACACCACCACCAAGGAATACGCCGAGCTGGAATGGCCGATCGCGATTTTGCTCGCCATCGTCTGGGTGACCTACGCAGTGGTGTTCTTCGGCACCATCGTCAAGCGCAAGACCAAGCATATCTATGTGGGCAACTGGTTCTACGGTGCCTTCATCCTGGTGACGGCGATGCTGCATATCGTCAACCACGCCTCGTTGCCGGTCAGCCTGTTCAAGTCCTACTCGGCCTACGCCGGTGCAACGGACGCGATGATCCAGTGGTGGTACGGCCACAATGCCGTAGGTTTCTTCCTGACCACCGGGTTCCTGGGGATGATGTACTACTTCGTGCCGAAACAGGCCGAACGCCCCATCTACTCCTATCGCCTGTCCATCGTGCACTTCTGGGCGCTGATCACCCTGTACATCTGGGCCGGCCCTCACCATCTGCACTACACCGCGCTGCCGGACTGGGCGCAGTCCCTGGGCATGGCCATGTCGATCATCCTGCTGGCGCCAAGCTGGGGCGGCATGATCAACGGCATGATGACCCTCTCGGGCGCCTGGCATAAGTTGCGCACCGATCCGATCCTGCGCTTTTTGGTGGTGTCGCTGGCGTTCTACGGCATGTCGACCTTCGAAGGGCCGATGATGGCGATCAAGACTGTCAACTCGCTCTCCCACTACACCGACTGGACCATCGGCCACGTACACGCCGGCGCCCTCGGCTGGGTGGCGATGATCTCCATCGGCGCGCTGTACCACATGATCCCCAAACTGTTCGGCCGCGTGCAGATGCACAGCGTCGGGCTGATCAATACGCACTTCTGGCTCGCCACCATCGGCACGGTGCTTTACATCGCTTCGATGTGGGTCAACGGCATCACCCAGGGCTTGATGTGGCGTGCGATCAACGATGACGGCACCCTCACCTACTCCTTCGTCGAAGCGCTGCAAGCCAGCCATCCGGGTTACATCGTCCGTGCCCTGGGCGGCGCGTTCTTCGCTACCGGCATGCTGTTCATGGCCTATAACGTCTGGCGCACCGTGCGTGCCTCCGACCCGGCCGAAGCCGAAGCCGCCGCCAAGATCGCCGTTGTGGGAGCCCACTGATGAAGCATGAAGTCGTCGAGAAGAATATCGGCCTGCTGGCCTTCTTCATGGTCATCGCCGTGAGTATCGGTGGGTTGACCCAAATCGTTCCGCTGTTCTTCCAGGACGTGACCAACAAACCGGTCGAAGGCATGAAGCCGCGCACCGCCCTCGAACTGGAAGGCCGCGACGTCTATATCGCCAACGGCTGCGTGGGCTGCCACTCGCAGATGATCCGCCCGTTCCGCGCCGAAACCGAACGCTACGGCCACTACTCGGTGGCCGGTGAAAGCGTGTGGGACCATCCGTTCCTGTGGGGTTCCAAGCGCACCGGCCCGGACCTGGCCCGTGTCGGCGGGCGTTACTCCGATGACTGGCACCGTGCGCACTTGTACAACCCGCGCAACGTAGTGCCTGAGTCGAAAATGCCGGCGTACCCGTTCCTCGTGGAAAACAAGCTCGACGGCAAGGACACCGCGAAGAAGATGGAAGTCCTGCGCACCCTGGGCGTGCCCTACACCGACGAAGACATCGCCGGTGCAGCCGCTGCGGTGAAGGGCAAGACCGAAATGGACGCATTGGTGGCCTACCTGCAGGGCTTGGGCACCATCATCAAAAGCAAACGGTGATTCTTCATGGATATCGGGATGATTCGTGGCCTGGGCACCGTTGTGGTGATGGTGGCCTTTATCGGCCTGGCGCTGTGGGTGTTCAGCCCCAAGCGCAAGTCGGAGTTTGACGACGCAACCATGCTGCCCTTTGCGGATGACCCCGAAGCCATCAAGCACGTCGAGCAAGCTTCTAGGAGTAACAAAGAATGACTACGTTCTGGAGTCTGTACGTCACAGTCCTCAGTCTGGGTACCATCTTCGCCCTGACCTGGCTGCTGCTGTCGACCCGCAAGGGCCAGCGCGCCGAGCAAACCGACGAAACCGTCGGCCACTCGTTCGATGGCATCGAGGAGTACGACAACCCGCTGCCTAAGTGGTGGTTCATGCTGTTCGTCGGCACCATCGTCTTTGCCCTCGGTTACCTGGTGCTTTACCCGGGCCTGGGCAACTGGAAAGGCCTGCTGCCGGGCTACAACTACCTGGACAACGACAAGCAAACCCCTTTCGCCAACGGCCAGACCGGCTGGACCGGCGTACACGAATGGGAAAAGGAAATGGCCAGGTCGGATGCCAAGTTCGGGCCGATCTTCGCCAAATTCGCGTCGATGCCGATTGAAGAAGTCGCCAAAGACCCGCAAGCACTGAAAATGGGCGGCCGCCTGTTTGCCTCCAACTGCTCGGTGTGCCACGGCTCCGACGCCAAAGGCGCCTATGGCTTCCCCAACCTGACCGACGCGGACTGGCGCTGGGGCGGCGAACCCAACACCATCAAGGAAACCATCCTCAAAGGCCGCCACGCGGTGATGCCAGGCTGGGCCGAAGTGATCGGCGAACAAGGCGTGGCCGATGTGGCCGGCTTTGTGGTGACCAAACTCGACGGTCGTAAATTGCCTGAAGGCGCCAAGGCCGACGTGGCCAACGGTGAAAAACTCTTCGCCGCCAACTGCGTGGCCTGCCACGGCCCTGCCGGCAAAGGCACCCCCGCCATGGGCGCGCCCGACCTGACTCATCCCGGCGCGTTCATCTACGGTTCGAGCTTCGCTCAGTTGCAGCAAACCATCCGCTACGGCCGCCAGGGCCAGATGCCTGCGCAGGAGCAACTGCAGGGCAACGACAAGGTGCACTTGCTCGCGGCGTATGTTTACAGCTTGTCACAGAAGCAGGATTAGAACTCAAGCCGCAAGCGACACGAGAAAAGCCCCGTACAGCGAACGCTGGCGGGGCTTTTCTCGTTCAAGATGCAGCGATAACTCAAACGACGCTCTACCCCTTGTGGCTTGCCGCTTGAAGCTTGCCACCGGAGAGTAGTAACGTAACTACATTCACCCCGACAAGTGGGAGGCCCCCATGACCATCACGACCATTTCCAGCCGCGAATTCAACCAAGACACAAGTGGTGCCAAAAAAGCCACCCGCCAAGGGCCGGTTTTTATCACCGATCGCGGCAAGCCTGCCCATGTACTGCTAAGCATTGAGGACTATCAGAAACTGACAGGGCTCAATGCCGACATCGTTGACCTGTTGGTGATGCCGGAAGCGGCAGAGATCGACTTCGAAACCGAACGTGCCGTGATCACTCATCGACCCGTGGACCTCTCTTGATGTATCTAATCGACACCAACGTCATTTCTGAACTTCGTAAACCCCAGGCTGATGCAAACGTGGTCGCCTGGGCCAAAAGTGTCATTGCTCCGCGTCTGTTTATTTCGGCAATCACCTTGAAAGAATTGGAAACCGGGGTCTTGCGTATGGAGCGGCGAGACCCGGCTCAGGGGAAAGTGTTGCGAACCTGGCTCAAGCGTCATGTGATACCCGCTTTCGATGCCAGAATTCTGCCGGTGGATGCAGCCGTCGCGCTGCGTTGTGCGCACCTGCATGTGCCGGACCAAGCGAACGAAAGCGATGCATTGATTGCCGCGACCGCTCTGGTCCATGGGCTCACAGTTGTCACGCGCAACGTCAGCGATTTCAAATCCAGCGGCGTTCCACTGATCAATCCGTGGGACGAATGACCGCCTAACCGATAGGAACCGTCCATACTTCCCAAGTCAATTGATCCAGATCACGTACACCATCAATTGATTTCCCCCAACGCGACCAAAGGTCGCACCCTTGACGTACCATCGGGGGCGTATCATTACGCTACTGCAACACCCCTAATTTGACCGCGGTTGGCACGTACTGGCCGAGGCAAATCTCCACCGCCGTGGGATGCAATGATGAACGACCAAATACCGGTACATGACGTTACCCCGCCTGCCAGACATTCGAGCCAGACGGTCGATCTCTACGCCGCGCGCGAGAAAATCTACACCCGCGCCTTCACCGGCCTGTTCCGTAATCTGCGTATGCTCGGCGGTGCCGGACTGTTCCTGCTGTACTTCGGCACAGTGTGGCTGAACTGGGGCGGTCACCAGGCCGTATGGTGGAACCTGCCGGAACGTAAGTTCTTTATTTTTGGTGCCACGTTCTGGCCCCAGGATTTCATCCTGCTGTCGGGCATCCTGATCGTCGCCGCGTTCGGCCTGTTCTTTATCACCGTGTACGCCGGGCGTGTGTGGTGCGGCTATACCTGCCCGCAAAGCGTGTGGACGTGGATCTTCATGTGGTGCGAAAAAGTCACCGAAGGCGACCGCAACCAGCGCATCAAGCTCGACAAAGCGCCGATGAGCGCCAACAAATTCCTGCGCAAGTTCAGCAAGCACAGCCTGTGGCTGATCATCGGTTTCGTCACCGGCATGACCTTCGTGGGTTACTTCTCGCCGATCCGCGAATTGGTATTCGACTTCTTCACCGGCCAGGCTGATGGCTGGTCGTATTTCTGGGTGGGCTTCTTCACCCTGGCCACCTATGGCAATGCCGGCTGGCTGCGCGAGCAGGTGTGCATCTACATGTGCCCGTATGCGCGGTTCCAGAGCGTGATGTTCGACAAGGACACCCTGATCGTCTCCTACGACCCGCGCCGTGGCGAACTGCGTGGGCCGCGTAAAAAGGGTGCGGATTACAAGGCCCAGGGCCTGGGCGACTGCATCGACTGCACCATGTGCGTCCAGGTCTGCCCGACCGGCATCGACATCCGTGACGGGCTGCAGATCGAATGCATCGGCTGCGCGGCGTGCATCGACGCCTGCGACAACATCATGGACAAGATGGAATACCCGCGCGGCCTGATCAGCTACACCACCGAACATAACCTGTCCGGTCAGAAGACCCACAAGCTGCGCCCTCGCCTGATCGGCTACGCACTGGTATTGCTGGCGATGATCAGCCTGCTGGTCACAGCGTTCTTCATGCGCTCGCTGGTGGGCTTCGACGTCAGCAAGGACCGCGTACTGTTTCGCGAAAACGCCGAAGGTCGCATCGAAAACGTCTACAGCCTGAAAATCATGAACAAAGACCAGCGCGACCATACCTACGTGCTCGATGCCGACGGCCTGCCGGACCTCAAGCTGCAGGGCCGACGCGAAATCAAGGTGGCCGCCGGGGATATCGTGAGCATGCCGGTGGAACTGTCGAGTGCGCCGGAACAGGTGCCGTCGAGCACCAACGAGGTGACGTTCATCCTCAAGGATGCCGATGACCCGAGCATTCACGTCGAAGCCAAGAGCCGATTCATCGGCCCCCAGGTTCGTTAACCAATACGCCGTTAGACAGAGAGCAGAACAATGCCCGCAGCCACTGCCGCAAGCCCTTGGTACAAGCACCTCTGGCCCTGGATCATCATCGGGATCCTCGCCTGCTCGGTGACCTTGACCTTGTCCATGGTGACGATCGCGGTGAACAACCCGGACAACTTGGTCAACGACAACTATTACGAGGCCGGCAAAGGCATCAATCGTTCGCTGGACCGCGAACGGCTGGCCCAGACCCTGCAACTGCGCGCCACGCTGCACCTGGACGAACTGACCGGTGAGGTCGAGCTGAACCTCACCGGCTACAGCAACCCCAACACCCTGCAGTTGAGCCTGATTTCGCCGACCCAGCCGGAGAAAGACCGCAAGATCAACCTGACCCGCAGCGACAGCGAACCGGGCCGTTACCTGGGCCAGGTCACCGACAAGGTCGAAGGCCGCCGCTTCGTGGAATTACTCGGCACCGAGGGTGACCGGACCTGGCGCCTGTTTGAGGAGGAAGAGGTCAGCCACGACAAGGATTTGCTGTTGGGTGATGAGCCGTTGCAGGGCGCCGAAGACCTGAAGAAGTAACTTGATTGATCGTTCCCACGCTCCGTGTGGGAATGCAGCCCGTGACGCTCAGCGTCACAAAAGCGGACGCGGAGCGTCCAGCGAGGCGTTCCTACGCAAAGCGTGGGAACGATCTGCGGAACTAAGCCATGACCAGCCCAACCCCCTGCTACCACTGCGCCCTGCCCGTGCCGCCCGGCAGCCGGTTCACCGCCCGGATCCTCGGCGAGCGCCGCGAACTCTGCTGCCCCGGTTGCCAGGCGGTGGCCGAAGCGATTGTGGCCGGGGGCCTGGAAAGCTATTACCAGCATCGCAGCGAAGCCTCGGCCAACCCCGAAGCGCTGCCGGTGCAACTGATAGAGGAGTTGGCGCTGTATGACCGCGCCGACGTGCAAAAACCCTTTGTGCGCCATGACGGCGAACTGGCCGAAACCACCCTGCTGATGGAAGGCATCAGTTGCGCGGCCTGTGGCTGGCTGATCGAAAAGCATCTGCGCAGCCTGCCCGCCGTGGCCGAGGCGCGACTGAACTTGTCCAACCATCGTTTACAGGTCCGCTGGGCCGATGGGCAGCTGCCGTTGAGCCAGGTGCTCGGCGAACTGCGCCATATCGGCTACGCCGCCCATCCGTATCAAGCGGACCGCGCCGCCGAACAACTGGCCAGCGAAAACCGCCTGGCCCTGCGCCAACTGGGTGTAGCCGGGTTGCTGTGGTTCCAGGCGATGATGGCAACCATGGCCACTTGGCCGGAATTCAATATTGATCTAAGCCCGGAGCTGCATGTGATCCTGCGCTGGGTGGCGATGTTTCTGACAACCCCCATTGTGTTCTACAGCTGCGCGCCGTTCTTCAAGGGGGCACTGCGCGACCTGCGTACCCGCCACCTGACCATGGACGTGTCGGTGTCCCTGGCCATTGGCGGGGCCTATCTGGCCGGAATCTGGACCGCGATCACCGGTGTCGGCGAGCTCTATTTCGATGCGGTGGGCATGTTCGCGCTGTTCCTGCTGGCCGGGCGCTACCTGGAGCGGCGAGCCCGCGAACGCACGGCTGCGGCCACTGCACAGTTGGTCAATCTGCTGCCCGCCTCGTGCCTGCGCGTGCAAAGCGACGGCCAGAGCGAACGCATTCTGCTCAGCGAACTGGCCGTGGGCGATCGGGTCCACGTACACCCGGGCGCGGTGCTGCCGGCGGACGGGGTGATCCTCGACGGTCAGTCCAGCATCGACGAATCGCTGTTGACCGGCGAGTACTTGCCGCAGGCGCGCCAGGTCGGCGATAGCGTCACCGCCGGCACCCTCAATGTCGAAGGCGCGTTGACCGTTGAAGTACGCGCCCTGGGCCACGACACCCGACTGTCCGCCATCGTGCGCCTGCTGGAGCGGGCCCAGGCCGAGAAGCCGCGCCTGGCCCGGATCGCCGACCGTGCCGCGCAATGGTTCCTGCTGGGCTCGTTGATCGCCGCCGCGTTGATCGGCCTGCTGTGGTGGCAGCTGGATGCGTCGCGAGCCTTCTGGATCGTGCTGGCGATGCTGGTAGCGACTTGCCCGTGCGCGCTGTCCCTGGCCACCCCGACAGCCCTCACCGCCGCCACCGGCACCCTGCACAAACTCGGTCTGCTGCTGACCCGCGGCCATGTGCTGGAGGGCCTGAACCAGATCGATACGGTGATTTTCGACAAGACGGGCACCCTCACCGAGGGGCGCCTGGCGCTGCGCGCGATTCGTCCCTTGGGCACGCTGGACAGCGACGCCTGCCTGGGCCTGGCCGCCGCTCTGGAAAACCGTTCCGAACACCCGATCGCCCGTGCCTTCGGACGCGCGCCGCTGGCCGCCGACGAAGTGCTCAGCAGCCCCGGTCTCGGCCTGGAGGGGCGTGTGGGCGAACGCCTGCTGCGCATCGGCCAGCCGGGGTTCGTGTGCGAACTCAGCGGCTGCCCGCTGCCCGCCTCGCCGGACGCCGCCGGGCAATGGCTGTTGCTCGGCGACAGCCAAGGCCCCCTCGCCTGGTTCGTGCTCGACGACCGCCTGCGCAGCGATGCACCGGCCTTGCTGCAGGCTTGCCAGGCACGTGGCTGGCGCACTCTGCTGCTGTCGGGGGACAGCTCGCCGATGGTCGCCAGCGTCGCCCTTGAACTGGGTATCGACGAGGCCCACGGTGGCCTGCTTCCCGACGACAAGCTGCACGTACTGCAACGCCTGCATCAGGAAGGCCGCACCGTGCTGATGCTCGGCGATGGCGTCAACGATGTGCCGGTACTCGCCGCCGCCGATATCAGCGTGGCCATGGGCTCGGCCACCGACCTGGCCAAGACCAGCGCCGACGCGGTGCTGCTGTCCAACCGCCTGGACGCCTTGGTGCAGGCCTTCAGCCTGGCGCGGCGCACCCGACGGGTGATCATTGAAAACCTGGTATGGGCGGGTCTATACAATGGCCTTATGCTGCCGTTTGCCGCCTTGGGCTGGATCACGCCCATTTGGGCGGCAGTGGGCATGTCCCTCAGTTCGTTGACCGTGGTGCTCAACGCCCTGCGCCTGACTCGCGTGCCGAGCGCGCCGGCCGCAGGCGCCCCCCAAGTAACCCGCCCGCTGCCGGCATGAGCCGCGCGGGCATGGAGTGCAGATGCCAGCTTTATACGTGATGATTCCGGCGGCGCTGCTGTTAGTCGGCGTGGCCATTTACATCTTTTTCTGGGCCGTGGACAGCGGCCAGTACGACGACCTCGACGGCCCGGCTCACAGCGTGCTGTTCGACGACCAGGACCCCAACCACCTGGCCGCCATCGACGAAGCCAACGGCCCCGAGCAGGCGTCCAAGCCCCAGGACCCACCCCGTGTTTGAACTGGCGCCATTGCTGGTCTCCGCGCTGATCCTCGGCCTGCTCGGCGGCGGCCATTGCCTGGGCATGTGCGGCGGCCTGATGGGGGCGCTGACCCTGGCCATTCCCAAGCAACAGCGCAGCCGCCGCTTTCGTCTGCTGCTGGCGTACAACCTGGGGCGTGTGCTCAGTTACGCCTGCGCCGGGCTGTTGATCGGCATGGCCGGCTGGGCCGTAGCCAATAGCCCGGCGGCGATGATCTTACGAGTGCTGGCCGGTCTGCTGTTGATCGGCATGGGCCTGTACCTGGCCGGGTGGTGGAGCGGCCTGACCCGCATCGAACAGCTCGGTCGCGGCCTGTGGCGGCATATCCAGCCGGTTGCCAATCGGTTGCTGCCGGTGTCCAGCCTGCCTCGCGCGCTGCTGCTGGGCGCGCTGTGGGGCTGGTTGCCGTGCGGGTTGGTGTACAGCACTTTGCTGTGGGCGGCCAGCCAGGGTAATGCGCTGGACAGCGGCTTGCTGATGCTCGCGTTCGGCCTTGGCACCTGGCCGGTGTTGCTGGCCACCGGGCTGGCGGCGGAACGCGTCACCGCGCTCCTGCGCAAACGCAGCGTGCGCATGGCCGGCGGCATGCTGGTAATGCTCTTCGGCATCTGGACACTGCCCGGCCCCCATCAGCACTGGTTGATGGGCCACTAGACAACGTGTGGCATAGCGCCGCTCCCCGTTGATGCAAATCAAGGCGCCCTCCCCGGCCAGCCCCTAGACTCGGCCCACTAGCCTATCCGGGGGACGCCCGCATGCTCGACGCCATTCGTTGGGACACCGATCTGATTAACCGCTACGACCTGGCAGGGCCGCGCTACACGTCCTACCCAACCGCCGTGCAATTCGACAGCCAGGTCGGAACATTCGACCTGCTCCACGCCCTGCGTGACAGCCGCAAGGCCACGCGGCCACTGTCGCTGTACGTGCACGTGCCGTTCTGCGCGAACATTTGCTATTACTGCGCCTGCAACAAAGTCATCACCAAGGACCGTGGCCGCGCCCATGCCTACCTGCAGCGCCTGGAACAGGAGATTCAACTGGTGGCTTGCCACCTGGACCCCAGGCAGGCGGTGGAACAGTTGCACTTCGGCGGCGGCACCCCGACCTTCCTGAGTCACGACGAACTGCGCCAGGTGATGGCCTGCCTGCGCCAGCACTTCAACCTGCTGGACGATGACTCCGGCGACTATGGCATCGAGATCGACCCACGCGAAGCCGACTGGGCCACCATGGGCCTGCTGCGCGAACTGGGTTTCAACCGCGTGAGCATCGGCGTGCAGGACCTCGACCCCGAGGTTCAGCGCGCAGTGAACCGCCTGCAAAGCCTGGAAGAAACCCGCGCGGTGATCGACGCGGCGCGCACCCTGCAATTTCGCTCGATCAACATCGACCTGATCTACGGCCTGCCCAAACAGACGCCGATCAACTTCGCGCGTACCGTGGAGGAAGTCATCAAGCTGCAACCGGACCGTCTATCGGTGTTCAACTATGCGCACCTGCCGGAGCGTTTCATGCCCCAGCGGCGCATCAACGGCGACGACCTGCCCTCGCCGGCGCAAAAACTGCTGATGCTGCAGACCACCATCGAACAGCTGACCCAGGCCGGCTATCGTTACATCGGCATGGACCACTTCGCCCTGCCCGATGACGAGCTAGCCATCGCCCAGGAGGAAGGCCGGCTGCAGCGCAACTTCCAGGGCTATACCACACACGGTCATTGCGACCTGATCGGACTGGGCGTGTCGGCGATCAGCCAGATCGGCGACCTGTATTGCCAGAACGGCAGCGACCTCAACAGCTATCAGAACACCCTGGCCGGCGCGCAGTTGGCCACCAGTCGTGGCCTGGTGTGCACCACCGATGACCGCTTGCGGCGCGAAGTCATTCAGCAGTTGATCTGCAATTTCAGCCTGGCTTTCGAACCCGTCGAGCAGCGTTTCAACATCGATTTTCGCGGGTATTTCGCTGACCTCTGGCCTCAACTGGAGGCGATGGCCACGGATGGCCTGATCGTGCTCGACGAGCAGGGCATTCGCGTCCTTCCGGCCGGGCGGCTGCTGGTGCGCTCGGTATGCATGGTGTTCGATGCCTATCTGGAGCATCAGAACCGGCAGCGGTTTTCGCGGGTGATCTGAAAGCCGAGCGACGCCGGGACGCTGCGCAGGTTGCTATACCATTGCTGCTTTTTTGTACAGGCTGGCCTGACTGCACCACAGTGCGTTACCCTTACGCATTATGTGTGTTTTCCCACAAGGATTTAAGAAATGTCTGAGCCAGTCAAACTGCGCGCTCACAGCCAGGCCCATTGCAAGGATTGCAGCCTGGCGCCCCTCTGCCTGCCACTTTCGCTGAATCTGGAAGACATGGATGCGCTGGACGACATCGTTAAACGCGGTCGCCCGCTGAAAAAAGGCGAGTTTCTGTTTCGCCAGGGTGACAAGTTCGATTCCGTCTATGCAGTACGTTCCGGCGCGTTGAAGACTTTCAGCCTGAGCGATGGCGGCGAGGAACAGATCACCGGCTTCCATCTGCCCAGTGAACTGGTGGGGCTGTCGGGCATGGACACCGAGATTCATCCGGTGTCGGCCCAGGCGCTGGAGACCACCTCAGTATGCGAAATCCCCTTTGAGCGCCTGGATGAGCTGGCTCTGCAATTGCCGCAACTGCGTCGCCAGTTGATGCGCGTGATGAGCCGCGAGATCCGTGACGACCAACAAATGATGCTGCTGTTGTCGAAAAAAACCGCCGACGAGCGCATCGCTACGTTCCTGGTCAACCTGTCGGCCCGTTTCCGTGCCCGTGGGTTCTCGGCCAACCAGTTCCGCCTGAGCATGTCGCGTAACGAAATCGGCAACTACCTGGGCCTGGCGGTAGAAACCGTGTCCCGCGTATTCACCCGTTTCCAGCAGAACGAATTGCTCGCCGCCGAAGGCAAGGAAGTGCACATCCTCGACCCGATCCAGCTGTGCGCGCTGGCCGGAGGCTCCCTGGAAGGTTGATGCAGACACCTGCGGCCGCGCCAATCGGCGAGGCCGCAGGTATACTTCGAGTCCGTTTTCCGCACCCAGGACTCTTCGACGATGACCTTCGACTCGTTCGACATCAAATCCCTGATCCGCCCCGTCATCGACTTCCCCAAGCCTGGGGTGATCTTCCGTGACATCACGCCGCTGTTCCAATCGCCCAAGGCCCTGCGCCTGGTGGCTGACAGCTTTGCCCAGCGCTACGTAGAGGCCGACTTCACCCATATCGGCGCGATGGACGCCCGTGGCTTTCTGATCGGTTCGATCATTGCCTACCAGTTGAACAAGCCGCTGATCCTGTTCCGCAAACAAGGCAAGCTGCCGGCCGACGTGCTGGCCGAGGGTTACCAGACCGAATACGGCGAAGCCTTCCTGGAAGTGCACGCCGACAGCCTGTGCGAAGGCGACTCGGTGCTGATATTCGATGATCTGATCGCCACCGGCGGTACCTTGATCGCAGCGGCGAACCTGGTACGGCGCATGGGAGCCAAGGTCTTCGAAGCGGCGGCGATTATTGATTTGCCGGAGCTGGGCGGCTCGCAACGCTTGGAAGATATGGGGATTCCGGTTTTTTGCCTGACGCAGTTTGCGTTGACTGATCGTTAACGGTTGCCCGGACTGACGCCATCGGGGGCAAGCCCCCTCCCACCTTTGACAGTCATTGCCTGGGCTGGATCATACGGCGCAGCACCGCGTAGTTTGCGGCATTGCCAATCCATACTGTTCCCCCAGTACTAACTGAAAGAACCGTCTCAAAATGTGGGAGGGGACTTGCCCCCGATAGCAGTGGGTCCTGCGGTGGTCTTTAGAGAGCGATCGGCTTGCGACCAGCGAACGAATGCGCCAGGGTGCCGCCGTCCACCAGTTCCAGCTCGCCACCCAACGGCACGCCGTGGGCGATACGCGAGGTGATCAGGCCTTTGTTGGTCAGCAGTTGCGCGATGTAATGCGCGGTCGCTTCGCCTTCCACCGTGGGGTTAGTGGCGAGGATGACTTCGGTAAAGGTGCCTTGTTCCTCGATGCGCGCCACCAGTTGCGGGATGCCGATGGCTTCCGGCCCCAGGCCGTCAAGCGGCGAAAGGTGGCCCTTGAGCACGAAGTAGCGTCCGCGATAGCCGGTCTGCTCCACCGCGTATACATCCATCGGCCCTTCCACCACGCACAGCAAGGTGTCGTCGCGGCGCGGGTCGGCGCATTGCGGGCAGAGTTCTTCTTCGGTGAGGGTGCGGCATTGGCGACAATGGCCAACGCCCTCCATGGCCTGGCTCAGGGCCTGGGCCAGGCGAGTGCCGCCGCTGCGATCACGCTCCAGCAGTTGCAGCGCCATGCGCTGGGCGGTTTTCTGGCCGACGCCCGGCAACGTGCGCAGGGCGTCGATCAGTTGACGAATCAGGGGGCTGAAGCTCATGGGGCATGGGTCCGACAAAACGACGAGACGCGGTTTATACCCGCGCCCCGGATTAGCGTCAAATGATCAATCCTGCGCGACGCGCACCACCAGCTTGCCGAAGTTACGCCCTTCGAGCAGGCCGATAAAAGCTTCAGGCGCCTGTTCCAGGCCGTCGACCACGTCTTCGCGGAACTTGATCTTACCGTCGCGCACCCACGGCGCCATGGCGCTGAGGAATTCGGGCTGGCGGTCGCCGTAGTCGTCGAACACGATAAAGCCCTGGATACGCACGCGCTTGGTCAGCAATGTGCGTTGCAGGGCCGGCAAGCGGTCGGGGCCGCTGGGCGCTTCATGGGCGTTGTAACCGGCGATCAAGCCGCACAACGGCACCCGCGCCTTGGGGTTGAGCAGCGGCATCACTGCATCGAACACCTTGCCGCCGACGTTTTCGAAATAGATATCTACGCCATTGAAGCAGGCCTGAGCCAGCTCATCGGCGAAGTCCTCGCTTTTATGGTCGATACAGGCATCGAAGCCCAACTCATCCACCACATAGCGGCACTTTTGCGCGCCGCCGGCGACGCCGACCACACGCAAGCCCTTGAGCTTGGCCACCTGCCCCACCACCGAGCCCACCGCACCGGACGCTGCAGCCACCACCAGGGTTTCGCCGGCCTTTGGCTGGCCGATGTCCATCAAGCCCATATAGGCGGTCATGCCAGGCATGCCCAATACACCCAGGGCCATGGACGGGCTGGCGAGGCCATTAGGCACCGGTATCAGGTTGCTGCCATCGGAAATGCTGTGACTCTGCCAGCCAGTGGCACCGACCACCAGATCACCCACTTCAAATTTCGGATGACGCGACTGTTCGATACGGCTTACAGCGCCACCCGTCATTACCTCGTTTATTTCAACCGGTGCCGCGTAGGACGGTGCGTCACTCATCCGCCCGCGCATATAAGGATCGAGGGACAGGTAAAGCGTCTTAAGCAGCACCTGGCCGTCCGCCAGCTCCGGCAGGGTCACACGTTCCAGGCGGAAATTCTCCGGTGTCGGTGCGCCTTTGGGGCGCGAGACCAGAACAATTCGCTGGTTGAGTGTCGGTTCTTGAGGCATCAGAGGGCTCCTTATCGAATTCGTCGGTATAGGGTGCAGACCATCGATGCCGGGCCGGGGTTCGATCGGATCGGCATAAACAAAAATGCCAGGCGCGATGCCTGGCATTTGAGTCTAGCCAATGCCTGTGGATCAGAACGGCAGCTTCATGCCCGGCGGCAGTTGCATGCCGGCGGTCACACCGGACATTTTGTCCTGGCTGTTGGCTTCGATCTTGCGCACGGCGTCGTTCACGGCAGCCGCGAACAGATCTTCCAGCACCTCACGGTCATCATCGCTGACGCCTTCGAGCAGGCTCGGGTCAATGCTCACGCGCTTGATGTCATGGCGACCCGTCATCACCACGCTGACCATATCGCCACCGGCTTTACCGGTGACTTCGGCGTTGGCCAGTTCTTCCTGCATCTTGGCCATTTTTTCCTGCATCTGCTGCGCCTGCTTCATCAGGCCGGCCATGCCACCTTTCATCATGGGAATCACCTCAAAAGTACGTGGATCAAGTTAGTAGCCCGGTGTCATGACGCCTGAGGCACCGGGGCTTCGACAGGTTCAATAGTATCGTGGCGGACCACTGCGCCGAACTGTTGCATCATTTGCTGGATGAGCGGATCGGTGTGGATCGCTTCCTCGGCTTCCCGCTGGCGGTTCAGACGTCGGCGGGTCGCGGCCTGGGCCGGGGTTTCCTGCTCAGGCTTGATCAATTCGATGCTGATCGTCAACGGGCGACCGTGGTACTGGTTCAACGCGTCGTTCAGGCGACGCTGCTGGGTCGCGTTGAACAGGGCGCTGTGGGCCGGGTCCAGGTGCAGCGACCAGTGGTCGCCCTCGATGGCGACCAGCGTGCAGTTGGCGGCGATGCTGCCGGTCATGCCGGAAATCGGCAATTTCGGGAACAGTTCCAGCCACTGCAGGGCCAGGCCGGTGGCCGGCGCCGCGGCGGGTTCCGGCTCGGGCTCCGGGGCCGGTTCGGCGGCGTGTTCGCTGGCCAACTCGTCCAGGTAGCTGTAGGCCGAATCCATGTCCGGTTCGATGTAATCTTCATCCAGCGGCGGCTCATCGTCGAGATCGATGCCCGGCGTGGCCGCTTCGACCTGTGCCACCGTTGGCTCGGGCACCGGCGCGCTGACCCACTCCGGCGCATCCGGCACTGCGCTGTCAGGCGTCGGCGTGGGCATCGGGGTCAGCTCGGGCTGCTCACCGAGGGTTTCCAGCACCGGCTCGACGGCGGGCTGCAGTTCGGGCTCGGGCTCGGCGTCCGCCGGCGCGTTCCACGGCAGGTCGACCTCCGCCACAGGCTCAGGGGGTTCAACCGCCACCGGTTCCACCACCGGCGCCGGCGCCGCTGGAGGCTCTACAAGCGCCGGCGCGGCAACGACTGGCGCGACCACGGCGACGCCAGCCACGGATTTGGCGGAATCAACTGTGGCCTGGCTGATTCCCACTGGCTTTAGCGGCTGTCTCGGTGCGTCCGCCGTATCGGCGGGCCGGAACGCCAGCATGCGCAACAGCACCATCTCAAACCCGCCGCGCGGGTCCGGCGCCAGGGGCAGGTCGCGACGGCCGATCAGGCCCATCTGGTAATAGAACTGCACGTCTTCGGCCGGCAATGCCTGGGCCAGCGCCAGCACGCGGTCGCGGTCGCCATGGCCGTTGTCGACCCCCTCGGGCAGCGCCTGGGCGATAGCCACGCGGTGCAGCACATTGAGAATTTCCGAGAGCACGCCGTTCCAGTCCGGGCCTTGCTCCGACAAATGGCGCACGGCTTCCAGCAATGCCTTGGCGTCACCATCGATCAACGCGTGCAGCACGTCGAAGACCTGGCCGTGATCCAGCGTGCCGAGCATGGCACGCACATCGGCGGCCATGACCTTGCCTTCACCGAAGGCGATGGCCTGGTCGGTAAGGCTCATGGCATCACGCATCGAGCCATCGGCCGCGCGGCCCAGCAGCCACAGCGCGTCGTCTTCGAACGGTACGTTCTCGACGCCCAGCACATGGGTCAAATGCTCGACCACGCGCTCGGGGGTCATGTTCTTCAGGGAGAACTGCAGGCAACGCGACAGAATAGTTGCGGGAAGTTTCTGCGGGTCGGTGGTCGCCAGGATGAATTTGACGTAGGGCGGCGGCTCTTCCAGGGTTTTCAACAAGGCGTTGAAGGAATGGCTGGAGAGCATGTGCACTTCGTCGATCAGGTAGACCTTGAAGCGGCCTCGGCTCGGCGCGTACTGCACGTTGTCCAGCAGCTCGCGGGTGTCTTCGACCTTGGTGCGGCTGGCGGCGTCGATCTCGATCAGGTCGACGAAACGTCCTTCGTCGATTTCCCGGCACACCGAACAGGTGCCGCAGGGCGTCGAGGTGATACCGGTCTCGCAGTTCAGGCACTTGGCGATGATCCGCGCAATGGTGGTCTTGCCGACCCCGCGGGTACCGGTGAACAGGTAGGCGTGGTGCAGCCGCTGGCTGTCCAAGGCATTGATCAGAGCCTTGAGCACATGGGTCTGGCCGACCATTTCGCGGAACGAGCGCGGGCGCCATTTACGTGCAAGAACCTGATAACTCATCGAAAACCGTCGCAACTGGGAAGCGGAAGCCGGTAATGCTAGCGGAGCAAGGGGGAAATTGCATCCGGCACGCTCGTCTAATCTGACTAAGCTCTGCTCACTGGCCCCCAATCGGCCTGAACCCGGAGAGTGTATGCGCGTAGTCCTGGGCGCTTTATGGATGATTACCACGGCCAGCCTGGCGGCGCCCGCCCCGCTGCGCTTTTCGGTTTCCGACAGCTGGGCGATGCCCATGGTGCAGCTGGAAAACGGCCAGCCTACCCAAGGGATTATGTATGACGTGATGGCGAGCCTGGCCAATCAGCTCGGCCAACCGGCCCGGTTCCAGGTGCTGGCACGCGCGCGCATCGCCACCGCCATGCTCCATGGCGATATTGATGTGCGCTGTTATGTCACCCAGGCCTGGCTGGATGACCTGCCGGGAGACTACGCCTGGAGCGTGCCGCTGATGATGCAGCGCAGTGTCCTGGTCAGTACGAGCGAGCAGCCGGTCACGCTGGCCGAGCTGGCGCCACAAGCCATCGGCACCGTGCTCAATTACCGCTACACCGGCCTGGCGGCACTGTTCGCCAGCGGCCGGCTGACCCGCGACGAGGCGCGCAGCGAGGAGCAGGTATTGCACAAACTCCTGGCCGGGCGCTTTCAGTATGCGGTGATCAACGAGTGGACGGTGGACCGCTTCAATCAGACCCTGACGCCTGAGCACCGTCTGCACAAGGTCGCGGTGGTCGATGAGCTGAGTCTTGGCTGCATCGTGCGCAACGATCCGAAACTGCCGGTACAGCAGATCCTGCGTACATTGCTGCGTATGAAAGTGTCGGGAGAGATCGACGAAATCATCCAGCTGTATACCGGCCAGGTTCCAACGCAAGCGCACGCTCCTGACAAGAACTGACAGTGCGACCTTTTAGACTGGACCCATTCAATCGCCTGCCCTCAAGGAACCTGCATGTCTACCGTCGCTCATTATTTCCTGCTGTATGTCGACAGTCCGGCCACCAGCGCCAATTTCTACAGCCGGCTGCTCGACAAGCCACCCGTGGAACTGAACCCGACCTTTGCCCTGTTCATACTCGATAACGGCGTCAAGCTGGGGCTGTGGTCGCGGCACACAGTGGAACCGGCCGCCACGCTGACGGGCGGCGGCGCTGAAGTGGGGCTATCACTGGCGGACAAAACCGCCGTGGACACCTTGCACGCGCAGTGGTCCGCACGTGGCGCCACGATCATCCAGTCACCGACGGCCGCGGACTTCGGCTACACCTTCGTCGCCCAGGACCTGGACGGCCACCGGTTACGCGCGTTTTGCCTGCACGACTAAGCGCCAGCGCCCCTCCAGACTGATGGCCGCCACGCTGGCCAGCACGATCAGCGCGCCGAGCACCACCCACGGCGTCACCTGCTCACCCAGCAGAGTGGCGGCCATCAGCATCGCCACTGGCGGAATCAGGTACATCGCCACCGCCGCGCGGCTGACCTCCACATGTTTCAACACATAGCCCCACGCCAGATAGGCCAGAGCGCTGGGGAAAATGCCCAGCACCAGCACCGCCAGGTTCTCTGCAACCGGTGCCCGCAGTACCGCCGCGGGCAGGTCCGGCAGGTTCACGCAGAGCATCAGGGTGCCCGCCCACACCATGTAGCACGCCATGGTCAGCGGGCTGTATCGATGGGCGTAGTGTTTCTGAAGGGCGAAATACACACTCCAGGACAGCGCCGCCAGCAGGATCAGCACGCCGCGTGGGTCGATCTCGCCGATGCCCCGATCACCGCAGATCACCACCCCTACCCCGACCAGCCCCAATGACACACACACCCAACGCCACACACTCACCCGCTCCTTCAAAACCAAAAACGCGATCAGCACACTGAACAGCGGTGCCGACTGCGCCAATACGCTGGAAGCCGCCGCCGTGACCCATTGCTGTCCATAGTTGAGGGCTGTGTGGTGCAGGAACACGCCGAAGAACCCCAGCACCAGCAACCAGGGCACGTCCCGCCAGCGCGGTCGGCCGATGCCCAGTACCAGCGCCACCCCGGCCATAAACAGCGACGCGATCAAAAAGCGCAACAACGCCAGCTGGCCGGGGCTGTAGCTGTGCAGACCCAGATGCACGCCAATCGGCGAATAGGCCCAGCAGAGGATCACGCTGGCGGTGACTAGCGTAAGCTTCAGGCGTGACGGGGTGTTCATCGAGAATGTCCAGAAACCGCGAAAGAAGGCTGTCAGTCTTGGCTGGGTCGCGGCGCAGGACAATTAAGCGTTTCTGACTTCTGAAATCACGGGAATTGAGCAATGGAACTGGCCCAACTGAAAATGGTGCGCGCCGTGGCGCAGACGGGCAGCGTGGCCCAGGCAGCCGTGCAACTGCATTGCGTGCCGTCCAACATCACCACGCGCATCAAGCAGCTGGAGAGCGAACTGGGCACGCCGTTATTTATCCGCGCCGGACGCGGGCTGGCGATCAGCGCGGCGGGTGAGATTTTTCTCGACTATTGCGAGCGCATCCTGGCTCTGGTGGATGAGTCCAAACGGGCAGTGGATGCCACTGCCATCCCCCGTGGCACCTTACGCATCGGCGCGGTGGAATCCAGCGCCAGCGGCCGTCTTCCGCCATTGCTGGCGGAGTATCACCGGCGTTACCCGCAGGTCAGCCTGGAACTGGTGACCGGCGCCTGGAGCCAATTACTCGACGACCTGCAACACCATCGCCTGGATGTGGCCCTGGTAGCTGCAGGCAGCCCGCGCGCCAAGCTCGAACACAGCGTGGTCTACCGCGAACGCCTGGTACTGGTCGCCAGCGCATGCAGCGCGCCGATCCAAGGCGCGCAGGACCTGGCGGGCCGCACCCTGCTGGTGTGGCCAACCGGTTGCCCCTATCGCGCGGCGCTGGAGAACTGGCTCAAACCCCATAACGTCACACCTAGCACGGCCAGCTACGCCAGTTGGGGCACGATTATCGGGTGCGTGAGCGCCGGCATCGGCGTGGCGTTGGCGCCGGAAGGCATTCTGGCTCGCTACGAGCAGGCCAGCCAGTTGACGTCCTACCGGTTCGCGGAGCTGCAGGCGGTGGACAATCTGCTGTTCTGGCACAAAGACACCCAGCGACATCTGGCGCGCGATGCCTTTGCCGCGCTGCTGCACGAGACGTTCGGTTGAGACTTATTTGAATGCCCCATAGCAGGTTTTTCAGTTATCCTTTCGCGAAATTAATTCAAATTGTAAGGGACTACCGTGAATTACCTCCGCTTATTACTCGCGGCGGCCGCTCTGAGCCTGCCCGCCCTCCCCGCCTTCGCCGCCGCCACGCCTGCTCCGGTCGAAGCCAGTGCCGCCGCCGAGCCGGCTGAAACCGCCGAACATTTCCTGGCCTCGCTCAAGAAAAAAACCGGTACGGTCACCCTGCCCAGCGGTATCGCCACCCTGAAACTCAACGACGAGTTCTACTACCTCGACCCGGCCGACACCGAGCGCCTGCTGACCGATGGCTGGGGCAACCCGCCGGGCTTCAAGACCCTGGGCATGATTGTGCCCAAAGCCGTCAGCCCGCTGTCCGAGCGCGGCTGGGGTGTGATCGTCAGCTACAAGGCCGATGGGCATATTTCCGACGAGGATGCGGCAAAAATCGACTACGCCGATCTGCTCAAACAGATGCAGGAAGAAGACGAAGCCGAGAACCAGGAGCGCCAGAAACAAGGCTACGCCGGCCTGCACCTGCTGGGCTGGGCCGAGCCGCCGCATTACGACGACACCACCCACAAAATGTACTGGGCCCGCGAACTGAAAGCCGACGACGCCGATCAGAACACCCTCAACTACAGCATCCGCGTGCTGGGCCGTGAAGGCGTGCTGGAGCTCAACGCCGTCGCCGCCATGGCCGACCTGCCTACCATCAAGCAAGAGTTGCCCAAGGTGCTGGCCTTTACCAACTTCACCGATGGCAACCTGTACACCGACTTCAACCCCACCACCGACAAAATGGCCACCTATGGCCTGGCGGCGCTGGTAGCCGGCGGAATCGCCGCGAAGGCCGGGCTGTTCGCCAAGATCGGCATTTTCCTGCTGGCGGCGAAGAAGTTTCTGGTGATCGGCGTGGTGGCACTGCTCGCCGGTATCCGTAAGCTGTTCAGCCGCAACAAGGGCTGAAACCCGCACACAAAAACGCCGCCGCGTGCCCTGGCACACGGCGGCGTTTTTTTACGGCTCAGTTTTGCGCGGTGGGCGCCGCCAGACGGCTGTACTGGTCCTGACTGATCCAGCCGATGGACGAACGGCCCTCGGCGTTGACGAACTCGACCTGCGCCCAGCCGTCCTTGTACGCCAGCACACCGACCACGTCACGCTTGACGATGTACGGGCGCTTGGCGACCTTGGCACCGGGGGTTTTCTGCAGGTAAGCCTTATCGGCGGACACCGTGACCAGGCCGATCCAGTTTTTGCTGGCGGTCTGGCTCAGGTCCAGGCCGGTGGCGATTTCCGGCATCAGCACGTTCAGGCAGCCGGGATGCTGGCGGCCCTGTTCCACGGTCAGGGTCACGCCATCGGCGGACGGTGCCACGCTGCCCGGATAAGCCTCCTGGCCCCAGGTCGTCAGCGCACCGGGCTTGCCCTGCAGGTAAAACGTGCAGCCCCGGGTGACGCCCTCGCCCATTTCTTCGGCGTAGTAACCTTCGACCTGCTGCTGCGGCGTAACCGCCAGCATCAGGCCCTCGTACTTGCCCGAATGCAAAGCGCTGCTGGCGGCCAATGCCGGCATTGCACAGCACAACGACAACACACCCATCGTCAGAAAACGCGTCATCCTATTTTTTCCCTTCAAGTTTTTCGTAGGCTTTCTTCATCAGGACATCGTAGTTGCCGTAGTCCTCGCCATTGTAGTTGCGCGCCATGCCGGTGAAATCCTTGGCCTTCATGGCTTTCATCAAGGCCGGGCTCTTGCTGCAGAAACCCAGGAAGGCTTTGAGTTGGTTGCCGGCATTCACTTTCAAGGCTGCCGCAAATTCAAACACCGTCTTGTAACCGCACGACGAAAAGTTGAACCCCATGATCTGGAACATGCCCCACGACGCCGACATCAAGGCCGCTTCCTGGTCCAGGGCAAACGCGGTGGCCATGGTTTCCCAGGCCTTGATCTGGTCCTTGTTATTGACCTGCCACTGCGGCCCGGCCTTTTTCACGTAGGGGTAAGACAGCAGCGGGTGCGCCTGGTCGTAGATGCCCTTGGTGTATTTGCGAAACAAGTGCCCTTCGAAGGCGATCACCGGCAACTTGGCCGGCCCGAACCCTGAACGCCCGCCCGATTCCACGGTGGCGAAGGCCTTGATGATGTTCACCGAAATGCCATTGCCCAACTGGGTGGCGGCGTTCTGGAAGTCTGTATCGGAGAGGGTCATGCCGCCGTCGCAGGTGGGCTGCAACATCAGTTGGCGGTTGCGCCGCTCTGCCTCGATCATCGCGCGCATGCGGTCCAGGTACACATTGACCGTGGCGTGCACCGCGTCGCCCTGGTTATTGCCGAAGCCGTTGAGGAACGTTGGGATACGCAGGGTCGGCGAGGCCTTCACCGGCACCTTTACCGCTTCTTCGATCAGGCTGTTGAACGTGCGGCCGGTGGGGTCGATCACGCCGTCGGGGTGAGCATATTTGAGGTGACGGAACTGGTACTGGCTGATGCACTGCACCAACTGGCCGTCGCACTTGCCGTTTTCGGCCAGTGGAGCGCCCATCTTCGGAATGATCAGATTGAAGAGATACTGGATGCACTGCACATCGGCGGGCAAATTGCGGGCTTTACCGGGAGCACCCACCGAAGCGCTGATCAGACGGGGCAACCCTTGCAGGCTTTTCATCGGAGACATCCTTGTTGGTTAAAGAAGTGATGCCACTTCAATATCAATGCGTTGCCGTTGTCATATTCTGAAACATGCGGCTGGCGGAAACTAGCAAGGCGATTTTGGGTTGTCCAGAGGGGCGCTTGAAAGTTGTGAAACAACCGAACCAATTTTCTAATAACCATGAGTTTCACGGGTCTTCTGATACTTGTGGTAATCGATCCACTCGACCACATCGTAAGGCAGGTACAGCTGCCGCCTGGCTCTTGAAATCGCGATATACACCTCGCACAGTCGCTGGTCGAACGCATAGGCATCCTTGAATTTCACATTGGTCAGCAGTGCCGGGGTGAGCAGCACGCTGTCAAACTCCATGCCGCCGGCCTCCTGTGCAAGCATCAGCCGGCAGCACTTGTCAGGCTGGCCGCTCAACCGGTTCAGACGGGTCACATCGGCCACATTGAAGCCTTTCTCCAGCTCGTCCTCGACCCACAGGAACGCTTCGTCGAACTGGCCGGCCTCGCGCACCTGCTGCCAGTCGGCCAGGTCGCTGAAATAGGCGTGAGGGCCTTTGTCGGTGTGTTCGGTGCTGTAAAACTGCGGTTTGAACAGGGCAATGGCGCTGATCATGAAACGTTCCAGATCGCGCTGCGCTGCGCTGTCGAACACGCCGAACGGGCAATTGGCCTGCTGCAACTGGATTGCCCACTTCATGGTGTCCCAGTGGGACGCGGTCAACACGACGCAGCCTTCGGGCGGCACGAAACCCTGAGGGTAATGCTCGATGCCGACATCGGCGTCCCGCGCGCCTTCGAACGGAACCTTGCTCTTCTGCGAGTGCACGCTGATCAACGGGTTGACCAGGCGTTCGACATTGCGACCGGAACGCACCGAGTAGCTGATATCGGTGTGCCGGACTTCGCGTTTGCGCCGCACCATCACGCCTGTGGCCAGCTGGTATTCGTCGCCCAAGGTAATCAACACCTGACGGCCGCGCTCAATGATCTGCAGCAACGAGGCCGGGATGTCCTGGCTTTCATCGATCAACACATGGGTAAAGCGCGGTGGCACCTCGCAGCCCGCCAGGCTGGCGCGCTTGATCAACCACAGGGTGGCAAACTCGGTCTGGCTGACCCACTGCGGGTTGCGCTCCAGGTACGTCCAAACGCGGCTTGCGTATTCCAGCAAGACTTGGGCATCCAGGCTGCTCAAGGCGTGCTTGAAGTGGGGCAAGTGCCGGGCCGAGAGGCTGTGATGGCTGGAGGTGCAGTAGTTCTCAAGCACCTTGAGGCACACATTCAGCGTCGCTTGGCCATCGTGGCCGCG
The DNA here is from genome assembly GCF_030209095.1 of Pseudomonas sp. lyk4-R2A-8. Classification (NCBI taxonomy): domain Bacteria; kingdom Pseudomonadati; phylum Pseudomonadota; class Gammaproteobacteria; order Pseudomonadales; family Pseudomonadaceae; genus Pseudomonas; species Pseudomonas sp. lyk4-R2A-8. The sequence goes on from NZ_JARVSS010000004.1 coordinate 329,215, forward strand.
CCACCCCAGGATATCCAGGGCTTGGGACACCGCCTGTTTGCCGGGCAATCGGGCCGGCGTTTTGTCCGCGCCGGGGCGCCCCGCCTGCAACAGGGCCTTGGCAAAGGCGGCGAAGGTCGAACCGGCCTTGCCGTCCCGCGCCAGCCCCATGCGCTCGCGAAGCGTGGCGAGTTTGGCCCCGGTGCGCGCCAGGACCAGAGTTTTTTCCGGGCGCAGGCATTCCAGCAACGCGCCCAGCAGATGGCTCTTGCCGATACCGGCGTAACCCTGCACATGCAGGTCTTCATTGAGATTCGCGCGAAAGGTGCGCACCAGCTTGTCCTGGGCCGGGCTGAGCCAACGCTCACGGTGCCGGGGGGTGATCATCTGCTGGCTGAAGGGGTCGTTGCTGCGCCGCTGTCGGACTTTGAAGGTCACATCCCACTGGCCGTCGGGCAACAGGTAATCGCGCGCCGCGACTTCTTCGGGCAATAGCAGGCGCAGGTTGAGGTTTTTGAGCGCATTGATGCCGAAGTACAACTTGCGCGGGTCAAACAGGCGCCGCGCTTCGGACAGCAATGCCGGCGTGCCGGACGTCGGCGCGTTCACCACCCACCCCATCAACTTGACGAGCACACGCTCGGCGGCCGCGCCGTTGAGGTCGGCTTGCGCGGCCTGCGCCAGATTCTGAATGACCAGTATCGCGGCCAGCTCCGGGTCCGTCAGGCTGTCCAGGTGCGCGGCACCGTCGGCACCGAGCAAGGCGCTGCAGGTTTCGTCGGTGACCGGCAGGAAGACGGGGCTGGATAAGTCGAAGTGTTCCGGTTGCATACATCCTCGCGGCCAGGGGCCGAATGAGGTCAATCAAATGGATTCAGCGGTCAAGCTTGTCAGGCATCCTGACCGACGCCCACCTCGAATTGATAACCGCCCAGAGAGCCCGTCATGCCGCCGGGGTAACGCCGTGGTTCGGTGGACGCCGAAGCGCCGGCCACTTCAATCTGCCGTTGCAGTTCGTGAACGGCCATATCGAGCAAACGCTGCAGATCTTCGGCGCTGTGGGCAGACACGTTCAAGTGCAATTGATAGGTAGCGGTGACCGATGGAGGCTGATCGATGCTGGGCTCAGGGCTTGGCTCGGCGGTGCGGATAAACTGCGCAGCGCTCATGATTTGAGCGTGCTCCTCGTCCATCAGGTCCAACACTTTCGACAACGCCAGCGTTTGCTCCGGATGGGCCTGGATACGGTCCTTGATCTCCAGGCGCCGCATCTGCCATTCCCGCAGTTTTTCTCGAGTGAGGTCGTCAACTTTTTCCACTTACGCTGCCTCCGAATGCCAGGCAGTGAAGTATGCCACCGATCAAACGACGGGCTGACGTGAGTTTTCAACCGTCGCGACAATGCCACCATCGACTGCTCGAAGGCAGATGGTTCGCATACGTTTTTTTAAGATTTGGATAGACAACAAAGGAAGAGCGTTATGGAGGCAACCCCACCAGCCACACCCCGGCACACAATGTTCCCGCTGTGGCTGCTCCCTTCCGGGCCTGACCAGGTTAACGGGTAATCGTTGCGGGGGGACCGATGGGGTCACCATAACGACGCTGGCCTCTCGGCAAGCCGCGCCATTGTACCGATCTCATGGGAAGTTACAACCGTTGGTGACCGATTAAAAATATGAAGAGGTTCAAGCACTTGCCTTGACCACACGCTTTGCCCTCACACACGGGTTAATCACTGTGCCTGCAACACCTCGTCCGCACGCCCGCCCTCCTCCTGGATCACCAGGTGGATAAAGTGCAGTTTGGCGATCACCGCCGGTGGGAGTACGAAGGGGTAGAAATCCGGCTGGCCCATGCTGCGCGAGAGTTCGTTCAGCATGCCGGCCAGTTCGATCCAGGCGTTGACGAACGAAAGAAATGCCGGACCGCCTGGGTGTTCAGGGTCGTAGAGGGTGGCGAGGGGGAACGGCTGATAATCCAGGTCCATCTCGCGGGCGCTCATGCCGAAGCCCAGGGCGGTGTCCACGGCGTCCATCATATGCAGGTAGTGCGCCCAGGTCTCGGCCCAGTCTTCCCACGGGTGCATGGTGGCGTAGGCGCTGACGCAGGTGTGTTGCCAGTCCGGTCGCGGCCCGTGCTGATAGTGCCGCTCGAGAGCATCGGCGTAGCTGGCGCGTTCGTCGCCGAATAATTGGCGAAAAGGTTCGAGCCAGTGGCTGTCGGCGATCAGGCGATCCCAATAGTAATGACCGACTTCATGGCGAAAGTGGCCGAGCAAGGTGCGGTAAGGCTCGTGCATCTGCACGCGGACTTGCTCGCGGTGGGCGTCATCGGCTTCTTTGATGTCCAGGGTGATCAGACCGTTGGCATGGCCGGTGGTGGGCGCGTTGCCCTGCAGGTCGATGCCGATAAAGTCGAAGGCCAGGCCGGTATCTTCGTCGACGCGCTTGGGCACCACTTGCAAGCCCAGGCTGATCAACTGCGCCACCAGGCGGCGCTTGGCGGTTTCCACTTTGCGCCAGCGCTCGTGGTTTTCCACGATGGACAGGTCCGGAATGGTGCGATTGAGGCTGCAAGCCACGCACAGCGGCGCGGTGCTGTGCGCCGGGATCAGCCAGTTGCAGGCCGCCGGCGTGTCGAGGTTGGCGCAGCGACGAAAAGCGCCGGCGTCGAGATTGCCGTCCTGCAGCCACGTTCCGGTCACGGGGCCGGGCTGCAGGGACGCGAGGCGACTCTGCTGCAGCTGATAACCCAGCAGCGCCGAGCAGGCCAGGCACTGACTGTTGCGAAAGAACAGCGCCTGGCCGCAACGGCATTGCCAGACCTTGCCGTTGCGCGAGGTATCGGCCATGAACGGTGCGGCAATGCGCGAACTGAGCTGCTCGAAATAGCGGAACATGGCGATCTCTCCCAGGGATGACCAAGACTAGATCATCGCGGACTCCGGATCGTTCCACTTGGCAGGCACGAGGTGCGCAGCGCAGCCCGCGCGCTGCTGACGCCGTCAGACAGATAAGTTGTGCCGGGCCAGGAAAGCGATAAATGCCTCTTCATCCAGTACTTTCAAACCGAGCTCGGTAGCCTTGGCCAGCTTGGAGCCGGCGCCGGGCCCCGCGACCACGCAGTGGGTCTTGGCCGATACGGAGCCGGCCACCTTGGCGCCCAGGCTTTCCAGCTTGTCCTTGGCCACGTCGCGGCTCATCAGCTCCAGCGAGCCGGTCAGCACCCAGGTGTGGCCGGCTTCGGGCAACCCTTCGATGACTTTTTTCTCGCTGTGCCAGTGCATGCCGAAGTCCTTGAGCTGCTGCTCGATCGCCAAGGCGCGGCGCGCATTCTGCGGGTTATCGAAAAAGTCACGCACGGCCTTGGCCTGCTTCTCGGGCAATGCCTGGCGCATGTCCAGCCAGTCGGCCTGGATTACGCCGTCGAGGCTGCCGAATCTGTCCGCCAGTTTCTGCGCGGCGCCGGGACCGACGCTGGGCACATTGAGCTTGTCGAGCAACCCGCCGAGGGTGGCGCTGGCGGCGAATTCGGCGCTCAGATCGCCCTGCTCCTGCAACTGCAGGCCGCATTCGTCCGGCGACAGCAACGCGCCGATCACCTGTTGGTTGTGGCCGTCCTCAAAGAAACTGTGGATCTCATGCGCCACTTCCAGGCCCACGTCCGGCAAGTACGTGAGCACTTCCGGCAAAGCCTGTTGCACGCGCGCAAGGGAGGCCAGCGAGCGCGCCAGCACCTTGGCGGTCTCCTCGCCCACATCGGGAATACCCAGGGCGTAGATAAAGCGCGCCAGGGTCGGCGACTTGCTGTTTTCGATGGCGGCGATCAGCTTTTTGCTGGAGATATCGGCGAAGCCTTCCAGGTCGATGATCTGCTCGTACGTGAGCTTATAGAGGTCAGCCGGGGAACCGATGAGGTGTTCATCCACCAGTTGCTCAATGGTCTTGTCACCCAGGCCGTCGATGTCCATGGCGCGACGCGACACGAAGTGGATGATCGCCTGCTTGAGCTGCGCGCCGCAGGCCAGGCGCCCGACACAGCGGTACACCGCGCCCTCGCTGACGGTTTCCTTGCCTTTGCTGCGCTTGACCAGTTGCGTGCGCTCCACATGGGAACCGCACACCGGGCAGCTTTCAGGGATCTGCACCGCGCGTGCGTGTTCCGGGCGGCGCTCGGTGACCACCGAAACCACCTGCGGGATGACATCGCCGGCGCGGCGGATTATCACGGTGTCGCCGATCATCAGGCCCAGTCGCGCCACTTCGTCCATGTTGTGCAAGGTGGCGTTGGCCACGGTTACACCAGCAACCTTGACCGGTTTCAAGCGCGCGACCGGCGTCACGGCGCCCGTGCGGCCGACCTGGAATTCCACATCGAGCAGTTCGGTCAGTTCTTCCATGGCCGGGAATTTGTGGGCGATGGCCCAGCGCGGTTCGCGGGCGCGAAAGCCCAGCTCGCGTTGGGAGGCAAGGCTGTTGACCTTGAACACCACACCGTCGATTTCATACGGCAGGCTGTTACGCCGCTCGCCGATGTCGCGGTAGTAGTCGAGGCATTCCTGAATACCCTTGGCCAGTTTCAGTTCATGACTGATGGGCAGCCCCCACTGTTGCAATTGCTTGAGGTTGCCGATATGGGTGTCGCTGATATCGGCGGTGACCTGGCCGATGCCGTAGCAGCAGAACTCCAGCGGGCGGCTGGCGGTAATCTTCGAATCCAGCTGGCGCAGGCTGCCGGCGGCGGCGTTGCGCGGGTTGGCGAAGGTCTTGCCGCCCACTTCCAACTGCGACGCGTTGAGCCGCTCGAAACCGGCCTTGGACATGAACACTTCGCCGCGCACTTCCAGGGTCGCCGGCCAGCCGCTGCCGTGCAGCTTTAAAGGGATATTGCGCACGGTACGCACGTTGACGCTGATGTCTTCGCCGGTGGTGCCGTCGCCGCGGGTGGCACCGCGTATCAACTCGCCGTCCTGGTACAACAGGCTGACCGCCAGCCCGTCGAGCTTCGGCTCGCAGCTGTATTCCACCGCCGCACCGCCGCCGAACAGATCGCCCACCGGCAGATCGAGGCCCTCGGTGACGCGGCGATCGAACTCAAGCATGGTGGCTTCATCGAACGCGTTGCCCAGGCTGAGCATCGGGATCTCATGCTTGACTTGAGTAAACGCCGACAACGCCGCGCTGCCGACCCGCTGCGTCGGAGAATCGCGCGTGACCAGCTCCGGGTGCTCGGCTTCGAGGGCCTTGAGCTCGTGGAACAGACGATCGTACTCGGCGTCCGGAATGCTCGGCTCGTCGAGAACGTGGTAGCGGTAGTTGTGCTGATCCAGTTCAGCGCGCAGTTCGAGGATGCGGGTGTGGGCGGCGGTCATGGTGTTCTCTCATAAAGCAAAAGAGCAGCCGAAGCTGCTCAAATGTTGGTGCGCTTATTCTAATGACAACGCTGGAAGCCAATCCTCAGCGTTTCTGTGTCAGGGCGCGACGCTCGAACTCGACGATACGCTGACGGTAGTGTTCGATGGTCTGGGCGGTCAGCACGCTGCGCTGGTCGTCCTTGAGCTCGCCGTTGAGCTCCTGAGACAGCTTGCGCGCTGCGGCCACCATCACGTCGAACGCTTGTTTGGGGTGACGCGGGCCCGGCAGGCCGAGGAAAAAGCTTACCGCCGGCGTGCTGAACAGGTCGATATCGTCCAGATCAAAAGTACCCGGTTTGACCGCGTTGGCCATGGAGAACAGCACTTCGCCATTGCCGGCCATGCTTTCGTGGCGGTGGAAAATATCCATCTCGCCGAAGCGCAGGCCGCTTTCGAGGATGTTCTGCAGCAATGCCGGGCCCTTGAAGCCGCCCGCATCGCGGCAAATAACGCTGATCACCAGGACTTCTTCGGCAGCCGGCTGATCGTTGACCGATTGGCGCGGCGCGTTCCTGCTGGTGTTTTCATCCGGGAAATCGTCGTCGCGGCTGCTGAAACCGGGGCCTTCGTTTACGTCCAGATTCAAGTCGCCCTGTTGTGGCTCGGCGACCGGGTTGGCACGCTTGCCGCGTTTGGACGACGGCTCGCGGGCTTCACGCACCGGCGCACTCATCGACGGCAGGTCGTGCTCGTCCAACTGAGGCTCTTTATGGGTGTCCAGCACACGGGGCGGGCCCAGCAACTCGGCGCTGCCGTCATCGTCGGGCAAGTTGGACAGGTTGCGGTCCAGGCGGAATTTGAGCTTGCCCTTGCCACCGCGCATGCGGCGCCAGCCATCAAAAAGAATACCGGCAATGACAATAATGCCGATGACGATCAGCCACTCGCGCAGACCGATTTCCATGTAATCCCGTGCCTCTAATAAAAAATGCTGAAAAATAAGGGGTTTAGCACCGTGCAAACCGCTTTAAAACGTGGCGCCAACTCTATGTTCTGACTGACGTTTTGCCCACGCACACGAAAAATTGACATTAAACTAGCACGACCAAAGATAACTTTACACAGTTGGCGCGAAATGTGTCGAATTGCCAGCTTTCAGGCGTAGCAGGCAATCTCCTACAGCAGACGCCAACTGTGACCCACAGGCCCTGAGCGACAAGCTTCAAGCTGACTCACTTGCCGCTTGAAGCTTGCCGTCAGGCGTCCACCATCGCCATCGCCTCTTCCACGTCCACCGCCACCAGGCGCGAACAACCCGGCTCGTGCATCGTCACCCCCATCAATTGATCAGCCATTTCCATGGCGATCTTGTTGTGGGTGATATAGATGAACTGCACGGTCTGGGACATCTCCTTGACCAGCCGCGCATAGCGCCCCACGTTCGCATCATCCAGCGGTGCATCCACTTCATCGAGCATGCAGAACGGCGCCGGGTTCAGCTTGAAGATGGCAAACACCAACGCCAACGCAGTCAGGGCTTTTTCGCCGCCGGAGAGCAAATGGATGGTGCTGTTCTTCTTCCCTGGCGGACGCGCCATGATCGTCACCCCTGTATCGAGTAGATCTTCGCCCGTCAGTTCCAAGTAGGCGCTGCCGCCACCGAAAACTTTTGGGAATAAGGCCTGTAAACCGCCATTAATCTGATCAAAGGTATCTTTGAAACGGTTGCGGGTTTCCTTGTCGATCTTGCGGATCACGTTTTCCAGGGTATCCAGTGCCTCCACCAGGTCGGCGTCCTGGGCATCCAGATAACGCTTGCGCTCGGACTGCTGCTGATATTCATCGATCGCGGCGAGGTTGATCGCGCCCAGGCGTTGAATCCGCGCGGCAATGCGTTCGAGTTCTTCTTCGGCGTCTTTCTCGTTGGCCTGGGCGGTCAAGGTATTGAGCACGCCGTGCAGGTCGTAGCCGTCTTCCAGCAATTGGTCCTGCAGGGTTTTGCGACGCACGGTGAGGGCCTGCCATTCCATGCGCTGTTGTTCGAGCTGGCCGCGGATCAACTGGGACTGCTGCTCGGCCTGTGTCCGGCGTTTTTCTGCGTCGCGCAATTCGCGGTCGGCATCTTCCAGGGCGATCTGCGCGGTCTTGAGCTCTTCGTCGACGGTCATGCGCTTGTCGAGCAACTCTTCGAGCTTGAGGCGCAACTCTTCCAGCGGCGCTTCGCCCTCCTCCAGGTTGAGGCTCAGTTGCTCGCGCTTTTCGGTCAGGCGTTCGGACTGCATCTCCAGGCGCTCAAGAGCCTGGGCCGTGGACGCGTGCTGGGCCTTGAGCGAGCCCAGGCGCACGGCCAACTGATGGGCGTGGTCCTTGTGCTGGCGCGCTTCCTGGCGCACACGGTCGAGGCGCTCGCGCAGGCTGTCACGCTGGGCCAGCAGCAGTTCGCGCTGTTCGGTGTCCTGGGCCATGCTGTCGAGCGCCTCCTGCAAGTGCAGGCGCGCTTCGCCGATCTGTTCGTGCTCCAGGGCGCGTTGTTCGCCCATCTCGGCGACCTCTTCGTCGAGCCGGGTGCGGCGCAGGGTCAGTTGCTCGACCTTGGCCTTGCTCGCCGACAGTTGCGCCTTGAGTTCGCCTTGCTGGCGCGCTTCATCCTGCAACAGGCGACGCAGGTGTTCGCGGCCGGTCTCTTGCTGGCGCTGGGTGGCGCGCAGGGTTTGCAGTTCGGTTTCGAGACGTTCGAGGGTGGCTTCGCGTTCTTCGCGCTCGGCGCTCAGGCTGACGATTTCCTGGCCACGGGCCAGAACGCCGCTTTCCGCTTCGCTGGCGCGGCGCACACGCAGGAAGTGGCGGCCAACCCAGTAACCGTCACGGCTGATCAGGCTTTCGCCTTCCGCCAGCCCACCGCGCTGGGCCAGGGCCTGCTCCAGGGAGTCGACCGGCTTGACCTGGCCCAGCCACGGCGACAGATCAATCGCGGCCTCGACCTTATCCAGCAGGCTGCCCGGCACCCGTGCGCCATCGGCGGCGGGGCTGAGCAAACGCAGATCGCCCTGGGCAAACCCGGCGAGGTCGAAGCCGCCGAAATCGTCCACCAGCACGGCTTGCAGGTCGGCCCCCAACACGGTTTCAACGGCCAGCTCCCAACCGGCGTCGACTTTCAAACCTTCGGCCAGACGCGGGCGCTCAGCCAGGTGCTGGTCGCGCAGCCATTCGGCGGTGCCGGTGCCGGGGTCCAGCGCGGCTTGCTGCAGGGCCTCAAGGGATGCCAGACGTCCGTTAAGCCGCTGTAAATCGCCCTGAGCCTGCTGCTGCGCCTGGGTCGCCTGTTGCAATTGCTGGCGCAGTTGCTCCAGGCGCTCGACTTGCTGTTCTTCGCTGGCTTCCAGCTCCTCCAGCGTCATTTCGCTTTCGGCCAGTTGCTCGCTGAGGTCCATGATCGCCGCGTCTTCCGGGTCGGCGGCAAGCAGCACGCGCTCTTCCTGCAAGCGGCGCTGGCGCTCGGCCAGGCGTTCCATGCTGGTTTCCAGTTGCTGGATGCGCGACTGCTGCACCTCGGCCTGGCGGCGCGGTTCGGCCGATTGCAGGTTGAAGGCGTCCCACTGTTCCTGCCAGCCGTGCATGGTGGCTTCGGCTTCCTCCAGGGCAGCGGCGGCTTCTTCAGCGGCGGCGCTGGTGATCTCTTGCTCGGGGATGAGCATGTCCAGCTCTTCGCCGAGGGTCAGCAGCAAGGTGCGGTCGTGGCCCAGGTGGGATTCGGTCTCCAGGCGCGCGCGCTCGGCTTCCTTCAGATCGTCCTGCAATTGGCGCAGACGCTGCTGGCCGTGCTGGATGCTCTGCTCGACTCGGGCGATATCGCCGCCCACCGAATAGAAGCGGCCCTGCACCAGATTGAAGCGCTCGGACAGATCGTGGTGCCCGTCGCGCAGGCGTTCGATGCTGGCGTCGGCGTTGCGCTGCTCGGCCACCAGCGCTTCGAAGCTGATTTCCTGGGTGCCGATGATCGCTTCGCGCTGGCCCACTTGATCGTTCAAGGCTTGCCAGCGCAGGGCCGACAATTGCGCCTTTAGCTGGCGCTCTTCGCCCTTGTATTCCTGATACTTCTCGGCGGCCTGGGCCTGCCGGTGCAGGCGCTCCAACTGGCGCTCCAGCTCTTCGCGCAGGTCGGTCAGCCGGGCGAGGTTTTCGTGGGTGCGGCGGATGCGGTTTTCGGTCTCGCGGCGGCGTTCCTTGTACTTGGAGATGCCGGCCGCTTCCTCGATAAAGTTGCGCAGGTCCTCGGGCTTGGCTTCGATCAGCTTGGAGATCATGCCCTGTTCGATGATCGAATAGCTGCGTGGGCCCAGGCCGGTGCCGAGGAAGATATCGGTAATGTCACGACGGCGGCACTTGGTGCCGTTGAGGAAGTAGCTGTTCTGGCTGTCGCGCGTGACTTTGCGGCGGATGGAGATTTCCGCATAGGCCGCGTATTCGCCGATCAGGGTGCCGTCGGAGTTGTCGAACACCAGCTCGATGCTGGCCTGGCTCACCGGCTTGCGGCTGGTGGAGCCGTTGAAGATGACGTCGGTCATCGACTCGCCGCGCAGGTTCTTGGCCGAGCTCTCGCCCATCACCCAGCGGACGGCGTCGATGATGTTCGACTTGCCGCAACCATTGGGCCCGACCACCGCCGCCATATTACTGGGGAAGTTCACCGTGGTCGGGTCGACGAAGGATTTGAACCCCGCCAGTTTGATGCACTTGAGCCGCACGTTTAGGCGCCCGCCAACGCTGCGATAACCAGCGAGCAACTGCGCTGACCGTAGGCCGACAGCACCTGGCGGATCTGCGGCAAGTCACGGGCCAGCACGGCGGCGAGCAGTTGCTCGAACAGCGCCAGGTACTCGCTCATCTCGGCCTTGCGCTGGTCCAGGGCCAGGTAATAGGCGCGGTTCATCGCCGGCTGCAGGTTTTCGACGGTTTCCTGCAGGTACGGGTTGTTAGCGAAGGGGTACGCGGCGCGCATCACATTGAAGCTTTCTTCGACGAACGCGCGGATGTCCTGACGTTCGAAATTGCTCACCAGACGCTGCTGGATCTGCACGAACGGCGCCATATCGGCCTGGGTCTGCCAGCCCTGCGCCACCGCATTGCCGAGCAGGATGTACAGCTCGCCCATCAACGTGCACAGGCTTTGCACCTTGTGCGCGGTGAGTTCGGTGACGTGGGCGCCACGGCGCGGCAGGATCGCGATCAGGTGCCGGCGTTCAAGGATCAGCAGGGCTTCGCGCACGGAGCCGCGGCTGACATTGAGCGCCAGCGTGACCTTCTGTTCCTGGATACGCTCCCCAGGCTTGAGATCGCCGCGAATGATACGTTCGGCGAGGTGGTGAGCGATCTGCTCGGCGAGACTGTCCGGCGCCTTGAACGTCATGGGTTTCCTTCAAAATCGTCTATCGATACAAGCGCGGCAGTGTAGCGCATTGGCCCGCTGATGGCGCTACGCCCACTGTCGCGAATTGGCATGAAATAAGCAGTTCTCCCCATCTACAAGCCGCCAAAAACGCCGGTTCCAGAAGACTGAACCATAATTGAATGGGTTGTGACCGCACTTTCTTGACCCTTAGGTCAGAAAACAATTGACCGAAAAGTCAGACATGACTAGATTCGGCCCACAGCGGTTAACAACAATAATGAGTCTGCGAGGCCTTCCGTGATCCAGTTTTTACTCAACCAGGAACTCCGTAGCGAGCACGCCCTGGACCCCAATCTGACCGTGCTCAATTATCTTCGCGAGCACCTGGGCAAACCCGGTACCAAGGAAGGCTGCGCCAGCGGCGACTGTGGTGCATGCACCGTGGTAGTCGGCGAGTTGCACACCGATGATCAAGGCGTCGAGCACATTCGCTATCGCAGCCTCAATTCGTGCCTGACCTTTGTGTCGTCATTGCACGGCAAGCAACTGATCAGCGTCGAGGACCTCAAGCACCAGGGCCAACTGCACAGCGTGCAGCAGGCCATGGTGGAGTGCCACGGCTCGCAATGCGGTTTTTGCACCCCCGGTTTCGTGATGTCGTTGTTCGCACTGCAGAAGAACAGCGACGCCCCCGACAGCGCCAAGGCCCACGAAGCGCTGGCCGGCAATCTGTGTCGCTGCACCGGTTACCGGCCGATTCTCGCCGCCGCCGAACAGGCCTGCTGCAACAAGCCCAAGGACCAATTCGACAGCCGCCAGGCCGACACCATCGCGCGCCTCAAAAGCATCGCACCAACCCAGACCGGCGAACTCAACAGCGGCGACAAACGTTGCCTGGTGCCCCTGACCGTGGCCGACTTGGCCGACCTTTACGACGCCTATCCGCAAGCCCGTTTGCTGGCCGGCGGCACCGACCTGGCGTTGGAAGTCACTCAGTTCCACCGCACGCTGCCGGTGATGATCTACGTCGGCAACATTGAAGAAATGAAGCGCATCGAGTCGTTCGACGACCGCCTGGAAATCGGCGCCGCCACCCCGCTCTCCGACTGCTACGCCGTATTGCACCAGGCATACCCGGACTTCGGCGATCTGCTGCACCGCTTCGCCTCCCTGCAGATCCGCAACCAGGGCACCCTGGGCGGCAATATCGGTAACGCCTCGCCGATCGGAGACTCGCCGCCGCTGCTGATCGCTCTGGGCGCACAGATCGTGCTGTGCAAAGGCAACACCCGGCGCACCCTGGCGCTGGAAGACTACTTCATCGATTACCGCGTCACCGCGCGCCAGGACAGCGAATTTATCGAGAAGATCATCGTGCCCAAGGGCCATACGCTGTTCCGCGCCTACAAGGTGTCCAAACGCCTGGATGACGATATTTCCGCCGTCTGCGCCGCTTTCAATCTGACCCTCGACAACGGTGTGGTCCAGACCGCCCGCGTGGCCTTCGGTGGCATGGCCGCCACGCCCAAACGCGCTCGACACTGCGAGGCCGTACTGGTGGGCGCCACCTGGAACGCCGCCACGGTCGAGAAAGCCTGCGCCGCCCTGGCCGAGGACTTCACGCCGCTGTCGGACTTCCGCGCCAGCAAGGAATACCGCCTGCTCAGCGCGCAGAACCTGCTGCGCAAATACTTTATCGAGCTGCAAACACCGCACATCGAGACTCGGGTGACCGCTTATGTCTAACCATCACGCCGTGGAAAAAACCCAGGCCGAGCTGGCCGAACTGTTCGCCCAGGACTTGACCAGCGGAGTCGGGCGCAGCGTCAAGCATGACAGCGCCGCCAAGCACGTCTCGGGCGAGGCGCAGTACATCGACGATCGACTGGAATTCCCCAATCAGTTGCATGTGTACGCTCGCCTGTCCGACCGCGCCCACGCGCGCATCCTCAGCATCGACACCGCGCCCTGCTACGCCTTCGATGGTGTGCGCATCGTCATCACCCATGAAGACGTGCCGGGCTTGAAAGACATCGGCCCGCTGCTGCCCGGCGACCCGCTGCTGGCCATCGACACCGTGCAGTTCGTCGGCCAGGTGGTGCTGGCCGTGGCCGCCCGCGACCTGGAGACCGCGCGCAAAGCGGCGATGGCGGCAGTGATCGAATACCAGGACCTGGAACCGGTGCTGGATGTGGTCGAGGCCTATCGCAATAAACACTTCGTGCTCGACAGCCACACGCACCAGCGCGGTGATTCGGCGGGTGCATTGGCCACGGCCAAAAATCGCATTCAGGGCACGCTGCATATCGGCGGCCAGGAGCACTTCTACCTGGAAACCCAGATCTCCTCGGTGATGCCCACCGAAGACGGCGGCATGATCGTCTACTGCTCCACCCAGAACCCCACCGAAGTACAGAAGCTGGTGGCCGAAGTGCTGGACGTGTCGATGAACAAAATCGTCGTGGACATGCGCCGCATGGGCGGTGGCTTCGGCGGCAAGGAGACCCAGGCCGCCAGCCCGGCATGCCTGTGCGCGGTGATCGCGCACCTGACCGGCCAGCCGACCAAGATGCGCCTGCCGCGGGTCGAAGACATGCTGATGACCGGCAAACGTCACCCCTTCTATATCGAATACGACGTGGGCTTCGACGACAGCGGTCGTCTGCATGGCATCCAATTGGAACTGGCGGGCAACTGCGGCTGCTCGCCGGACCTGTCGAACTCGATTGTCGACCGCGCCATGTTCCACGCCGACAATGCCTATTACCTGGGCGACGCCACGGTCAACGGCCATCGCTGCAAGACCAACACTGCTTCCAATACCGCTTACCGGGGTTTCGGCGGCCCGCAAGGCATGGTTGCGATTGAGGAGGTGATGGACGCCATCGCCCGTCATCTGGCGCTGGACCCGCTGGCGGTGCGCAAGGCCAACTACTACGGCAAAACCGAGCGCAACGTCACCCACTACTACCAGACCGTCGAGCACAACCTGCTTGAGGAGATGACCGCCGAACTGGAAGCCAGCAGCCAATACGCCGAGCGCCGCGAAGCGGTTCGCCGCTACAACGCCCACAGCCCGATCCTGAAAAAAGGCCTGGCGCTGACCCCGGTCAAATTCGGCATTTCGTTTACCGCCAGTTTCCTCAATCAGGCCGGCGCGCTGATCCATGTCTACACCGACGGCAGCATCCACCTGAACCACGGCGGCACCGAGATGGGCCAGGGCTTGAACACCAAGGTCGCCCAAGTGGTAGCCGAAGTGTTCCAGGTCGGCATCGATCGCGTGCAGATCACCGCCACCAACACCGACAAGGTACCCAACACGTCGCCGACCGCCGCTTCCAGCGGTGCCGACCTGAATGGCAAGGCCGCGCAGAATGCCGCCGAAACCATCAAGCAGCGCCTGGTGGAATTCGCCGCGCGCAAGTACGACGTCAGTGAAGCGGATGTGCAGTTTCACAACGGTCATGTACGCGTGCGAGAGCAGATCCTGACCTTCGAGACGCTGATCCAACAGGCGTACTTCGCCCAGGTCTCGCTGTCGAGCACCGGGTTCTACAAGACCCCGAAAATCTTTTACGACCGCAGCCAATCGCGCGGCCGACCGTTCTATTACTACGCGTTTGGCGCGGCCTGCTGCGAAGTGCTCGTCGATACCCTGACCGGCGAATACAAGATGCTGCGCACGGACATCCTTCACGATGTGGGCGCTTCGCTGAACCCGGCCATCGACATCGGCCAGGTGGAAGGCGGTTTCATCCAGGGCATGGGCTGGCTGACCATGGAGGAACTGGTGTGGAACGACAAAGGCAAACTGATGACCAACGGCCCGGCCAGCTACAAGATCCCGGCGGTCGCCGACATGCCGCTGGACCTGCGGGTCACGTTGGTGGAAAACCGCAAGAACCCGGAAGACACGGTGTTCCACTCCAAGGCCGTGGGTGAACCGCCGTTCATGCTCGGCATTGCCTCGTGGTGTGCGATCAAGGATGCGGTCGCAAGCCTTGCAGGTTATCGCCATCAGCCGAAGATCGACGCGCCGGCAACACCGGAGCGGGTGTTGTGGGGGTGTGAACAGATGCGCCAGTTGCAGGCGGCGACAGCCATTGAGACTGAAACCGAGATGGCTTCGCTCTAGATCGAGGTGCTGCCATCGGGGGCAAGCCCCTTCCACATAGTGATCTGCGAATGCTTTCAAATGTGGGAGGGGCTTGCCCCCGATAGCGGCCTGACAGGACACCACAAGAGGTGACTATGAACAACTGGATCAGCGCCCTCGCCGACCTGCAGAACCAGGGCGAACCCTGCGTCCTGGTGACCATCATCGAAGAACTCGGCTCCACGCCCCGCAATGCCGGTTCCAAGATGGTCATCAGCGCCGCCCAGACCTTCGACACCATCGGCGGCGGGCACCTGGAATACAAAGCGATGCAGATCGCCCGCGAGATGCTTGCCCGTGGCCAGCAGAACACCCACCTGGAGCGCTTCAGCCTGGGCGCGAGCCTGGGCCAATGCTGCGGTGGCGTCACCGTGCTGCTGTTCGAACCCATGGGCCAGGTGCAGGCGCAGATTGCGGTGTTCGGCGCCGGCCATGTGGGCCGCGCGCTGGTGCCGTTGCTGGCAGGCCTGCCCTGCCGAGTGCGCTGGATCGATTCGCGCGAGCAGGAGTTTCCGCAACAGATCCCCGAGGGCGTGCGTAAAATCGTCAGCGAAGAACCGGTCGACGAAATCGCCGACTTGCCGGTGGGCAGTTACTGCATCGTCATGACCCACAATCACGCCCTCGACCTGGAACTCAGCGCGGCCTTGCTCAAACGCAACGATTTCGCCTACTTCGGCCTGATCGGCTCGCAGACCAAACGCGTCAAGTTCGAACACCGCCTGCGCGATCGCGGCTTCGACACCGCCCAACTGCAACGCATGCGCTGCCCCATGGGCCTCGCCGAGGTGAAGGGCAAATTACCGGTGGAGATCGCCATCTCCATCGCCGGCGAAATCATCGCCACCTATAACGCCAATTTCGGCCAGCACAACGCAAGCGCCGAACCCATTGCCAAACTGCTGCCGGTGTCACGCCGCAGCCAAGCTACCCATTGAGACCACCATGCCTTTGACTCGCAAAGCCTACCGCGCCGCCATCCTGCACAGCATCGCCGACCCCGCCGAGGTGGGGATCGAAGCCTCCTATGAGTATTTCGAAGACGGCCTGCTGGTGATCGACAACGGCCGCATCAGCGCCGTCGGGCACGCCGGCGACTTGCTGCCGACGCTGCCGGCCGATATCGACGTGACCCATTACCAGGACGCGTTGATCACCCCCGGCCTGATCGACACCCATATCCATTTGCCGCAGACCGGCATGGTTGGCGCTTATGGCGAACAGTTGCTGGATTGGCTCAACACGTACACCTTCCCCTGCGAAAGCCAATTCGCCGATAAGGCCCACGCCGAGCAAGTAGCGGATATTTTCATCAAGGAACTGCTGCGCAACGGCACCACCACCGCATTGGTGTTCGGCAGCGTGCACCCACAATCGGTGAACGCGTTTTTCGAAGCAGCCGAGAAGCTCGACCTGCGCATGATCGCCGGCAAGGTGATGATGGACCGCAACGCCCCGGATTATCTGACCGACACGCCCGAGTCCAGCTATCAGGACAGCAAAACCCTGATTGAGCGCTGGCACGGCAAAGGCCGCCTGCATTACGCGGTCACGCCACGCTTCGCCCCTACCAGCACGCCGGAGCAATTGTCACTGGCCGGGCAGCTGCTGGGGGAATATCCGGATCTGTATATGCAGACACACATCAGCGAGAACCTGCAGGAAGTGCAGTGGGTGAAAGAACTATTCCCGGAGCGCAGCGGCTACCTGGACGTGTACGACCATTACCAGCTGCTGGGCGAGCGCTCGGTGTTTGCCCACGGCGTGCACCTGTGCGACGACGAATGCGCACGGCTGGCGCAAACCGGCTCGGCAGTCGCCTTTTGCCCGACCTCGAACCTGTTCCTGGGCAGCGGACTATTCAACTTGCCGATGGCCGAGAAGCACAAACTGAATGTCGGCCTGGGCACCGATGTGGGAGGCGGCACCAGTTTCTCGCTGCTGCAAACCCTTAACGAAGCCTACAAGGTCATGCAGTTGCAGGGCGCGCGGTTGAGCCCGTTCAAATCGCTGTACCTGGCCACCCTGGGCGGTGCACGGGCGCTGCGCCTGGAAGACAAAATCGGCACGTTGCAGCCGGGCACGGACGCGGACTTCCTGGTGCTGGACTACAACGCCACACCACTGCTCAGCTACCGCCTGAAGCAGTCCAACAGCATCGACGAGACGTTATTTGTACTGATGACCCTGGGGGATGACCGGGCGGTGCTGCAGACCTATGCCGCCGGCCAACTGGTGCACCAGCGCTGATCTCGGCCACAGCACAAAACCAATGTGGGAGGGGGCTTGCCCCCTCCCACATTTTGTCCCTGGCACATCAGGAAAATTACAGCTTTATCGAGGAACGCCCAGGCTTTTTGGTCTGCAACAGATGCGAGAACACCGCATGCAGATCATCCGACGCGCTCTCTTCGTCGAGGTTGAGCTTGCTGTCGATGTGATCCATGTGATGCATCATCAGGTTCACCGCCAATACCGCGTCGCGGGCTTCGATCGCATCGATCAACTGCGTGTGTTCATCGTAGGAACAGTGGGAACGGTTACCGCTTTCGTACTGGGCGATAATCAGCGAGGTCTGGGACACCAGGCTGCGCTGGAAGCTGATCAGCGGTGCGTTCTTCGCCGCTTCGGCCAGCTTGAGGTGGAATTCGCCGGAGAGGCGGATACCGGCACCGCGATCGCCACGGGAAAAGCTGTCGCGCTCGTCGTTGACCATCTGGCGCAACTCGGCCAGTTGCTCGGCGGTAGCATGCTGCACCGCCAATTCGGTAATCGCTCGCTCCACCAGCCGCCGGGCCAGGAACACTTGGCGCGCTTCTTCCACGCTCGGGCTGGCCACCACCGCGCCGCGATTGGGTCGCAGCAACACCACGCCTTCATGGGCCAGTCGCGACAGGGCGCGACGAATGATGGTGCGGCTTACGCCAAAGATTTCGCCCAGTGCCTCTTCGCTCAATTTAGTGCCGGGTGCCAGGCGTTGTTCAAGGATGGCCTCGAAAATATGCGCGTAGACGATATCGTCCTGGGTTCCGCTGCGACCGGCCTTGCCGGCACGCGGTTGTTTCTTGAGAGGTTGCAACTGTTCGTTCATGGGCACTCGGGTTTGGAGAACGGCGGCGAATTATCGGTAATACGGCAACAGCGGGTCGCTGGCAAGTATCCGCTAAAAACAGGGCACATTGTACACAACCCAATGAGCCAACACACTGTACGGCTGTTTGCGCCGCCGGCTGTATTGCAATGGGTATCAGCGTTTGAGTTTAGGCTTGAATCCGCACCTCCACCGGCCAAACCCAGGTAAAAGGAACACCTTTCCATGACCGAAGCCACCCAAGCGCGCCTGCGCCCACTGGCGGACACATCCCCATCGGCCGTTGTCGCCGGCTTTATCGCCATGATGACCGGCTACACCAGTTCCCTGGTACTGATGTTCCAGGCCGGGCAGGCCGCCGGCTTGACCACGGCGCAGATCTCTTCATGGATTTGGGCGATTTCCATCGGCATGGCGGTGTGCAGCATCGGCCTGTCCCTGCGTTACCGCACGCCGATCACCATCGCCTGGTCCACTCCCGGCGCGGCGCTGTTGATCACCAGTCTGGGCGGTGTGAGCTACGGTGAAGCCATTGGCGCTTACATCACCTGTGCGGTGCTGGTGACGCTGTGCGGCTTGACCGGCAGCTTTGAAAAACTGGTCAAGCGTATTCCAGCGTCGTTGGCGGCGGCGTTGCTGGCCGGCATTCTGTTCAAGATCGGCAGCGAGATTTTCGTCGCCGCCCAGCATCGCACCGGCCTGGTGCTGGGGATGTTCTTCACCTACCTGATCATCAAACGCCTGTCGCCGCGCTATGCCGTGCTCGCCGCGCTGATCATCGGCACCCTGCTGTCGGGGGCGATGGGGCTGCTGGACTTCAGCGGGTTTGAGTTGGAAGTCGCCACGCCGGTGTGGACCACGCCGCACTTCTCGCTGGCGGCCACCATCAGCATCGGCATTCCGCTGTTTGTGGTGGCGATGACCTCGCAGAACATGCCGGGCGTGGCGGTGTTACGCGCCGATGGCTACAACGTGCCGGCCTCGCCGCTGATCACCGCCACCGGCCTGGCCTCGTTGGTGCTGTCGCCGTTCGGCTCCCACGGCATCAACCTGGCGGCGATCAGCGCGGCCATCTGCACCGGGCCTCACGCTCACGAAGACCGTAACAAACGTTACACGGCGGCGGTCTGGTGCGGCGTGTTCTACGGCATCGCCGGTGTGTTCGGCGCGACATTGGCGGCGTTGTTCGCAGCGTTGCCCAAGGAACTGGTGCTGTCGATTGCGGCGTTGGCGTTGTTCGGCTCGATCATCAACGGCTTGAGCATTGCGATGAATGAACCCAGGGAGAGGGAAGCGGCGCTGATCACCTTCATGGTCACCGCGTCAGGCTTGACGCTGTTTTCCATCGGCTCGGCGTTCTGGGGGATTGTGGCGGGGGTGTTGACGCTGCTGATTCTGAATGGGCGGAGGTAGGGGTTAGCTGCAAGCTTCAAGCTTCAAGCTTCAAGCTTCAAGCTTCAAGCTTCAAGCCACATGAGCTTGCGGCTTGAAGCTTGTAACTTACCGCTTCAATTCTTGGAATTGATCGGCTTTTCCGGATACCACACGTCCAGCAGCGGGCTGACTTCAGCCTTGGTCAGCTCGGAACGGGTTTTCAGCCAGGCTTCAACTGCAGCGCGCTGCTCTTCGGAAACCGAGCCACGCTTCTGCAGGCAAACCAGACCGTAGTCATCGCCGCCGACGTAGCCCAGACCGTTGGCTTCCATGGCTTCTTTGATGAATGCTTCGAGGAAAGCGTCGATAGCTTCTTCACTCAGGCCTTCTTTGAAGTCCAGGTTCAGTTCGAAACCCAGCTCTTGAAATTCATCAACGCACAGTTTTTTGCGCAGACGCTGGGAACGGTTAGTCGCCATTGGAACAGTCCTCTTAAGTAATAACGGCCGGCACTTTAGCAGTTTAAGGCGACGATTGCCCGATTCTCTGGGACAGGCGGCATTCTGCTGGAAAAAAAACGCCGATTTCCAGCTATCGTTCAGCTACAAATACGCCCGCCTTGGGGCATAATGCCGACACTTTCATGACCATTGAGGGATTTTTCTTATTGTCCCCTCGCCTTTTTCACCCTCCCTCAGCAGTAGGGTTTTACTCTTTATGATCAAATCTTTGCGTCCCCTGTTACTGGCCGGTTTTCTTTTGCCACTGGCCTTTTCCGTCACCGCCGCCCCGATCAATACCACCCTGCCGCCCAACGTCGCGCAGGCCCTGCAAAAAGCCAAACTGCAAAATACTGCGTTATCCCTGGTTATGCTGCCGCTCAACGGTCCGGGCACGCCGACCGTGTTCAACGCCGACGTGTCGGTGAACCCGGCCTCCACCATGAAGCTGGTCACCACCTACGCGGCCCTGGAAATGCTCGGCCCCAACCATCAGTGGAAAACCGAGTTCTACACCGACGGCACCCTCAGCGGTGGCGTATTGCATGGCAACCTGTACCTCAAGGGCGGGGGTGATCCCAAGCTGAACATGGAAAAACTCTGGTTGCTGATGCGCGATCTGCGCGCCAACGGTGTGCAGCAGGTTACCGGCGACCTGGTGCTGGACCGCGGCTTCTTTATTCCGCCGCAATTGCCGGAGTTCAACGACGATGGCAACGACGAAAACAAGCCATTCCTGGTCAAGCCCGATGCCTTGCTGGTCAACCTCAAGGCCTTGCGTTTCGTGACACGCAATGATGGCGGCCGGGTGCTGGTTTCGGTGGAGCCGCCGATTGCGAGCATTCGTATCGACAATCAGGTCAAGGTTTCCAACGCCAAGCAATGCACCGGGGATGTGCGCTACAACCCGGTGACCGCCGCCGATGGCAGCGTGACCGTGACCGTCAGTGGCCAACTGGCCGACGGCTGCAGTTCACAGACGTACCTGTCGCTGCTCGACCACGCCACCTATACCGCCGGCGCAGTGCGGGCAATCTGGAAGGAGCTGGGCGGCAGCATCCAGGGCCGCGATATCCAGGCGCCGGTGCCCAAGGATGCCAAGGTGCTGGCCCGCGCGTTCTCGCCGGACCTGGCGGAAATCATCCGCGACATCAACAAATACAGTAACAACACCATGGCCCAGCAGTTGTTCCTGAGCCTGGGCGCGCAGTTCCGCAATGATGCCGACGGCGACGATGCCAAGGCCGCGCAGCGCGTGGTGCGCCAGTGGCTGGCGAAAAAAGGCATCACCGCGCCGCACCTGGTGATGGAGAACGGCTCCGGCCTGTCGCGCGCCGAACGGGTCAGCGCCCGTGAAATGGCAGCCATGCTGCAGGCAGCCTGGAAGAGCCCGTATGCGGCGGAATACATCAGCTCGATGCCTATCGCCGGCACCGATGGCACCATGCGCAAGCGCTTGAAGACGACCGCCATGCGCGGCGAGGCGCACGTCAAGACGGGCACGTTGAACACCGTGCGCGCCATCGCCGGGTTCAGCCGTGACAACAACGGCAACACCTGGGTGGTAGTGGCGATCCTCAACGATCCCAAGCCATGGGGCGCTTCGTCGGTACTCGACCAGGTCCTGCTGGACCTGTACCGCCAGCCAAAACTGACGGCGGCGGCGCCGGTGCTCTAAAACAGCGTTGGCCTGAGGGGGGCTTGTTGCGGTGAACCATTAAGACAGGTGTAGACACCTCTGCCACATGCCTTCAAGCCCGCGCCCTCTCGGCCTCAACCCGGTCCCTGCCCGCCTGCTTGGCCACATACACCGCCGAGTCGGCGCGCAGCAGCAGCCCATCGACGCCTTCATCGCCCCGCCAGCTGGCCACACCAAAGCTGGCGGTGACAACGCCCACCGGATCCATCGGCGCGGTGCGCAACGACTGCCACAAATCCGTTGCCAGGGTGTAGGCCTGTTCGGCATCGGTGGTAGGGCACAGCACCATGAACTCCTCCCCGCCCAGACGGCAGAACACGTCGGTGCGGCGTAGACGCTGGCTGATGCGCGCGCATAACTCCTGCAGCACTGCGTCACCCACCGCATGGCCGTGCTTATCGTTGATGCGTTTGAAGTGATCGATATCCAGCATGATCACCGACAGTGCCCCGTGGGTTCGATTGAGCCTGGCGATTTCGGCGCGCAAGCGATCCTGGAAGTAGCGCCGGTTGTGAATACCGGTCAGCGAGTCGGTGATGGACAAGGCCCGCAACTCCTCCTCCACTCGTTTGAGATCGGAAATATCCGACACATACCCGTGCCACAGCGTACCGCCGCCAGGTAACTCTTCCGGGGTGGCCTCGCCGCGAATCCAGCGCAGGCCGCGTTGAGGCAGCAACACCCGGTACTCCTCGCGCCAATGGCTCAACTGCAGGGCCGACAAGCGCACCGAGGCGCGCACCCGCTCCACGTCCAGCGGATGGATGCGCTCGAATACGCGCTTGGCATCCTGCTGCAACAACCCGGTTTCGATTTCGTAGATATCGCGCATCCCGTCGCTGGCATAGATGAAGCGCCAATTGTCCTGAGGCTCCAGGGTGAACTGGAAGATGCCGCCGGGCACATGGGCACTGAGTTTTTTCAGCAGGCGATCCCGTGCAGCCAGCGCTTCGTAGGCGCGCTTCTGTTCGGTAACGTCCAGGTAGATCGCCAGGTGCCCCACCCACAAGCCATGGTCATCGAGCAGCACAGTGCCGAGCATATTCACGTTCAACGGGCTGCCGTCCTCGCGGATCAGAGTCCACTCGCGGGCTTCGTGCAGGCTGTCGGGGCTTTCGACCAGCATGGCCTGGC
This sequence comes from Pseudomonas sp. lyk4-R2A-8, assembly GCF_030209095.1. Taxonomy (NCBI): domain Bacteria; kingdom Pseudomonadati; phylum Pseudomonadota; class Gammaproteobacteria; order Pseudomonadales; family Pseudomonadaceae; genus Pseudomonas; species Pseudomonas sp. lyk4-R2A-8. The sequence continues at coordinate 351,896 of NZ_JARVSS010000004.1, forward strand.
TCGCGGGGATGCGCTTGCCCAAGGCCACGCCCAACTTGGCGGAACGCATTTCCAGCTCCGTCGCCAGGTGCAGGCTCTCCAGGGTCAGCTTGCCCACCACCTGATCGGCGGCAAAACCGAGCATCTTTTCAGCGCCGGCGTTGAAGGTATTGATGACACCGCGCAGGTCGGTGGCAATGATCGCGACCTGGGTGGCCGCGTTCAGCACACTGCGCAATTGGCCGTGTGCGCCGCGCAGCTCCTGCTCGCGCAGACGCAACTGCACAGTGCGCTGCTCCACCAGCTTCAAGGCACGCTGGCGTTGGCTCACGAGCACGTAGAGCAAGGCGCTGAGCAACAGGCTGAGCAAGCCGCCCATGATCAGGATGGCGCTCAACGAGGAATGGTTGGCCAGTTCGAACACTTTGCTCGGGCGCAGGGTCAGGGCATAGACATGATCGCCCAGGGTCAGACGACGAGCCCCGACGAGAGGGCTGTCGGCCACGACATTGTTCGATTCATACAGGACGCGTTGTTGCACATCGGATGTATCCACAATCTGCATGACGAGGTTGTCGCGTGGCGACTTGGGCAAGCCGTCGGCCACCAACTGGCGCATGCTGATCACCGCCATCACATAGCCGTAGGGTGGGTCGTTGCCCGCCTGGTTGCTTACCGGCGCTACCAGCAAAACCCCGGCGGCATACGCCGGCTCCACCCCCACCAGTTGTATGGGCTGCGACACCGCCAGCCTGCCACTTTTTTGCGCGCGCTCAAGGGTCGCGCGCCGCAGCGGCTGGGCGAGCAGATCAAAACCCAGCGGTGAACCCAACAGGCTCTGGGTCTGGCTGTAGAGCACCGGCACGTATTCATCGCGTTGCGGCGCCGGGACCAACTCGCCCGCCGTGTTCAATTCACGGATAACAAAGTCCACACCGCGATCGCGGGATACCTGGCGTTCGAACTCGCTGCGCTGCTCGCGAAACACCCGCGGCGCCCAGGCGTAAGCGCGGGCGCGCAGCAGCAAGGGCTGGGTGAACCCGTCGAATTCTTCGCGGGACACTTGCTGTGAATTGAGAAAGAAACGCCGCAGGCTGTTAAGGCGCTGTTCCTGATCCTCGAAGCGCTCCTGCAGGCGGGTATAGCGTTCGTTGACCAGCAATTGAAAGCGTTGGCGCACCTGCTGCTGATACAGGTCGTGAGTGGCCCAGGCGACGATACCCGTCAAGGTGCAACCGGCCAACAGCACCACCAATGCCACCAGCCAAGCCGACGCCTGCTCACTGATAAAGCCTAGGATTTTCGGGCGAACGGCTTGCAACGGCATAGGCAACACTCACAACGCCAGCGTGCGGGGGGTGTCACTTTGGCTAGGCCTTAAGTTATAGCTATCGGCCCATGGTTTGACCAGCGCAAAAAAGCCGCAAGCCCGGAATATCCTGGCTTGCGGCTTTTTTGTGCAACCGTCAGCGGGCGGTGATTTTCCAGGCCCGGTGGATCTTGGCGTTGCGCGCAAAATCCGGGTCGATGGTCTTGTCGCTGATTTCCTCGACCGCGTAGCGTTCGCTGAGGTTGTCTTCCAGCTGGAACTTGCGGAAGTTGTTGGAGAAGTACAACACGCCGCCCGGCGCCAGACGGGCCATGGCCAGGTCCAGCAACTGCACGTGGTCGCGCTGCACGTCGAAGATGCCTTCCATGCGCTTGGAGTTGGAGAAGGTCGGCGGGTCGATGAAGATCAGGTCGAATTCATCGCGACTGGCTTCCAGCCACGCCATCACATCGCCCTGCTCCAGGCGGTTCTTGTCGGAGAAACCGTTGAGGGAGAAATTGCGGCGCGCCCAGTCCAGATAAGTCTTGGACAGGTCGACACTGGTGGTGCTGCGCGCACCGCCCTTGGCGGCGTGCACACTGGCGGTGGCGGTGTAGCAATACAGGTTGAGGAAGCGCTTGCCGGCCGCTTCCTTCTGAATCCGCATGCGCATCGGGCGGTGGTCGAGAAACAGGCCGGTGTCCAGGTAATCGGTGAGGTTGACCAGCAGCTTTACGCCACCTTCGCTGACCTCGGTGAACTTGCCCTGGGCGCTCTGGCGCTCGTACTGCTTAGTGCCGCTCTGACGCTCGCGACGCTTGACCACCACCCGGCTCTTATCGATGTTCAGCGCCTGGGGAATGGCCGCCAGGGCATCGAACATGCGCGCGGAGGCTTTTTCCGGGTCGATGGACTTCGGCGCGGCGTACTCCTGCACGTGCACCCAATCGTGGTACAGGTCGATGGCCATGGAGTATTCCGGCATGTCGGCGTCGTACACACGGTAGCAATCCACGCCTTCGCGCTTGGCCCACTTGCCCAGCAACTTAAGGTTCTTTTGCAGGCGATTGGCGAACATCTGCCCGCCTTCGCTCAAGCGCGCCTGTTCGACCACGGGGGCCGGGGCCGGCTTGATCGGGTTGCCGTTCTTGTTGTACTGGCGTTCTTGCGGTTCGGTCGGCGCCTGGTCGTACGCGGCTTGCTCGCGTTCGGCCTGGCGCTGCTCCGGGGTGCGGCGCTCGCCGGTGACGAACTGGTCGGGGTTGACCTTGATCAGCAGCAACTTGCACGGCAAGGCGCCGTTCCAGAATGAGTACTGTTTGTGGCTGCGGATACCCATGCGCTTGCCCAGGTCCGGTGCGCCGGTGAACACCGCCGCCTCCCAACCCATGCACGCCTGGCGCAGGCGTTCGCCGAGGTTCTGGTAGAGGTACAACAGGCTGGCTTCGTCACCCAGGCGCTCGCCATAGGGCGGGTTGCAGATCACCAGGCCTTTCTGGTTCTGGTCCGGGCGCGGTTCGAAGGTGCCGACTTCGCCCTGGTACACCTTGATCCAGTGGCTCAGGCCGGCGCGCTCGATATTGTTGCGCGCGGGCTGGATCAGCCGCGGGTCGGCTTCGTAGCCTCGTATCCACAGCGGCGTTTTGTTCATGCCGATCGCGGCGCGCTCGGTGGCCTCGGCGTGCAGTTTTTTCCACAACGCCGGAACGTGGCCGAGCCAGGTGGTAAAGCCCCACAGTTCACGGTTGAGGTTGGGCGCCATGTCGGCGGCAATCATCGCGCCTTCCACCAGGAAGGTCCCCACGCCGCACATCGGGTCGGTCAGCGCGCCGCCTTCGGCAGCGATGCGTGGCCAGCCGGCCCGGATCAGGATGGCGGCGGCCAGGTTTTCCTTCAGCGGCGCCGCGCCCTGCTGCAGGCGATAACCGCGCTGGTGCAGGCTGTGGCCGGAGAGGTCGAGGGACAGGATCGCTTCGCCACGGTCCAGGCGCAGATGGATGCGCAGGTCCGGGTTGATCTTGTCGATGGACGGGCGTTCGCCGGTTGGGGTGCGCAGTTTATCGACAATCGCATCCTTGACCTTCAGCGCGCCGAAATGGGTGTTGTCGATGCCCGAGCCGTGACCGCTGAATTCCACCGCGAGGGTGCCATCGGAAACCATGTGATCGGCCCACTCGATATCCAGCACGCCGTGGTACAGGTCTTCGGCATCCTTCATGGGGAAGCGCTTGAGCACCAGCAGCACGCGGTTGGCCAGGCGCGACCAGAGGCATAGGCGGTAGGCGGTTTCCATGTCGGCCATGCCGCGCACGGCCGAGGTGTGCTCGCGGGCTTCCTCAAGGCCAAGCCCGACGGCTTCCTCGATCAGCAGGCCTTCGAGGCCCTTGGGGCAAGTGAGGAAGAGTTCAAAACGGTCCGACATGGGGCATTCCAGGCTTTTCAGCAATAAATGAACGGGCGACGCATCGCCGGCTCGGTTTTCAATCAAGCACGTTTCTTGAAGAGTGCTCGCGTGGCACGAATGTGCCGTCCCACCCCGTCTGCCAGGCCTTGGGCCTTTATCGACGGGGCAGATAAAGATGTGCAGCAACAAAAAGAAATATTCCGACCCTTCGTCGAATAATAACCGACTGCAACAGACGGTCATTCTTACTTAAGGATTAAACCTTTCCTCTATGCGGGGTGCATCATAGCTGGCTTTGCCAGACAAATGGGGCGTAAAGCCATCCCAGCTTATGGCTATAGCATCGTTATCGTTACGTGCTTATGACAAAACGATCATTGAATCCATGTGACCTATTGGTTAGAACTCAACACAGGTTGGCGCCGTAACGACGCCGACACATCGGCTCGCCACGCCGGCAGCGAGCCCACCAACGGCAGAAAAACTCTGCCCGGCCTCAGACGAGGCCGAAGGATATCAAGACAGTCAACAAGTGAGGGAAACACCCTATGAGAAGACTTAAGCGTGATCCGTTGGAAAGAGCGTTTTTACGCGGATATCAATATGGCGTTCATGGCAAATCCCGTGAGCTTTGCCCATTTACTCTACCGTCGGTACGCCAAGCCTGGATCAACGGCTGGCGAGAAGGACGCGGCGACAACTGGGACGGTATGACTGGCACTGCGGGAATCCACAGACTCAACGAACTTCACGCCGTCGGCTAATCAGGGCACTTAATTCCGACACATCACCTTTGAAGCAGTAACGACTTACCATGCACGCCCCATCCGGGCGGCGGGCTTCGGCCCAGGGGGCTCCTTGAAGGAGCCCTTTTTTATGGGCGGCTCTCAGGCCTTCTTCGGCAGCGCGGCGATCGCATCCACGGACTCGCGAATCAAGGCCGGGCCTTTGTAGATAAAGCCGGAGTACAGCTGCACAAGGCTCGCGCCCGCGGCGATCTTCTCGGCGGCGTGCCGGCCTTCGGTGATGCCGCCCACGGCGATGATCGGCAAGCGCCCGGCCAGCTCCGCCGCCAGTACCTTGACGATATGAGTGCTCTTGTCCCGCACCGGCGCGCCCGACAGGCCACCGGCCTCATCACCGTGGGCCAGGCCTTCGACGCCGACCCGGCTGAGCGTGGTGTTGGTGGCGATCACCGCGTCCATTCCGGAATCCATCAGGGCCTGGGCCACCAGCACGGTTTCTTCGTCGCTCATGTCCGGTGCGATCTTGATCGCCAGCGGCACCCGCTTGCCGTGACGCACAGCCAGGTCTTCCTGACGCTGGCGCAGGGCTTCGAGCAATTGCTTGAGGGAGTCACCGAACTGCAGGCTACGCAGGCCCGGCGTGTTCGGCGAGCTGACATTGACGGTGACATAGCTGGCGTGGGCGTAGACCTTGTCCAGGCAGATCAGGTAGTCATCGACCGCACGCTCGACCGGCGTGTCGAAATTCTTGCCGATATTGATACCGAGAATGCCGTTGTACCTGGCGGCCTGAACCCGGGCCAGCAGGTGATCGACGCCCAGGTTGTTGAAGCCCATGCGATTGATGATCGCCTCGGCTTCCGGCAGGCGGAAGATGCGGGGCTTGGGGTTGCCCGGCTGCGGTCGCGGCGTCACCGTGCCGATCTCGACAAAGCCGAAGCCGAGCTGGGCGAAGCCATCGATGGCCGCGCCGTTCTTGTCCAGGCCGGCAGCCAGTCCTACCGGATTGGGAAAGTCCAGCCCCATCACCGAGACCGGCATTTTCGCCGCAGCCTTGCAGACCAGGCCATTGAGTCCCAGGCGGCCACCGGCACCGATCAGGTCGAGAGACAGATCGTGGGAAGTTTCCGGGGAAAGTTTGAACAACAGCTGGCGGGCCAGGTTATACATGGGCGGGCTAGACTCGGATGGCGGCGAAAGGTGGCGGCGATTATAGCCGGGGTGACGGTGCGCAGGCGAGGCGTGCCGCGCCAAACGACATCAACGCTGCATGACCAGGGCCTCATACCGTGCCCAGATTTTTTCCGCATAGCGCCTGCGCAACGCATCACGTTCCGGCCCCGCACCCGGCCCCACGTTATAGGAACCCACCGCCGTCCAGTTGTAGCCGAAACGCTGGATAAACTCGGCAAGGATCGACGCCCCAACCTCTACCGACAAGCACGGCTCGCTCAACAACCGCTGCTCGGTAATCCCCAGCGCGAGCAGGCGCGGCAAATGGCTGCTGTTGATTTGCATCAGGCCGATATCCCAAGTGCCGTTGCCATTGGCGCGGTTGATCGCCCCCGCTTGATAACCCGACTCGACGGCCGCGATGGCCTGCAGCAACTCCGGCTCGATATCGTAACGGCTGGCGACCTCTTCCCAGCAATACGCCTGCGCTTGACGACTGCCGAATAACAGCCCCAACAACAATACCGTGGCCCAGCACCTACCCATGGTTGACCCGACCGCAGGCCGAACACACCTGCTCCTTATGCCCCTGACCGCCGCGCTGGACCCTCACCGGACACGTAAAGCGGTAACCGCGGCCATAGATCGTCTTGATAAACCCTTTATCGACACCCAAATGCTTGCGCAACGAATAGATGCAGCGCGTCAGCGATTCCTCGGCCACTTCGCCCTTGGGCCAGGCCAGCTCCAACAGGCGATCCTTGGTCATCAACACACCACCGGAAGCCAGCAGCAGCCGCAGGACATGCCCCTCCTTGGGCGGTAACTGAACATCACCGCCCTCTCCGCTCAAGCGCCCATCGGCGTGCAGCGTCCAACACGCAAAGACCAGGGAAACCGTCGCCAACTCATCATTCACGACGACCATATCTACCTCGGCATCCGACAACTGACATTGAAGTCCTTATTCCTTGACTGGCGTTTGCGCCTCTACAGCGACTATAAAAACCCGTCCGGCAACTCACGTTAGGAAAAAGCGCATAGATACAGCGTTTTCCGGAACAGCCCTGTAAGGCGTTTCTTCAGCGAAACCCACCAGGCGCCCACTCCTGATACACCTCGTGCAGTTCAACCCCAAGGCGGTCTTCCAACTGCACCAGTTCACCCAACGCCAGCAACTGGCCGTTCACCCGAACCTCGACGCAGTGAATGACCGCGGGCGCCAACGGCAATACCTTGCCCGGCGCAAAGGCGGCCAGGCGCCTGCGGCTGATCAACTGTTCCTGCAGAAGAATTTCCAGATGCATGACTGAACGCCTTATTTCACGGGAACACATCGCGACCCGGCCGCACAAACGCACGTTGCACGCGCTCATACTGCGCCGCGGTCAATGGCGGCGGCCCACCTGCGGCGGCCGCCCCTCTTTCCTCGCCTGCGACGGCGCGCGCCTGAATCACAAACAGGCGCACCTCACCCGAGGGCGCCGAGGCCCGTCCGCGATCTCGCTCACGCGAGTCACGCGGGAACGCCGCCAACCACAGACGCTTGCCGTGGGGCACACGAACCACGCTGCTGACCCCGATCCGCGCAACCGCGTCCGGTTTGCTGCCGCGCCGCTGGTCGTTGATCGGTCGAGCGTCCTCGACCTCCAGCAGCATCTCGATCTCATTGGCCTCGGCGAAGCGCGGCAGCACACTGACCTGGGTCGCATAACGCACCGGCTTCCATCCGGCGGCATCGTCGGCGAGGGGCGGCAAATGGAACGTGCGGTTGTCGTTGAACACTGCCGGCACATTTTCCTGCGTGAGGATCACCGGCAGCGCCACCACCTTGGCGCTCCGACGGCGCTCCAGCACGGCAAGCCGTGCCATCAAGCGGTTATCCTCCAGGGGTTCCATCACAGCGCTGGTCGAGGCCTCGCTGTTGTCGGCCCAGGCCGGCCGTAATGTGCTCAATGCGTCGCGGCCCACATCGACCAGCCACAGCGAGACCTCGATGGCTCGCTTGGGCGTGTCCAGCTCCGTCACCAGTTGCTCGATGAACCGTACCTGCGCAGGGTTGCCTTTGATCAGCAGACTGTTGGTGTCCGCATAGGCGATCACCACGAGCGCCTTGTCGGCAAGCACACCCTTGCGCTCACCCGCCAGCAGGGTCTCGATCGTCGACGCGATCCCCGCTACCCGGAGCGTGCGTTCACCCATCGTGTATTCACGGTCCGCGACATGGGTATTGAGTACCTGGACGACGCCAAAAGCCTGGTTACCCACGCGTAGATCCGCGCGCTGACGGTCCATCAGTTGCGCCAGGCGCAGCACCTGGTCCACGTAGTTGGGCGGGCCGGACACATAAAATGTCCGCCCCCCGCTGGCACGCAAGGGGTAGCGCGTTTCATCCAGCCCCGAGCGGCGCATGAGGCTGCGGAACCTGTCGATTGAAAGATGCCGCAATGCCACCGCCGAGCTTTTCGCTTCAGTAGCGTCATAGACATGGATCGCCTGCCCGTCGCCGTACCAGATCAGGCCCTGCTGCTGCGCCAGCCTCTCCAGGCTCTGCTGCGGCGCTGCCAAATCAAGCACACCACTCAAGCGCTTACGTGCCACCTCGCGGCTCACGACAATCGGCAGGCCCATGGGCACCGACAAGGCAGTGAACACGGTATGCAGGCTCTCATCCAGTGCCTGGTAGCTTTCGCCCCAGGCCATGCCATGGCCCAGCCACAGGACGGCACACAACAGCCAGCGGCATAGCGGGGTTTGGAGGAAGGCAGCGGGCACGGTAGGGGCTCCCGGGAGCTGGCGAAAGAAGCGGCCATACTGAGAGGCCACCTCTTTTCAATCTTGATGAAAAGTTGACGGCCGAGTCCCTTTCCCACCCGTGGCATGTGCCTTGCTAATGGACTCAGTATCAAAGCGCGCGCCAATGGCGGAGCGGGCTTACGGACAAAGGCGTCGTTACCCGCAATGGCCGGCATCGCCATCTGAGGGAACGGCGCTTTTTTTTGAAAGAAAAGGTAGGTGTGGATGAACGATTCGGTGGGCAACCGCCCGATAAGCGACGCGCTGGCGTGGGTCAGCGGCAGCGACGCTCCGGAAAAGAGCAGCCTCGACCTAGGGTTCATGGCCCTGAGCGATTGCGCCTCGCTGGTAGTAGCGGCGACCCAGGGTTTTGCGCAACCCTACGGCTTGACCCTTAACCTCAAGCGCCAGTCATCCTGGGCCAACCTGCGGGACAAGCTGGTCAGCGGCGAATTGGATGCCGCCCATAGCCTGTATGGCTTGATCTACGCCGTGCACCTGGGCATCGGCGGCGTGGCGCCCACCGACATGGCGGTGCTGATGGGCCTGAACCAGAACGGCCAGAGCATCAACCTGTCGCGCGGCCTGCAGCAACAAGGGGTGGTCACTCCTGAGGCGCTGGAGCGCCACGTGCACCAAAGCCGCACAAAACTGACCTTCGCTCAGACATTTCCCACCGGTACCCATGCCATGTGGTTGTACTACTGGCTGGCGAGCCAGGGCATTCATCCATTACAGGACGTCGAAAGCGTGGTAGTGCCGCCACCGCAGATGGTTGCGCATCTGCAAGCGGGACGCATCGATGGCTTTTGCGTGGGCGAGCCTTGGGCTGCCAGCGCCGTCGCCCAGGATCAAGGCTTCACGCTGGCCACCAGCCAGGCGATCTGGCCGGATCACCCTGAAAAGGTACTGGGCTGCACCCAAGCCTTCGTCGACCATTACCCCAATACAGCGCGCGTCTTGGTGATGGCCATTCTGGAAGCCAGCCGCTTTATCGAACAGAATCGCGAAAACCGACGTTCTACCGCGCAGCTGCTCAGCGGCGGCGATTACCTCGATGCGCCCCTCGAGTGCATCGAGCCGCGTCTGCTGGGGACCTACGACGATGGCCTGGGCAACCACTGGCAGGACCCCCACGGTCTGCGCTTTTTTGCCGAGGGCAGGGTCAATCTGCCCTACCTCTGCGACGGCATGTGGTTCATGACCCAATTTCGCCGCTGGGGGCTGCTGCGCGAAGACCCGGACTACCTGGGCGTGGCGCGCCAGGTCCAGCAACTGGCGCTCTATCGCCAGGCAGCCGCGGCACTGGGCATTACCGCCGGGGATCGGGACATGCGCAGCAGCCAGTTGATCGACGGCAAGGTCTGGGACGGTTCGGACCCGGCGGGTTACGCGCGCAGCTTCCGCCTGCACGCCCTGGTCGGCGACGCCAACCGCCAAGCCTTGCGCTGACAGGAGAAAGGCCATGCTGCGAATCCTGTTGATCAACGACACCCCGCGCAAGGTCGGGCGCCTGCGCACCGCGCTGATCGAGGCCGGATTCGAGGTGATCGACGAGTCGGGCCTGATCATCGACCTGCCGGCGCGCGTCGAAACAGTGCGCCCGGACGTGATCCTGATCGATACCGAGTCGCCGGGGCGTGATGTGATGGAGCAAGTGGTGCTGGTGAGTCGCGATCAACCGCGCCCCATTGTGATGTTTACCGACGAACACGACCCGACGGTGATGCGCCAGGCCATCAAGTCCGGCGTCAGCGCCTATATCGTCGAGGGCATCCAGGCCCAGCGTCTGCAACCGATCCTCGACGTGGCCATGGCCCGCTTCGAAAGCGACCAGGCCTTGCGCGCCCAGTTGCAGGCACGCGACCAGCAACTGGCCGAGCGCAAGCGCATCGAGCTGGCCAAGGGCATGCTGATGAAAATGAAAGGCTGCAATGAAGAAGAGGCCTACACCCTGATGCGCCGCCAGGCCATGAGCCGCCAGCAGAAACTGATCCAGGTGGCGGAGCAGATCATCGCCATGAGCGAGCTGTTGGGCTGATCTGGCTCAGCTTTTGCTAATCAAGCATTACAGGTAACCAACGGCGGTTGCCCCTCCACGACAAAGACGTCGCACATCCGGTTTGCCCTCGCGAACCCGGTGGCGGCGTTTTTTCGTTTTGGCCCCCTGCATGGGGCCGGTGGGGCGGCCGTTGCGGCTGTTCCATCACCCGGCCTTCTTACAACACTCCCAACCGTTGAGGTGCGTGATGAAATCAAGCTTCTGGAAATCCGGGCACACCCCGACCCTGTTTGCCGCGTTCCTGTATTTCGACCTGAGCTTTATGGTCTGGTATCTGCTGGGACCGCTGGCGGTGCAGATCGCCGCCGACTTGCAGTTGACCACCCAGCAGCGCGGCCTGATGGTCGCGACGCCGATCCTGGCCGGCGCGGTACTGCGTTTTCTGATGGGGATGCTGGCCGACAGGCTGTCGCCCAAAACCGCCGGGATGATCGGCCAGGTGATCGTGATTGTCGCGCTGTTCGGTGCCTGGAAGCTGGGGATACACAGTTACGAACAGGCCCTGGTGCTGGGGCTGTTTCTTGGCATGGCCGGCGCGTCCTTCGCCGTGGCACTGCCCCTGGCGTCCCAGTGGTACCCCGCCGAGCACCAGGGCAAGGCCATGGGGATTGCCGGAGCCGGTAACTCGGGCACGGTGTTCGCCGCGCTGCTGGCGCCGGTTCTCGCCGCAGCGTTTGGCTGGAGCAACGTCTTTGGCTTCGCATTAATCCCGCTGATCGTGACGCTCGTGGTCTTCGCCTGGCTGGCGCGCAATGCCCCTGAACGCCCGAAAGCCAAATCCATGGCTGACTATTTCAAGGCCCTGGGCGACCGTGACAGCTGGTGGTTCATGTTCTTCTACAGCGTGACGTTCGGCGGTTTTATCGGCCTGGCCAGCGCCCTGCCCGGCTACTTCACCGACCAATACCGCCTCAGCCCCGTAACCGCCGGCTATTACACCGCCGCGTGCGTGTTCGGTGGCAGCCTGATGCGTCCGCTGGGCGGCGCCCTTGCCGACCGGTTCGGCGGCATCCGCACCCTGCTGGGCATGTACAGCGTCGCGGCCATCTGCATCGCCGCAGTGGGCTTCAACCTGCCCAGTTCCTACGCGGCGCTGGCGCTTTTCGTCTGCACCATGCTCGGTCTCGGTGCGGGCAACGGGGCCGTATTCCAGTTGGTTCCGCAGCGCTTTCGCCGGGAAATCGGCGTAATGACCGGCCTGATCGGCATGGCCGGCGGCATCGGTGGCTTCGCTTTGGCAGCCGGCATGGGCGCAATCAAGCAAAGCACCGGCAGCTATCAACTGGCTCTGTGGCTGTTTGCCAGCCTGGCCGTTCTGGCGTGGTTCGGGCTGCATGGGGTCAAGCGTCGCTGGAGAACCACCTGGGGTTCTGCAGCCGTGACGGCAGCGCGCGTCTGATGAGCCTGCGACTGAGCGTCGCCCACGCCAGCGCCATCGGTCCACGCAGGGAAAACCAGGATGCGCTGCGGGTGGTCACGCCCGCGGCGGAACTGGCGGCCAGCAAAGGCTACCTGTGCGCGATGGCCGACGGCGTCAGCCAATGCGCCGATGGCGGATTGGCCGCGCGCTCGACCCTGCAGGCCCTGGCGATTGACTACTACGCCACGCCGCAAACCTGGAGCGTGGCCCAGTCGCTGGAGCGGCTGCTGCTGGCGCAGAATCGCTGGTTGCAGGCTAACGGCGGTGGCCAGCCGCTGCTGACCACCCTCAGCGCCCTGGTGTTTCGCGGTCAACGCTTCACCCTGGCGCATGTCGGCGACTGTCGGGCTTATCGCTGGCTGGATGGCATGTTGCAGCGCATCAGCGAAGATCACGTATGGGAACAGCCAGGCATGCAGCACGTGCTCAAGCGTGCGCTGGGCCTGGACCAGCACCTGGTGGTGGATTTTCTCGATGGCCAGTTGCGCGAGGGCGAATGTTTTCTGCTGCTCAGCGACGGCGTATGGGCAACGCTGGGCGATCACAGTATCCAGGCGATCCTGCGTGAACAGGCCGACCTGGACCTGGCGGTGACCACGCTGGTCAACGCGGCCCATCTGGGCGGCAGCCAGGACAACGCCAGCGCTGTGCTGGTCCGCGTGGATGCACTCGGTGCGGCCACCCTGGGCGACGCACTGGTGCAGTTGCAGCAATGGCCGCTGCCGCCGCTATTAAAAATCGGCCACCACTTTGAAGGCTGGCAGGTGGATGCCGTACTGGCGCAAAGCCGACAATCCTTGCTCTACCGGGTACGCGATACCCAACAGCAACCGTGGCTGCTGAAAACCCTGCCCTTGAGCCGCGAGGACGACAGCGACGCCGCTCAGGCGTTGCTGGCCGAGGAGTGGTTTCTGCGTCGGGTGGCCGGGCGCGCGTTCCCGCAGGTGCATGCCGCTGGTAGTCGGCAGCATCTGTATTACGTCATGCGCGAATATCCCGGGCAAACCCTTGCGGCCCTGTTCCAGCAGCAAGGTCCCCTGCCTCTGGCGCAATGGCAATCGATTGCCGAGCGCTTGCTGCGGGCGGTGGGCCTGCTGCACCGCAGGCAGATCCTGCACCGCGATATCAAGCCGGAGAACCTGTTGCTGGGGGACGACGGTGAGTTGCGCGTGCTGGATTTCGGCCTGGCCTACTGCCCGGGCCTGTCGGAGGACCATGCTCATGCGTTGCCGGGTACACCGAGCTTTATCGCACCCGAGGCTTTCAACGGCGAGAGTCCTACCGCCCAGCAAGATTTATACGGCGTTGGCGTCACCTTGTACTACCTGCTGACCGGGCACTATCCCTACGGCGAAATCGAAGCTTTCCAGCGACCCAGATTCAGTCAGCCCATCAGCGCCAGCCGCTATCGTCCTGACCTGCCGGAGTGGCTGGCGTTTAGCCTGGAACGGGCCGTGGCCGCGCAGCCGGCGCAACGCTATGAAACCGCCGAAGAATGGCTGCTGGCATTAGAGCAGGCTGACCGACGGGAGTTGAGTATTCGTCCCAGACCTTTGCTGGAGCGCGAACCGCTGAAGGTATGGCGTAGCGTGGCGCTGCTATCGGTGCTGATTAATCTGGTGCTTCTGTATGCACTCTTTCACAGCTGACCATCTCTGAGGGCAACTCTATGAACGCAAAAGTCTGGCTGGTGGGCGCAGGCCCCGGTGATCCGGAGCTGTTGACCCTCAAGGCGGTCCGAGCCCTGCATGCCGCCGATGTGGTGTTGATCGATGACCTGGTCAACCCGGCTGTGCTGGAACATTGCGCCATGGCGCGCGTCATCACAGTGGGCAAACGCGGCGGCTGCCGCTCCACGCCACAGGATTTTATCCATCGCCTCATGTTGCGCTATGCGCGCCAGGGCAAATGCGTGGTGCGCCTCAAGGGCGGTGATCCGTGCATTTTCGGGCGGGGCGGCGAAGAGGCGCTATGGTTGCGCGAGCGAGGCGTTGAGGTGGAGTTGGTCAACGGGATTACCGCGGGCCTGGCAGGCGCGACGAATTGCTCGATTGCGCTGACGCTGCGCGGTGTAAGCCGTGGCGTAACGCTGGTCACTGCGCACACCCAGGACGACAGTCGTCTGAACTGGCGGGCACTGGCCGAAGGCGGCACCACCCTGGTCGTGTACATGGGCGTGGCCAAACTGGAAGAGATCCGCCAGCAACTGCTCGACGGCGGGATGGCAGCCGACATGCCGGTGGCGATGATCGAAAATGCCTCGCTGCCCCAACAGCGCGAGTGTCGCAGCACGTTGTCACACCTGTACGAGGATGCCCAGGCATTCGCGCTGAAAAGCCCAGCGATCCTGGTAATCGGCCGCGTTGCCGCCGGCGACCAGGCCGCGTCTGTCGCGACCGTCGCCAGTGCCTGAGATTAAATGGCAGGCGAAAAAAAACCCGGCCTGAGCCGGGTTTTTTCTACAACTCAGTATTACTGAGCGGTAGCTTCAACCGACGCTTCTACGCGACGGTTAACAGCACGACCAGCTTCAGTTGCGTTGTCAGCAACTGGGCGGGATTCGCCGTAACCTACAGCAGTTACACGGCTAGGAGCCACGCCGTCTTTAACCAGGACTTGCTTAACAGCGTCAGCACGACGCTGGGACAGCTTCTGGTTGTAAGCGTCTGGACCTACGGAGTCAGTGTGACCAGCTACTTCTACGTTAGTAGATGGGTACTGAGCCATGAAGTCGGCCAGGTTTTTCACGTCGCCGTAGCTGTTAGGCTTAACAACGGCCTTGTCGAAGTCGAACTTCACGTCCAGCTCAACACGAACAACCTGAGCAACTGGAGCTTCTGGCTCTGGAGTTGGCTCTGGAGCTGGTGCTGGGGTAGGAGCTGGAGCAGCTGCGCCAGCGTTACCGCCGAAGTTTACGCCCAGGCCGACCAGTGCGGAGTAGTCCCACTTGCCGTTGTCCAGACCGTAGTCAGCTTCAACACCGGCACGAGCGTACAGGTTGTTGGTGAAGTAGTACTTAACGCCGGTACCGACAGTGGCGAAAGTGGTCTGATCGCGACCGCTGTGACCGTCAGCCTGTACGTTGGTACGGCTCTGGTGACCGAAACCGCCTTCTACGTATGGACGCAGGGAGTCGACGCCAGCTTGACCGAAGTGATACTGGGCAACCAGGCTGCCGGTATCGCCTTTGATTTTCTGGCTACCAGTACCGTCGTTCGAACGGGTGTGGTTGGTCTTGTCGTAGGACAGGTTCAAGGACAGGTCGTCGGTCAGGAAGTAACCGATGCGAGCGCCAGGATTGAAGCCGTCTTCGATGTGCTTGACGCTATCGTTGTACTGCTTCTTGTAGAACAGCTCGCCTTCAACTGCGCCTTGGCCTTGTGCCAGAACGCCGAAAGAAGTAGCGGCAATAAGAGAACCAATGGCCAAGCCCAAGGTGTTTTTCAGTTTCATCCGTTAAATCCCCATCTGGTGATTGTAAAGCAGTCCCACAAACCGGGGGACAACTCGGCGACAAGTCTAACAGAACTTGCCTACACGTAAGAGATATTTGCTACGCACTAAGTTTCAGTCTCGCCCGCAAATTTCTCACGTAATTTATCAAGAGCACGCTTGTAACGCATTTTTGTAGCACTCAAACCCATGTGCATGATGTCGGCGATTTCCTGGAACTCCAGCTCTGCGACAAATCGTAGCACCAGAATTTCCCGGTCAATCGGGTTCACATGCACCAGCCAGCGATCGAGTCCGCCCTTCTCCTCGGGTGCCGGCGCCTTTTCTTCAGACGCCTCCTCAAGGGGGTCCAGACTCAAAGCGTCCATCAAGCGACGCTTTCGCCGTTCCTTCCGATACTGCGTGATGCACTCGTTGTACGTGATGCTGTACAGCCAGGTCTTGAACTTCGATTTGCCCTCGAAGTTCTTGAGGCCGTAAAGCACCTTGAGCATCACTTCCTGACAGACATCGTCCGCATCTCTATCGTTCCCCAAATACCTTGAACAAACGTTGAACAGAGTGCGTTGATATCTGCGCATTAATTCTTCGTACGCGCGTGTTACGTGAAACAGCTCCGTATGCGAGCGCGCGACCAGCTCCTCATCAGAGAGCTCACGGGGGTCATAGCGCGTAGACAGCGTTTGGGCTTTATTCAAAACAAGTCGTGCCGACAGTCAGGTCAATGTCCGCTGCTGCCCGGTCACCCGGGTTCGCGGCGGCGTACATTAGCAGGGTTTGCCGGTTTAGCGGCTACTGACCTGCTGCTCGAGAAGAATCCGGTTCGACAACGACACCAGGTCGCCGTCGTCGGTCAGCACTGTCGTCTTGACGGTACCGATCTCCTCGATTTGCCCTTCGACCTCGCCCACACGCACCTGTTGCCCTACCTGGTACAACTCGCGCACGTAGATTCCCGCAAGAATCTGGCCGGCAATTTCCCGGCTTCCTAACCCCATGGCCAGCGCAACGGCCAGACCAACGGTAATCAAAACAATCACAATCACGTGGTTAAGCAGGTCGGTTTTGACCTCCAACTGGCTGATCGCGACCGAAATACTGATGATGATCACCAGCCCCTGAGCAATTCGCCCGAGGCCGGCGGCATAGTCCAACCCCACGCCTTCGGCGGCGCCGCGCACCAGCCCATTGGCCAGTTGCGCCAGCAATACGCCTACCAGCAACACCAGCGCGCCGCCGAAAACCTTCGGCAAATACAGCGCAAGCATGTCGAGCGTAGCTGAAACTCGCTCAAGTCCAAGGGACTGGGCCGCAGAAACCAGAAAAATCAACAGAACGAACCAGTAGACGATCTTGCCCACCAGCGTAGAAATCGGCACTTGCAGCCCGGCGCGCCCCAGCAGCTTGGTCAGGCCGGTGCCGGCCATCAAACGGTCCAGGCCCAGCTTTGCCAGCAGTTTGGACAACAGGGTGTCCAGCAGCTTGGCCACCACAAAGCCCAGCAGTACCAGGACCAGCGCCCCAAACAGGTTGGGAATGAAATTCGCCACCTTGGTCCACAATGCGGTCATCGCAGTAACCAGGCTCTGGGTCCAGAGATCAAGTTCCATAGTTTCAATCAGCCTTATCAGCAGTGCGAGCAAGAGGTTTACGCCGGGAAACCGGTGACACATGGGCCGAACCGTTGTTCAGCGCCATCATCAATGCCGGCAGCCAACGACCCAACAACCCGAACAGATCCCCCGCCCCTACCTGACGGTTGGCGGTTTTCAGCACGCGACCCAGGCACGCATCGTCGTCGCGGTTGGACGGCGAAGCATTGAGCATGTCACGCAAAGACTGTTCGAACGGATCGTGCATAAAGACCTCTCGCAAGTGATTTAAAAGACGAGGGTAAATTTCATCGGGTCACATAAGACCCTTCCTACGTTCAGCTCATATTCAGCTCAAACCCAGCGCAATCGTCGAAACAGCCACCATTGCCCGAGTGCCACAGTGACCATCAGCAGGCACGCAATCATGAATCCGTAGGGGCTGGCCGAGAACGGGATACCCCCAACATTTATGCCCAGCAGGCCGGTCAGGAAACTCATCGGCAGGAAGATCCCGGTGATGATCCCGAAGCGGTACATGGTGCGGTTCATGCGCACGCTCAAGCGCCGGTCTTCGGCCTCCAGCACAAGCCCCACGCGCTCCCGGGTCAATTCGAGCTCTTCCAGGTAGCGGGTCAGGCTGTTGTTCAATTCGTTCCAGTAGTCGGCATCGTCGTCACAAAACCAGGGCAATTTAATCCGAGTGAGCTGGGCAAAAATATCTCGCTGCGGGGCGAGAAAACGCTTGAGCCCGGCTGCGCGCCGACGGATCTGCAAAATGCTGCCGTGCTCCGGAGTATACCGTTCGTCGGTATCGAGTTTTTCTTCTTCGGTATCGACGATTTCAGACAAATCCGTGACCAGGTCCTGCACTTTATTGGTCAGGTACTGCGCCATATAAAGTATGAGTTCGGACGCAGTGCGCGGCCCCTTGCCATCCGACAACTGCACCAGCAGCTCATCGGTAGCGCGCAGCGGGCGCAGACGCAGGGAAATCACGCGGTTGGCGGCGGCGAAAATACGCACCGAAACCATGTCCTCCGGCTCGGCGCCCGGGTTGAGGTTGACCCCACGCAGAAACAGCAGCAACTGCGAATCCGGCAGCGGCAACAAGCGCGGCCGGGTGTTCTCTTCCAGCAGCAGGTCACAGGCGAATTCACTCAAGCCACTGGATTTACGCAACCAGGTCTGGGTTTGCGGATGACTGCGATCCCAATGCAGCCACAGGCTTTCCTGAGGCTGCAGTTGCAGGTCATCAAGCTCAGTCCGGGCAATCGAACGCGCACCGCCTTTACCGTCCAGCACCAGGGCATGCACCAGCCCCCATTGCGCGTTTTCTTCCTCGAACATCCTCACCCCAGTCGGCTATTGCAGTTTATTCAGGCATTTTCAGCGGGCTGGGCGACACGATCACGCCGTTATTGTCGGCATAGATGTATTCGCCCGGGCGGAAGGTCACGCCGGCAAAGGTGACCACGACATTCAGATCGCCAATGCCGCGCTTATCCGTTTTCATCGGGTGACTGGCCAAAGCCTGCACGCCAAGATCGGTCTGGGCGATGACGTCGACATCGCGGATGCAACCGTAGATCACCATCCCTTCCCAGCCATTTTTCGCGGCTTTCTCGGCAATCATGTCACCCAGCAGCGCGCGGCGCAGCGAACCACCACCGTCGACCACCAGCACCTTGCCGGCGCCCGGCTGGTCGGCCTGTTCCTTGACCAGCGAGTTATCTTCGAAGCACTTGATGGTGACAATCTCGCCACCAAAGGAATCTCGGCCGCCGAAATTGCTGAACATAGGCTCGACCACCTGCACCAATTCGGGGTAGGCGTCGCACAGGTCGGGGGTCACGTAATGGTTCATCGAAAAATTCCTTTCTGCCAAAGAAGTGTCTTTCAAGGAAGTACCGGGCGAAACGGGTGAGAAACATCCCACTGGTATCGCTGCAACGCAATAGCCTCTACGCGACTGAATATGACCAGAAGCGTTTGGCGCGTCATATCTTAGCCGCAACCTCACAGGAGCGAAACGCCCTTGGCAGAGCGCTGCGTCAAACCGCCGCGAGGGCCTGCGCCGGCACACCGAACAACGGTGTGATGGGGTCTTTCAACCACTGTTCCACCAAAGGCCAGACCTCGGCCTGGGCAGCCTTGCTCACCAGCATCTCGACATGCCCGAAATCATCGGTAAATCCGTGCCTGCGCCCCAGGCACAGGTACTGGCGATGCTCAGTGCCGACCTGCTCGAACAACTTGCGGCAGGCCCAGTCCGGGTCTTGATGGTCACCCGCCGCACTCACCGCCAACAACGGCACGTCGACGTCCGCCAAGCCCTTCCACCAATCACGCTCGGCATCGCCGAAACGCCCGAACAACCCGTGCCAGCGCATGGTTTCAATCAATACCCCCACCGGCTCATCTTCAGGCCCGCGTTTGAAACGCGCACCGGATACCTCGGCCATTCGCTTGAGAATAAAGCGCCCGCCCCACTCCACCGGGGGAATTTTCAACGGCCAGTAGTTGCGACTGACCTGACAGCCAAATAACGCGACCGAAGCCACCGCCGGGGCGCCTAAATACTGGCCCCCCAGCGCCGCCGCCAGGGTCGTGCCGCCCAGGGAGTGTCCGATCCAGTGCGGGATCTGCGCGCTTTGCTCACGCACGAACGCACCGATGGCTGGCAAGTCGTACCGCGCATAATCTGCCACCCGGTTGCACGCATAGGCCTGATTGCGCTTAGACAAACCATGGCCGCGCATTTCCGGAATCCACACGTCAAAGCCTCGCCGCGCCAGATAGGCGCCCAGGCCTATGCCTTTGGGCGAATACCAGAAGCGTCGATTGGAAAAACTGCCGTGCAACAAAATTACCGGGGTGCCCCGGTTTTCCGGGACATCGGCCAGGCCCAGACGGGTCACGGCCAACTCGACGGTGCCGTCGGGGCTATTGCCGGGTTTGAGGCGATACACATCTTCACTCAGGTCGCCACGACGCTCAGCGCTGATCAGGGCGACAGGAAACAGATTGCTGCTGCTTTGCATAATGCTCTTGCACAAAAAAGGGCGGCGTCCACACGGATTCCCGCCCTGTACAGATAAGAATGCCGGTCAACCTTCACAGTTGACCGGCACTTTTGACGGATCGCCCTCAGGCGGACGCTTGGCCTTCCGCCAGGAAGAACCAGGTTTCCAGCACCGAATCGGGGTTCAGCGAAACGCTTTCGATACCTTGCTCCATCAGCCATTTGGCCAGGTCAGGGTGGTCCGAAGGGCCCTGGCCGCAGATGCCGATGTACTTGCCGGCCTTATTACAGGCCTGGATGGCATTGGCCAGCAACTTCTTGACCGCCGGGTTACGCTCGTCGAACAAGTGCGCGATGATCCCGGAGTCACGATCCAGGCCCAGGGTCAGCTGGGTCAGGTCGTTGGAGCCAATGGAGAAACCATCGAAGAACTCCAGGAACTCTTCGGCCAGGATCGCATTGGATGGCAGCTCGCACATCATGATCACGCGCAGCCCGTTTTCACCACGGGACAGACCGTTTTCGGCCAGCAGATCCACCACCTGGCTCGCTTCACCCAGGGTGCGGACGAACGGCACCATAATCTCGACGTTGGTCAGGCCCATCTCATTGCGCACGCGCTTGAGGGCACGGCATTCGAGCTCGAAGCAATCACGGAACGCTTCGCTGATGTAGCGCGAGGCACCCCGGAAGCCCAGCATCGGGTTTTCTTCTTCCGGCTCGTAGAGCTTGCCGCCGATCAGGTTGGCGTATTCGTTGGACTTGAAGTCCGACAGACGCACGATGACTTTTTTCGGGTAGAACGCCGCCGCCAGGGTGCTGATGCCTTCCACCAGCTTCTCAACGTAGAAACCAACCGGGTCGTTGTAGCCGGCGATGCGCTTGTCGACGCTTTCCTTGATATCCAGCGGCAGGCCGTCGTAGTTCAGCAGCGCCTTGGGGTGCACGCCGATCATGCGGTTGATGATGAACTCCAGGCGAGCCAGGCCTACACCGGCGTTCGGCAATTGCGCGAAGTCAAAGGCGCGGTCCGGGTTGCCGACGTTCATCATGATCTTGAACGGCAGGTCCGGCATGGCGTCGATGGAGTTCTGCTTGATATCGAAGCCCAGCTCGCCTTCGAAGATAAAACCGGTGTCGCCTTCGGCACAGGAAACGGTCACGCCCTGGCCGTCCTTAAGCAGTTGCGTGGCATTACCGCAACCTACCACCGCAGGAATCCCCAGCTCACGGGCAATGATCGCCGCGTGGCAGGTACGCCCGCCACGGTTGGTGACGATGGCACTGGCGCGTTTCATCACCGGTTCCCAGTCCGGGTCGGTCATGTCGGAAACCAGTACGTCGCCTGGCTGAACCTTGTCCATCTCGGACACGTCCTTGATGATCCGCACCTTGCCCGCACCGATGCGCTGCCCGATGGCGCGACCTTCCACCAGCACGGTGCCGGTTTCCTTGAGCAGGTAACGCTCCATGACGTTGGCGGAGGTACGGCTCTTCACGGTTTCCGGGCGCGCCTGCACGATATACAGCTTGCCGTCGTCACCGTCCTTGGCCCACTCGATGTCCATCGGGCACTTGTAGTGCTTCTCGATGATCATCGCTTGTTTGGCCAGTTCGCTGACTTCAGCGTCGGTCAGGCAGAAACGCGCGCGCTCGGCCTTGTCGACTTCAACGGTTTTTACCGAGCGACCGGCCTTGGCCTCGTCGCCGTAAATCATCTTGATGGCCTTGCTGCCCAGGTTGCGACGCAGGATAGCCGGGCGACCCGCTTCGAGGGTGCCTTTGTGTACGTAGAATTCGTCGGGGTTGACCGCGCCTTGTACGACGGTTTCGCCCAGGCCGTAGGCGCCGGTGATAAACACCACGTCACGGAAGCCGGATTCGGTATCGAGGGTGAACATCACGCCGGCGGTGCCGGTTTCCGAACGCACCATGCGCTGTACGCCGGCAGACAGGGCCACCAGTTTGTGGTCGAAACCCTGGTGCACGCGGTAGGAAATCGCGCGATCGTTGAACAGCGAGGCAAACACTTCCTTGGCCGCGCGGATCACGTTTTCCACGCCGCGAATATTCAGGAAGGTTTCCTGCTGGCCGGCGAAGGAAGCGTCGGGCAGGTCTTCGGCGGTGGCCGACGAGCGCACGGCAACGGCCATGTCCGGGTTGCCCGCCGACAAGGTGGCAAACGCCGCGCGGATTTCTTCGTTGAGCTTTTCGGGGAACTCGGCTTCCATGATCCACTGGCGGATCTGGGCACCGGTCCTGGCCAGGGCATTGACGTCGTCGACGTCCAGGGCATCCAGCGCGGCGTGGATCTGAGCATTGAGGCCGCTCAGTTCGAGGAAATCGCGGTAAGCCTGGGCCGTGGTGGCGAAACCACCCGGCACCGAGACACCAGCGCCTGCAAGATTACTGATCATCTCGCCGAGGGATGCGTTCTTGCCCCCCACATGCTCTACATCATGGACGCCGAGCTTATCGAGGGAAACTACGTACTCTACCAAGGTGATCTCTCCACTAACTGTGTTGGAAAAGCTCAGGACGCCGACTGCTCGTAGGAGCGTTCGCCAGCGTTTGTGGCCTGGACCTGGAAAATAAGTGAGAATGCGGCCCTCTGTGGGACGGCAAAATCGCGCCTATCATATCCAAGATTCGTCATCAGCTTAAGGCCCAGGGCTCAAATGAAACGATCTGCTTTCTTTATCTCCGACGGCACCGGCATCACAGCCGAAACCCTGGGCCAAAGCCTGCTCGCGCAGTTCGAAAACATTACCTTCGCCAAATTCACGCGACCCTATATCGACAGCGTGGATAAAGCGCGGGCCATGGTACAACAAATCAATCTGGCGGCTGAAAAAGACGGTTTTCGGCCGATCATTTTCGACACCATCGTCAATCAGGACATTCGTGAGATCCTCGCCACTTCGAATGGTTTCATGATCGACATCTTCTCCACGTTCCTGGCGCCACTGGAACAGGAGTTGAGCGAACATTCCTCTTATTCGGTAGGAAAGTCCCATTCCATTGGGCATAACTCCAATTACATGGAGCGCATCGAAGCGGTGAACTTCGCCCTCGACAACGACGACGGCGCCCGCACCCATTACTACGACAAGGCCGACCTGATTCTGGTGGGGGTGTCCCGCTGCGGCAAAACGCCGACCTGTTTATATATGGCCATGCAATTCGGTATCCGTGCGGCCAATTACCCGCTGACCGAAGACGATATGGAGCACCTCACCCTGCCCGCGGCCCTGCGCGCCCATTCGCACAAACTGTTCGGCCTGACCATCGACCCGGACCGCCTTACCGCGATCCGTAACGAGCGCAAGCCCAACAGCCGCTACTCCAGCTACGCCCAATGCGAATTTGAAGTTCGCGAAGTGGAAAACCTGTTCCGCCGCGAGAATATTGCGCACATCAATTCCACGCATTTTTCGGTGGAAGAGATTTCGGCCAAGATTCTGGTGGAGAAAGGTGTGGAACGAAGGTTTAAGTAAGGCAAACTCAAGCCGCAAGCCGCAAGCTGCAAGCTAAAGCCACTCCGCTCTCGTCTTGCAGCTTGAAGCTTGAAGCTTGAAGCTTGCAGCTTGCACCTCAAACCTTACAACTGAAACCTCCCCCCACCCTGTCCCAAAGCCGTCGCCAACGCGTCGAATCCCGCCCTCAGCAGCTGATCGTCTCCCGACGTGTTGCAGATGCTTGCACGAATAAACTGCGGCACCGCCGTCTGCCCCACGGCAAAGGCTTCGGCGGTGGCGATCAGGTAATTATTCTGCTTGAGCTCCGCCTCAATTTCCGACGCGCGCCAAGGCTCCGGCACTTCAATCCAGAAGTGCGGACTGTTGAGGTGGGTGCGGTATTGAAGGCCCGCCAACAAGTCGCGCACCAATGCCTTGCGCCGGCTGATTTCGCTGATCTGCTGGCTGAGCAGGTACTGCGCCGTGCCGTTCTCGATCCACTGCGTGGCCAGTTCCAGAGTCACCGGCGTGGCCATCCAGCAGGTTGAACGCAACGCCGCCGAGATGCGGCTGACCAACGCCGGCGGTGCGTGCACATAGCCCACCCGCAGGCCCGCCGAGACGGCCTTGCTCAGGCTGCTGATTAAAATCGTGCGTTCGGGGGCGAAAAAACTCAGCGGCGGTGGCCGGTCTTCCACCAGTACACCGTGGGCCTCGTCTTCAAGGATCAACAGGTTGTGTTCCCGGCATACTTTGACCAGCGCTTCACGCCGCGCCACCGACAGCACCGCGGTGGTCGGGTTCTGAATCGTCGGCGTGCAGTACAGCGCCGAAATACGGTGATTCCGACAGACTTCATCCAGCGCGCTCGGCAACAGACCCTCTTCATCCATTTCCAGCCCGATCAGGCGGATGCCAAGCATCCGCGCGGCGGTGATCAGCCCGGGATAGGTCAGCTGTTCGGTGACCACCGTGTCCCCTGCGCGCAGCAACGCCATCATCGCGCAGAGCAACCCATGCTGGCCGCCATTGACGCAGATGACCTGTTCGGGAATCGGATGAAAATCGCGCTGCACCAGCCACTGCGCACCCGCGTCGCGATAGCGCGGCAGGCCGGCATCCGGCGTGTAGGCGCTGATGTCCTGCAAAAACTTGGCATTGGTCGCCAGGGTCTGGAAGCTCTGGGCCAGGAAGGCAGTCTCCTGCCCCGGAATATGCATGTTGCGACTCATGTCGAAGTACTGGCGCGGCTCTTCGCTGACATTGCGAAACCCTTCATCGCGCTGACGTTCCATCCCCCGCTTGCGCACAAACGTGCCGTCGCCCACGCGCGCCACTACCAGCCCGAGGCGCTCCAGTTCGCCGTAGGCCCGGCTGATGGTGCCGATGGTTACACCCAGGTTGTCGGAAAGCACCCGATGGGGCGGCAGTTTTCGTCCAGGTTCAATCAAGCCTTCAAGGATGCCGCGCTCCATCACATCGGACAGGCGCTTGTACTTGACGCCCTGCCCGTTGGACAACCCCTCACGCATAATTGACACCATGTCAATATTTGTTTTGACAGCCATCTTTAGCCCTAATAGTGTGCTTTTACGGGTTCAATCGCCGATTTTAACAACTCATTACAAGTTCAATATAGAGTTCAATTCTGGCTCAGGGAAGCAATAAACGATGCCAATGTCCGCCGTCCTCGAAAACACCGCTAAAACAAAAACGCAAAAACAGTGGGTGGCCGGACTGGTCACCAGCGTGTTGTTCCTGATCGTGTGCCTGAGCTGGGGCACGACCTGGCTGGGCATCAAGATCGCCGTGGAAAGCGTGCCGCCGCTGACCTCAGCCGGGCTGCGCTTTCTGATCGCCTTCCCACTGTTCCTGTGCTTTGCCCTGGCCCGACGCGAGCCGATCCTGTTTCCCCGCGAGAGTCGCTGGTTCTTTGTCTTCGTGACGTTGTCGTATTTCAGCGTTCCCTACTACCTGCTCAATTACGGCGAGATGCACGTATCGTCCGGCCTTACCGCCCTGTTGTTCAGCTGCATGCCGGTATTCATTCTGATTTTTTCCGCGCTGTTCCTTCGCGAGCGCATCTACTTTTCCCAGGTGGTCGGCATCGGCATCGGTTTCGGCAGCCTCTACATGATCATCAGGAGCCAGGGCCTGCACCTGGACCACGCCGAATTCCTGGGCGTACTGGCGATTTTGACCGCTGCGATCATGCATGCCCTGTGCTACGTCATCACCAAGCTCAAAGGCAGCGCCATCAGCGTAATCAGCTACAACACCCTGCCCATCGGGATTGCCGGGCTGATGCTGTTCATCGCCGGCCTGTTCTTTGAAACACCGAGTTTCGACGCCATCACCCTGCGCTCATGGAGCGCGTTGCTCTACCTGGGGCTGGTGGCCTCGGTGGGCGGATTTATCGTGTACTTCATGCTGCTCAAGCGCCTGAGCCCGATCATCCTGTCGTTCGTGTTCATCATTTTCCCGGTATTCGCGGTCATCATCGGCGCCTGGTATGAAGGCGTGCCGATCTCCCATGACTTGATGCTCTACTCGGCGATCCTGCTGGCCGGCTTTGCAATCACCAAACTGCCGATTGAAAAACTGCTGGCCAAGAAAAATTGACCCGCCCGACCCAACCACCCCAGCAACGCGAGAGAAACATGGAAGTGCTCCGCCCCGATGCCCTGGAACAGATCTACGCCCACGCCAGCCGCAGTTATCCCGAGGAATGCTGTGGTTTTGTCTTCGCCGACGGCAGTGTGTACCTGGGCAGCAATATCCAGAATGAACTGCACCGCAAGGACCCCGAGATGTACCCGCGCAGCGCGGCCGATGGCTACACCTTCTCGGTGGCCGACACGCTGCTGCTGAACAAGGCGTTTCGCAGCGACAACCCGGTAGTGGTGATCTACCACTCGCACCCGGATGTCGGTGCCTATTTCAGCGACGAAGACCAGGACAAGGCGCTGTTCATGGGCGAGCCGATCTACCCGGTCAGCTACCTGGTAGTCGACGTTCGCCAGGGCCAGGCCCTGGGCTCCAAGTTGTTTGCCTGGGACGGCAAGCATTTCGCCGCACAACCTTTCAACGACCTGCACACGGAGTTGTCCATGAACGCTGTCTCTTTCCCCGACATTCTGGTTCGCGTGGCCAAGCTACCGGAATCGACCCTCGAGGGCGCCGGATCGACATTGCGCGAAGTCATTGAAAACCTCTGCAACAGCCACCCGCAATTGCGCCCGCATCTGTTCCACGAAAAGAACAACCAGCTCAAGGAACACTTCCTGTTCACCGCCGAAGACGAATTGATCGCGGCCGACGACCTGCTGCCCGAAAAGGCCAGCATCGAAGTGCTGCTCGCCACCTCCGGCGGCATCGACCTCGACACCTTGAGCAATGAAGAAGTGCAGCGCTACGTGCGTCACATCACCCTGCCCGGCGTCGGTCGCGAAGGCCAGTTGAGCCTCAAGAAAGCCAAGGTGCTGATCATCGGCACCGGCGGCCTTGGCTCGCCGATCAGCCTGTACCTGGCGGCGGCCGGCGTCGGCACCCTGGGACTGGTGGATTTCGATGTGGTGGAGAGCAGCAACCTGCAACGCCAGATCGTGCATGGCAACAGCACCCTGGGCCTGCCCAAGGTCGAGTCCGCCAGACGGCGCCTGCAGGATCTCAATCGCCATATCCGCATCAACGCGCACGACACCGCGCTGACCGCCGACAATGCCCTTGAGCTGGTGGGTGCCTACGACCTGGTGATCGACGGCACCGACAATTTCGACACGCGCTACCTGGTCAACGACGCCTGCGTACAGCTGGGCAAGCCCTTGGTATATGGCGCCATTTACCGCTTCGACGGTCAGATCAGCGTGCTCAACTACCAAGGTGGGCCGTGTTATCGCTGCCTGTTCCCAAGCGCCCCGCCCGCCGAACTGGCGCCCAATTGCAGCGCCGGCGGTGTGATCGGCGTGTTGCCCGGCGTGGTCGGGATGATCCAGGCCACCGAGGCGATCAAACTGCTGATCGGCCTTGGCGAACCGTTATCCGGCCGCCTGATGCGTTTCGATGCCCTGGCGATGAAATTCAGCGAAATCCGCTTCAAGCGTCGCGCCGATTGCCCGTGCTGCTCGGAACTGCGCCACAGCGAAACCGTGGCGCCAGCCGTGTGCGCCGATGCCGTGCCACGCCAACCCGCACTGGCCGAGGAACGCTACATCCAGCCGCAAGGGCTCAAACAGGTCATCGAACACCCCAGCAGCGCCGACGTGCTGCTGGACGTACGCGACGCCAGCGAACTGGAGGTGTGCAAACTGCCGGGCGTGGTGCATATCCCCCTGGCCGAGCTGGACGGGCAACTCGATCGCCTCAGCCGCGATAACACCCATTACCTGATCTGCTACGCCGGCAGCCGCGCCGAGCAGGCCGCCAGCACGTTGCTGGCGGCGGGCTTTGCCAACACCAAAGTCCTGCGAGGCGGCATGAAACACTGGGTTCGCGACGTCGAACCCGACATGCCTTTGTACTGATCACCCGCCATGGGCTCCTACCTGATGTTGCATAACTCTATTCTCGACGCCATTGGCCAGACGCCCATCGTGCGCCTGGCGCAGTTTTCCGAAGACCTTGGTATCGAGGTCTACGCCAAGCTCGAATCCCTCAATCCCGGCGGCAGCCACAAGGCGCGCATCGCCTTGGGCATGATCCTCGACGCCGAGCGCCGCGGCGTACTGATCCGCGACTCCGGGCAAACGATCATCGAACCCAGCGGCGGTAATACCGGTATCGGTCTGGTGATGGCCGGCAACGTGCTCGGCTACAAAGTGGTGCTGGTGATCCCCGACAATTACAGCCCGGAAAAACAGAAATTGCTGCGCCTGTATGGAGCCAAGGTAGTGCTGTCGGACAGCCGCCTCGGTAACAATTCCCACGGTGAGAAGTGCATGGAACTGCAGCTGGAAAACCCCAGCTACGTGATGCTCAACCAGCAACGCAACGGCGCCAACCCGCAGACCCACCGCGATACCACGGCACGGGAAATCATCCGTGCCTTCGGCGACCGCCGCGTGGACTATTTCGTCAGCGGCATCGGCACCGGCGGGCATATCACCGGGATTGGTGAAACGCTGAAGACCACCTGGCCGGCCATCCGGGTGATGGGCGTGGAACCGGAGGAATGCGACCTGTTGCAAAACCGGCACGCGCCGCACCACATCCAGGGCCTGTCGATCGGACTGATTCCCAGCATCCTCAACCTGGATGTGATCGACGGCATGCTCAAGGTGTCGCACCAGGACTGTCTCGACATGATGAAGCGCATCATGCGCACCGATGCCATCAGCCTGGGCCTGTCCTCCGCCGCCAATATGGTGGCCATTGCCAGGCTCGCCCCCGAACTGCCGCCCGAAACGGTGGTGTTGACCATGGTCTACGACAATGCCGACAGCTACCTGCCCAGTTTCGAATAACCGGTTTTTCAATGATCCAGAACGCGGGGGTGCCTCCATGGGTGGCTTTATCGACATGCAACATCTGCACGATGAGTTGCTCACCCATCTCATCAAGACCCTCACGCCCGCGCAGATGAAGCAGCTGGAACCCCATCTGGCGCCGCTGATCCAGAACGCGGCCCAGGCAGTGGCCGAAGACTTGATCGCATACGCCTACCGCGACCCGGCCTCCCGAGGGCGTGGTGAGCTGATCCTGGAGTCCTACGCGTCATTCAAGGCCGTGCTGTATTACCGCCTCGCCCACCTGGTGTGGAATTTCCCCGACCGCATCAACGGCGTCTTCTCGCGTATCGCTTTGAAGCTCAGCAACCAGGGCAAGGTGTTGTCCGGCGCCGAGATACACCCGGCAGCACGCATCGGACGGCGTTTCGTGCTGGACCACGGCTACGGCACGGTGATCGGCGAAACCTGCGAGATCGGCAATGACTGCTACATCCTCTGCGGCGTAACCCTGGGCGCCCGGGGCATCGCCAATAACCCCGACGGCAAGCGCCATCCGCGCCTGGGCAACAATGTCGAGGTTGGCTCCGGCGCCCGTGTGCTCGGCTATGTGCAGATCGGCGACAACGTATTTATCAGCCCGTCCTGCGTGATTACCCAAGACGTGCCCGCCGGCACCAAGGTGAAGGTGGTCAACCAGATCCAGTTGCAAAAGAACGATGAGTCGGACCACAGCCAGTACCTCGGTGCCTTTGCCCTGGACGAACGCTTGCACGTGGTGGGCGAGATCACGGCCAGCCACAAGGTCACGGTACTGGACGCCGACTTCCACCCGCTGCCGGGGTTGATGCTCGAGCCCACGGTGAAGGAGCGCCACCACCTGCAATTTCGCCTGCACCGGCTAGAGCCCGCCAGCCACCTGCCGCGCCTGCCGCTGAACCTGAAGGTCTGCGGGCCGGAATTTGAAATCACCCTGCTCTCCCCCCCTGGCTTGAGCGCAATGGTGCGCCACCTGTTGCAAGCCAGCCCATCGATCGTCGGAGGTTGAACATGTCCGTGCACACCATGGAAACCCTGGCGCTGTTCGACAGCGCGCCCTATCAGAACGCCTTCAGCGCCCGGGTGATTGCCGTCAGCGAACACGGCATCGCCCTGGAGCACACCTTGTTCTACCCTACAGGCGGCGGCCAACCGGGCGACACCGGGCATATCACTCTGCCCGACGGAACCCGAGTGGCGGTGACGGGCACGGTGCGCGACCCGGTGCTGCGCTCGATCATCTGGCATCAGGTCGAGCAGTGCCCCGAGCAATTGACCGCCGGCGTACAGGTGGACGCCGGCCTCGACTGGGAGCGGCGTTACCAGCACATGAAGATGCACACCTGCCTGCACTTGCTGTGCTCGCTTATCGACGCGCCTGTGACCGGCTGCAGCATCAGCGCCGATAAGGGGCGCCTGGATTTCGACCTGCCGGAAATGACTCTCGACAAAGATAGCATCACCCGTGACCTCAACGCCTTGATCGAACAGGCGCATCCGGTCAAGACGCTGTCGATGCCGGCCTCGGAATACACCACCCTGCTGCAGATCACTCGCACCCAGGCCGTCGCACCACCGGTAGTGCAGGGTTCGGTGCGCGTGATTGAAATCGCTGGGATCGATATCCAGCCATGCGGCGGCACCCACGTGCTCAACACCGAGGAAATCGGCCGGGTGTTCTGCGAAAAGATCGAAAAAAAGAGCAAGCACAACCGCCGGGTGATCCTGCGGTTCGAGTGAATACCCCTCAAATATGGGAAGGGGTTGTGGTGAGCAGGCTATGGTGGTGAGCAGGCTTGCCCTGCGCTGGGTCGCGAAGCGGCCCCAAACCCAGGCACCTCGGTGTGTCAGCTAAACCACTTCGCCTC
>NZ_JARVSS010000020.1:0-10982 GCF_030209095.1 Pseudomonas sp. lyk4-R2A-8
CCCAACGCGGGGCAAGCCCGCTCGCCACAGGTTACTGGTTGCCCGTTCCGTCTCTCAACTGACTGGCATTGACCCAAGGGTCGCTCTTTCTGACATTTTCGACGATCACCCCTTCACCGTCTTCGGCGCTTTACCTTCCTTCATCTGCTGCAGCAACGGCGCACACTCGTTCGGCTCACCGCCACTGGGCGCCACCAGCGCCAGCAGGCCGGCCGCCGGGCCGGCGATCACGCCCAGTGCCACCATGCCCGCGCCGCGCAGGGCCAGAGGAATGGCTTTGACACCCGCATTCGGCTTGATGAACGGCCCATTGACGTACAGCGGCGAGCGCAGGGAGAACATCCGAAAGCCCTTGGATTCGGGGGTGATGGTCAGGTCCAACTGTTCACTCGCCATATTGGCCGTACCGTCGACATAGATGATCGCGTTCTCGGTATCGAACACGAACAGCCGCGTAGTGGCCAGGCCACTCTTGACGCCGAAGTTCGCGGCGGCGCAGTTGATCTTCACTTCTTTGTCGCCGAACAGGCGACCCACCACGTAGTTGCCCACGTTGAGGCCGGCGATCTCCATCAGGCCACGGCTGATGGCGCCGTCGTTGATCAACATCTTCAGGTCACCGTTGGAGGTGCCCAGCAGCGCAGCGACGGAGTTGCCGCGCCCGGAAATATCCGCATCGCCGTTGAGTTCGCCGAAGCTGGTTTTCATCGGTTCAAAGCTTGGGAACAGCTGCTTGAGTTTGAAATTGCGCGCGGTCAGCCGGGCACGCCCTTCCATCGGCGTGGTGCGACCGTTCAAGCGAATCTGCGCGTCGAGCTTGCCGCCGGCCACCCCGAAGCGCAGCGGTTCCAGGCTCAGTTCGCCGTCGTTGAGCACCAGGTGGGTGTAGAGGTCGGTAAAGGGCAGGTCGGCGCTGTGCACGATACGCTTACCGGTGAATTCCACATCGGCGTCCATGTCGCGCCAACGCTCGGTGCGAAACTCCTGCACCGGCAGCACCTTGGTGGCGGGCTGCTTGCTCTCGCCGCCACGGGCTTTCTGCTTGTCGTTGGAATCGGCGCCAATCAGGGGCGCGAGGTCGGTCATCAGCAACTGGTTGGACACCAGCGTCCCGCTGAGCTTGGGGCGTGGCTGGCTGGCGACATAGGCCAGGTCGCCATGGATATCACTGTCGCCGATCTTGCCATTGAAGTTTTCGTAGCGGAACGACGCGCCGCTGGCCTCATGCAGCTTGGCGATCAAATGGCCGTCGGTGGCGTACGCCGGCGAATCCGGCAAGGTAACGCCGGTCAGCGGATACAGCTTGCTCAGGCTGGCGCCGGCGAGCTTCAGGCGCAGGTCGAGAGCCCCCAGGTTCAGTGGATCGGTCAGCGTGCCGGCCAGGGCGATGCGGGTGTCGGCGATCTTGACCTGCGCTTGCAACGGGAACGGCTTGGCCGCGTCCCGCAAGGCCAACAGGCCGCCGATCTTGCCGTCGCCGTCGAGTTTCTGACCGTGGTATTGGCCTTTGACCTTGAGGGCGAATACATAGTCCTGGGGCGCGGAGCCTTTCTCCAGCGCCTTTTTGGCATCGGCATCGCCGACGATTTCGCCGAAGGGAATGGGCTTGCCCAGCAGGTCGATGATCACATCGAGCTGGGTTTTGAGGGTTTGATCGTCAAGCGTCACGTGGCCCTTGTCGAAACCGATGGCACCGATGTCCACCTCCCAATTGGAAGGCTCGGCGTCGGGATCTTTAGGGTCGAACGTGAACGTCCAGTTCGCGCGGCCGTCGGCCAGGCGCTGCAACTCGGCGCTCGGTTCGGTGAGGTCGATACGCGGGATAACCACACGCTGCGCCAGCAAAGCCAGGGGCGATATGCGCAATTCCACTTTTTTGAGCGTGACCATCTGCGGTTGCTTCGACCAGTCCGGGTTGCCCAGGGTCAGGTCTTCGGCAATCACGTGGGGCCAGGGCACCCAGGCTCGCCAGCCGCCTTCATCGGGCTCGCGCTGCCACTTCACGGCGAGGTTGCCATTGATCGCAAACGCGCGATGCAGCTCTTCGGAGACTTTGGCGTTGAGGGGCGGCTTGATGCGGTTCCAGTCAAAGAACACCAGGATCAGGACCACTGCAGCGATTAATACAACGAAGCTGGCGCAGCTCCAAACCACAATTTTACGAGTGCGCGTCATTGCACAGGACTCCTGAATACGACCGGCTGAAGGGCAGCCTTTAGGACAGCTTACAAGACTACGACTGGCAAACCGCCTGCGGGTTTAACCCAAACCCGTTTCAGCGGGAAAAAAAGCCGCTCAATCGGCATTTTCCTGACCGACTCGACAGATTTCTCAGCTTGTCGCGCACCAATGTTACCCGCATGCGTGTCGAAAATACCCACTGCGGTGCAAAACCGCGTGCTTGAGAGCCGCGTTCTAGAGCCCTCGGCGAGAACAATCAATTCTGTTGATTATTACCATTGTGTTTATGAACTTTTATATCGACTTATCGAGAGTAGCATTAGCCCTGTACCCACTTTATCGCCCTCCCAAGGAGCAACTGATCATGAAACGCCAACTACTCGCTACCGTCCTGTTATCTGTCCTGGCTTCGAGCGCTTTTGCTCTGCCAGCCGCCGAACAAGCGACCCCACAAAACAAAGCCCAAGCCGTGCAGTCCAGCCAGACCCTGGCACGCAGCGGTTCGCAGGAAGAAGAGAACCGCGACTACGCCAAAGGCGCCGTGGCTGAAAACGGCTTCAACCGTCTGCAAGAGAAAGGTCTGGTTGAAGGTGGCGCTGATCGCTTGATGGAGCGTAATGCAGTGGCTGAAGGTGGTTCCGACCGTGCCAACAAACGTGGCTACGCCGACGGCGTTGCTGAAGGTGGTGCCGACCGTCTGA
The DNA here is from genome assembly GCF_030209095.1 of Pseudomonas sp. lyk4-R2A-8. Taxonomy (NCBI): domain Bacteria; kingdom Pseudomonadati; phylum Pseudomonadota; class Gammaproteobacteria; order Pseudomonadales; family Pseudomonadaceae; genus Pseudomonas; species Pseudomonas sp. lyk4-R2A-8. The sequence goes on from NZ_JARVSS010000020.1 coordinate 2,883, forward strand.
TGGAACGCAACGCAGTGGCCGAGGGTGGTGCCGACCGCCTGGAAGCAATGCATCAAGCTCAGAGCTGAGCCTGTGATGGCCCGAAAAAAAGCCCGATCCACCGATCGGGCTTTTGACTTTCTGCAAGACCTGTCACGTCCTTAACCGCCCCACCCGCGTCAAGTTCGACGCCGCTCGAGCGGTTTTGCTAGAGTGCGTCGCTGTACTTGTCCACAAAGCTCGCCCGCCCATGCTGCCCCGTGCCGAACAAAAGCAACAGACCCGCCTCGCCCTGATGGACGCAGCCCGCCATCTGATGGAGTGCGGCCGTGGGTTTGGCAGCTTGAGCCTGCGCGAAGTGGCCAAGACGGCCGGCATTGTCCCCACCGGTTTCTATCGGCACTTTGCCGATATGGATCAATTGGGCCTGGTGCTGGTGAGCGAAGTCGGCCAGACCTTCCGCGCCACCATTCGCTTGGTGCGCCACAACGAATTCGTCATGGGCGGCATCATCGACGCGTCCGTGCGGATCTTTCTCGATGTGGTATCGGCCAATCGCTCGCAATTCCTGTTCCTGGCCCGCGAGCAATATGGTGGCTGCCTGGCCGTGCGCCAAGCCATCGCCGCCTTGCGCGAAGACATCACCCGCGACCTGGCCGCCGACCTGACACTGATGCCCAAGCTGCAGCATCTGAATGCCGATGGGCTGCACGTGATGGCCGACCTGATCGTCAAGAGCGTGTTCGCCACCCTGCCCGATATCATCGATCCACCGCCTCACGCCCTGCCGGCCCACCTCACACCCCAGGCGAAAATCACCCAGCAGTTACGCTTTATCTTTATCGGCCTCAAACATTGGCAAGGCCTGGGCAGCACCGAATAAGCCGATCAACCGGCGTTGTGGAAACGCTTGGCGGTGGTGTAATGCTTGTTCCAGTAGCGGTTACTCAACGAGTCGATACGGACGTTCTTGCCAGTACGCGGCGAGTGAATGAATTTGCCCTCGCCGATATAAAGCCCTACATGGCTTACCTGCCCACGCCCATTCCCCTTGAAAAACACCGCATCGCCGGGCTTGAGCGCGTTGCGCTGGATGGTCGCGGCCGTCGAGCGGTGCATTGCCGCGGTGGTGCGGGGAATCTGGATATTGGCCTGGGTCTTGAACAGGTAGACCAGCAGGCTGCTGCAGTCGAACCCCTGGTCAATCGATGTGCCCCCCCATTTATAGGGGGTGCCGAGCAATTGGTGGGCGCGGTCGACCACATTCTCGATGGAGGCCGACGGCACGTTGTGAAGTGAAGAACCAAAGGTTGAACGCGGTTGGTAATTGGCTGATGCCGTTGAAACGACAAACGCCAGGCCGATAACAACGGCAGTTAAAAATGACTTGATCATGATAAACGTCGCAGGGGATTAAACACGCCGCAAAGCCTAATCACTGTGCGTGTACCTCGATGAGCGTGAATTCCTGAGTCCTTGTAGGAAAATTCCCAAACCGCTCTCAAGGAGTGCAACGCATTTCCCGGCGCACACTTTTGGGGCGATTCAGTTTTGCCCGACCGCCCTGTTACGTGGCACACGCACGCCTACCTACAGGTAATTCCTACGCTTACTCAGGGTTGGCAAGGCCCTTGCTCTAGCTGGTTTATCGCCCCTCGCTGGAAGCTTTCTGATGCTGGTGATCCACCGCCGAATCGCCCCCCAAGCCCTCTGGGCCGCCGAGTTGCAGCTCAACTTCGAAGCGCGCAGCAAAAGCCGTCTGCGCTGTTTCAGTGCCGATGGCGAAGACGTCGGCCTGTTTCTGGAGCGCGGCCAGCCGCCGCTGCACGACGGCGAATGCCTGCAGGCCGAAGACGGACGTGTCGTACGCGTCACTGCGCGCCCTGAACAGTTGCTGCACGTCACCTGCCGCAGCGCTTATGAACTGACGCGCGCCGCCTATCACCTGGGCAACCGCCATGTGGCGCTGCAGGTCGGGGATGGCTGGCTGCGCCTGCTTGACGACTACGTGCTCAAGGCCATGCTCGAACAACTGGGTGCCCACACCGACACCCTCGAGGCGCCGTTCCATCCGGAACACGGCGCTTACGGCGGCGGTCATCATCACTCGCGCCATGGCGATGAAGATTTCAACTACCCACCCAAGCTGCATCAGTTCGGCGTGCGTCCATGAACCCAGCCTGGGCGCTGTTGCGTCTGGCCAGTCCGCAATTGCCGATTGGCGGCTACAGCTATTCCCAGGGCCTGGAGATGGCCGTGGAGAATGGCCGGGTCCACGATGCGACGAGCGCCAGACGCTGGATCGGCGATCAGTTGCTGCTCAACCTGGCACGCTTCGAGGCACCGCTGCTGCTTGCGCATTGCCGGGCCGCGGCTGCTCGGGATTGGCCACGGTTGTCGCAGTTATGCGAAGAACACCGCGCCAGCCGTGAGACCCGAGAGCTGTATCAAGAAAGCCGGCAGATGGGCTATTCCCTGCAACAACTGCTCAACGGTTTGCCCGAGCTGGACGACGCCGCGCGCCGCTTTCTCGAGCACCTCAGCGAACCGCACCTGGCCCTCGGCTGGGCGCTGGCCGCGCGCGCCTGGGGCATCAGCGCCGACGACGCCCTCGCCGCGTGGCTGTGGAGCTGGCTGGAAAACCAACTGGCCGTGCTGATGAAAACCCTGCCTCTGGGCCAGCAAGCGGCCCAGCGCCTGACCAGCGAACTGTTGCCGCTGCTTCAGAGCGCCCAGCAGGAGGCCAGCCGCCTCGATCCCGACCATTACGGCAGCGCCGCGTTTGGCCTGTCCCTGGCGTGCATGGCCCATGAGCGCCAGTACAGCCGGCTGTTTCGTTCATAGGTTCTTTTTTTGGCGCCCCTTACTTCGGAGAAACACATGAACACACAACCCTTGCGCGTCGGCATCGGCGGCCCGGTGGGCTCCGGCAAGACCGCCCTGACCCTGGCCCTGTGCCTGGCGCTGCGCGATCGCTACAACCTGGCGGTGGTCACCAACGATATCTATACCCGCGAAGACGCCGACTTCCTGGTGCGCAACCAGGCCCTGGCGCCCGAGCGCATCATCGGCGTGGAAACCGGCGGCTGCCCGCACACCGCGATCCGGGAAGACGCCTCGATCAACCTGGAAGCGGTGGATCAACTCAACCGCCGCTTCCCCGGCCTGGACCTGATCCTGGTGGAATCCGGCGGCGACAACCTCTCGGCGACGTTCAGCCCGGAGCTGTCGGACCTGACCATCTACGTGATCGATGTGTCCGCCGGCGACAAACTGCCGCGCAAAGGTGGCCCGGGTATCTGCAAATCCGACCTGCTGGTGATCAACAAGATCGACCTGGCGCCTCTGGTCGGTGCTTCGCTGGAGCTGATGAACAGCGACACCCAGCGCATGCGCAACGGTAAACCCTTTGTGTTCAGCAACCAGAAAACCGGCGTTGGCCTGGATGACATCGTGGCCTTTATCGAACGCCAGGGTCTGCTGACCGCCGCCTGATCCCTCTTCTAAGGAAGCTAGTTATGAGCCTCAACAAACTCTTTGCCACCGCAGCCCTGCTCATCGCTCCGGCGTTGGCCTTTGCCCACCCCGGCCACGGCGACAACGGCCTGGTGGCCGGCATCAGTCACCCTTTGGGCGGTCTCGATCATTTGCTGGCCATGCTGGCGGTGGGCTTGTGGGCCGCCCAGCAAAAAGGCGCCGCGCGCTGGGCGCTGCCGTGCACGTTTGTCGGCACGATGCTGATTGGCGGCCTGCTGGGTTTCGAGGGCCTGGCGCTGCCGGCGCTGGAAAACGGAATTGCCGCCTCGGTTCTGGCGCTGGGCCTGGCCGTGGCGCTGGCGGTACGGCCGCCGCTGTTCGTGGCGATTGGCGCCACGGCGTTGTTTGCGCTGTTCCACGGTGTGGCCCATGGCCTGGAACTGCCGGATATGTCCAGCCCTTGGGCGTACGCTGCTGGTTTTGTCGGTGCGACGGCGGCACTGCACGCGGCCGGTTATGCACTGGTGCGCTTCCTGCCGACGGCGGCGGCGCCAATGGTGCGAGTAGCCGGGGCGGCTTCGGCGGCGACTGGAGTCTGGTTGCTGGCGGGCTGATTTGCAGCACGGCTGAAGGCCTCATCGGGGCAGGCCCCCTCCCACATTTGGCTGCATCGCTATCAAAAGGTGGGAGGGGCTTGCCCCCGATAGCTCTGCCACAGACACCACAGAACCCAAGCCTGCTACCATGCGCGCCTACACCCCTGCCGTGACGACGCCAGCCAATGCCCAGCGCTTCCCAACCCTCTTTGAACACCGTGCTCACCCACTTCCATGACCTGATCGTGCCACTGTGGCAAGGCCCGGGCTGGAATGCCGAGCTGGCGTTGCCCTACGAGGCGCTGGACGCCGACCACCACCCCTTGCCGCCGCAGCGTTACCGCGCCATGGCTTGCGCACGACAGTTGTATCTATTCGCCAGCCTGATCGGCCAGGCCGATGCCGAATATGCCGAAGCGCGGGCGGCGGCGTTGTTCCGTTCCCTGCAGCGGCACTTTCACGACGCCGAGCACGGCGGCTGGTTCTACAGCATCGACCCCGCCGGCCAGCCGCTGGACACGCGCAAAGACCTCTACACCCACGCCTTCATCATCTTCGCCTGCGCCCATTACTGGGCCAAGGTGCGCGAACCGTTGGTGGAATCGGTGCTCAATGCCGCTCTGGCAGTGGTTGCACAACGTTTCGCCAGCGATGACGGCCTGTACGACGCCGTCCTGCAACGCGACTGGTCATCGCTCGATTCCGGCCCGCTGCAGAACCCGTTGATGCATCTGGCCGAAGGCTTTCTCGCCACCCTCGCGGTGCGCGAAGACGCCGCCGTGCAAGCCGCCCTGCTCAACCTGGCAACGGCCATGCAGCAACGTTTCATCGACCGCCGGCACGGCGTGATGATGGAAAAGCCGCTGGGCGCTGTGGATAACTGGTTTGAGCCGGGCCACCAGTTCGAATGGTTCTTTTTGCTGGAGTCATCGGACGTGCTGCGGGGCACGCCGCTGCATGCCTCACTGACGCGTGCGTTTGCCTATGCCGAACTCACGGGTGTGGATAAGTTAACCGGCGCGGTCAGCGGCATGCTCGCCCTGGACGGCAGCGTGCGCGACGGCACCCAGCGTATCTGGGCCCAGGCCGAATACCTGCGCGCGCTGACCTTGCGCCCCAACAGCCAGGCCGTGTTGCAACGCCAATTGCTGGCGCTGCAGCAGCACTTCCTGCACGACAAAGGCTGGCACGAATGCCTGGATGCCAACGGCGCCGTGAGCCGACGGGACATGCCGTCGACCACGCCGTATCACTTGGCCACCTGTTACCAGGGCCTTACGCAATCCACTTACGATCTGCGGTAAAGCTGATCGTTAACCAGCGCGCCGCATCCGGCGTGCCCAGCCCTGTGGATATCTCCTCACGCAATGCGTCGAGAGTCGCAACGTTGTTCACCGGGTAATCCACCGGCAATACCACATGGATTTCGATGAACCGCGCGCGCCCGTGCTTTTGCACATACGACACGTAGTCCTCGAAACCATGGCGGGCTTTCAACGCGTCCATCACCTCGCGCACTGTGTCGTCCAGATGATCCGGCGCAATCCCCAACACGTCGCGCAACGCCGGACGCAGGATCTTGAACGCCGGCGCCAGCATGCTCAATGCCAGCAGGATCAGGATCAGCGGGTCGACATACACCGCCCACTCGGCATAGCCCTGGGACTTGAGCAACAGTGCGGCCAGGAAGCTGATCAGCAGCCCCACCGACAGCATCGCGTCCACCAGCCAACTGATGTTATCGAACTGGATCAACGAAGATTTCAGTGCGCGGTTGCGATAACGCACATAGAAGAAATAGCCGAACTCGACGACGGTAAACACCGCCGCGTAGATAATCACCAGGCCCAATTCGACCTCGCGCCCGCCATTGATAATGCCGAACACGCCGTTGAGGAATGCATAGATGGCGATCAGCAGCAGGAAACTGCCTTCGATCAGCAGCACCATCGGCTCCAGGTGCCAGTAGCCAAATTGGAAACGCTCGTTGCTTTTCTTGGCGATCAGCTTGGCGGTGATCAGCATCAGCACCTTGATGGCGGTGGCGATCAGCGAGAAGAAGCCGTCGAACAGAATGGATTGGGCGCCGGATACCACGCCCGTGACAATCCCGGCGATCGCGACCGCGAACATCAGAATCGTCGATTGTTTGAGCAGTGACTGCTCACCTCGGTTACTCACATTGCCTCCCGTCAAAACCCTAAATCCGCACGATGCGGAGGGGCTTTCAGGCGGCGAGTATACCTTATGCCGTGTTTTGGCCGATTTGACGCCATCGGGGGCAAGCCCCCTCCCACAGTTGACCGGTGCACATATCAGGTTTGTGAACACGGTCGAGTGTGGCAGGGAGCTTGCCCCCGATGGCAGCGACTCGGTCTAAAGCCTTACTTCGCACCCCGCTCAATCGCAAACCCCGCCCAGCTCTGGCTCACCGGCATCAGCTCCAGGCGGTTGATGTTGACGTGCGCCGGGGTGTTGAGCACCCAGAAGATAGTGTCGGCGATGTCCTGCGGCTGGATCGGTTCGGCGCCGGCGTAGGTGGCGTCGTAACGCGCCTGGTCACCGCCGAAACGCACCAGGGAGAATTCGCTTTCACACAGGCCCGGCTCGATGTTGGTCACCCGCACGCCGGTGCCTTGCAGGTCGCAACGCAGGTTCAGGGAGAACTGTTTGACGAACGCCTTGGAGCCGCCGTACACATGGCTGCCGGGGTACGGGTAGCTGCCGGCTATGGAGCCCAGGTTGATGATGCCCGCGCCACGGCCATGAGCGATCAGGCGCGGCAGCAGCAGATGGGTGGTGGTCAGCAGGCCTTTGATATTGGTGTCGACCATCGTTTCCCAGTCGTCCAGGTTGCACTTGGGCGCGGGGTCGGTGCCCACCGCCAGGCCGGCATTGTTGATCAGCCCGCGCAGGGTGGCGAACGACGGCGGCAGGTTAGCGATGGCGTTTTCCATGCCCTTGCGGTCACGCACGTCCACTACCAGGCCGTGCACTTCGGTCTGCTTGGAAAGCTCTTCAACCAGGGCATTCAACCGCTCGGCACGGCGGCCGGTGAGCACCAGTTTCCAGCCGGCCTGGGCGAAACGCCGAGCACAGGCTTCGCCGAAACCAGAGGTGGCGCCAGTAATAAACAGCGTGTCGGACATGGTGTTCTCCTTGCGAGCGACGGGAAAAAATCAGCCAGCAGGATGCCCGTCCCTCGTCGTCGCGGCAACCGCTACGCATCACAACCCCCGCGCACCTGATCAAATTATGACCAACTCGCGAATAGCCCCATAAACCGTGGTCTGCAGCCAGATGCACGCAGGTTATCCACAACTGCGCCCACAGTCTTTGGGGGCAAGTGGTAAACCTTCAAAGCCGCTGTATATAAGGCCTGCAGCCGGTTTTAGAAAGTATTTTGCTTGACCTTCACTGGCACCTATGTAGCTCAAGGCGACGCCGAAAATCTTGAACGATGGCTCCAGGCCAGTCATTTCGGCCTCTGCGGAGGTCTTTCCAGAGTTTAGTCACAGACTTATCCACAGGCCTGGAGGACATAATTCAGTCATATACCTGTGTCTTTAAACAGGTTGACAAACCCCTCGATCCCTCACGAAAAAGACACTGATCAAAAAACGATCATGCAGCTGAAAGCCACGGTTTTAAAGGCTTTCAGCGAGCTACTCCCACGTTACCCACAGCCGGTTCCACAGTGGATGGGGACAAGTCAAAAGTGTGACAAAACAGCGATTTGCGGCGGCTATATGTCGCGCTTTGGAGCTGGGCTGGATTTGTTTTCCACAATTTGGGATAAGCCTTGTGGATCGACAAATCTTCGACATGGCGCTGGCGCGCACTGATCGTTCCCACGCTCTGCGTGGGAATGCCGCTTGGGACGCTCCGCGTCCCGCCAAGCGCCGCAGGTTTTGGCTATTGCGCACAGGCGCCGCAGGTTTCGGCCACCGTGCACGGGCGACGCGGAGCGTCGCGGGCTGCATTCCCACGCGGGAGCGTGGGAACGATCTTGATGCCTGGTTGAATGGCGCGCGCTGATCGTCCCCAC
>NZ_JARVSS010000035.1:0-10587 GCF_030209095.1 Pseudomonas sp. lyk4-R2A-8
ACCGTCGAGGCGGTCCATGTTGGCTTCGGTGGCGTGGCCGGCGTTGGCGCCTTTGATCACCGCTGTGCCGGTGTCTTCGTTGTCGACTTCATCCCAACTCAGCATCGAAATATTCCTTCAAGGTCTGTTCTGACGGGGTGTGAACCCCGTCCAAAAAATAGGTGATTTGCAGGCATCAACGCATTGAAATAGTGCGCAGAGTGTGGTCAGTAAACACCGATGTCTCACACTATGTAGTGGTCTGCATTGTTAGTGGGCACACTATATGGTGTGTAACAACGTTGGTCAACGCAGCAGGCCGGTTACGTCGTCGCACCCTGCGCGCGCAGCCTGACCTCGGCACAGAGCCCGCCCTGCGAGCGGTTGCTCAAGGTCAGCGAGCCACCGATTGCCACGGCCAACTGCTGCGCGATCGCCAGGCCCAGGCCTGTGCCGCCGGTGCCGCGATTGCGCGAGCTTTCGACCCGGTAGAAGGGCTGCAGCACCTGCGGCAGTTCGTCTTCGGCGATGCCCGGTCCATCATCCAGCACCTTGATCGACAGTTCGCCGTCAGCCATGGCCGCGACTTGCACGTGGGCGGAACCGGCGAATTTGAGGGCGTTGTCCACCAGGTTCACCAGTATCCGGCGCAGCGCGTGGGGGCGGGTGTCGAGCACCGCCGCGCTCTTGCCGCTGAGGGCGACCTGTTTGTGCATGTCCTGGTAGTCGAACACCAGGCTGTCGAGAAAGGCGTCCAGGTCGATGCGCTGGCTGGTCTCGCTGGCGCCGTGGACGCTGCGCGCGTAGGCCACGCCTTCGCGCACCAGGTGCTCCATTTCCCCCAGGTCGTTCCACAGTTTGTCGCGGTCGGTGGAGTCTTCCATGAACTCGGCGCGCAGCTTCATGCGGGTAATCGGCGTTTGCAGGTCGTGGGAAATCGCCGCGAGGATCTGCATGCGTTCCTTGAGGTAGTCGGCGATGCGTTGTTGCATGTGGTTGAACGCCGCTGCGGCATGGGCCACTTCGGTGGGGCCTTTTTCGTCCAGGGGCGTGGGGTGGGCGTTGGGGTCCAGGGTTTCCACTGCGCGGGCCAGGCGCGCGAGCGGGCGGATCGCCAGGCGCACCGCGAACCCCGTACAACCCAACAACAGCGCCAGCTGCAGTACCAGCACCACCGGCAGCCAATAGGCCACGGGGACGGCGGCGGGACGCACATCAACAGTGACCGGGCTGCCGTCCGCCAGGGTCAGGTGCGCCTGGAAGTGCGGCCGCGCCCCGGGGATATTTCGAAACGTCAGCGTGTAATGCGAACCCAGCGCCTCGGCAATCGAGGTGGCGGCCATGGGCATGTCATCGCTTGAGAAGGGCTGGCCTGGTTCGCCGGCGTTGAGCAGGTAGCGGTAATTCTGCCGGTTCAGGCGGGGCAGCCAGCTGGCGCGCTCATCGGCGGGCAAGCGGTCCAGAATCGCCACCGAGGTGGCCACATCGTTTTCCAGGTTGCCCAGCATCGCCGTGCGCGCGCTGATGTAGCGCTCGTAGAACTGCGCACTGAACGATAATCCATGGGCGCACACCAGGCTGATCAGGAAGATCAGCGACAGTTGCGACGCCAGGGTGCGGGGCCAGCCCAGCCGCCAGCTCATTGGTCGGCCTCGAGGATTTTGACCGGCAGCGAGAACACGTAGCCTTCGCTGCGCACGGTCTTGATATACGCCGGCTCACGGGCGTCATCCAGCAGGCGTTGGCGCAGGCGACTGACCAGCAGGTCGATGGAGCGATCGAACAGGTCGGCGTCACGGCCCTGGGTCAGGTTGAGCAACTGGTCGCGATTGAGCACGCGTTGGGGATGGTCGAGGAACACGCGCAGCAGGCGGTACTCGGCGCCACTCAAGGCCACCAGCGTGTCGTCATCGTCGAGCAGGTGGCGCGCGGTGGTGTCCAGGCGCCAGCGGCCGAAGCGGATCAGCCGCCCGGTCTCGCTGACCACCAGGTTGGGCGGCAGCATCCGCGTGCGGCGCAGCACCGCATTAATGCGTGCCAGCAGCTCTCGGGCGGCAAAGGGCTTGACCAGGTAGTCGTCGGCGCCCATTTCCAGGCCGATGATGCGGTCGGTCTCGTCGTTGCGCGCGGTCAGCATCAGCACCGGCGTAGTTTTGTGCTTGCCCACCCGCAATTCGCGGCACAGCTGCAGGCCATCGTCGCCGGGCATCATGATGTCCAGCACGATCAGGTCCACGGGAGTGGTCTCCAGAAAGCTGCGCATCTGCCGGCCATCGGCGACCACGGTGGTGCGCATGCCGTTCTTTTTCAGGTAATTGCCCACCAGTTCACGGATCTCCCGGTCGTCATCGACAATCAGGATGTGATCGACATGATCCATGCTGCCTTCCTCGTTGAATGCTCGTTGGAGCGCAGTCTAGCGACTGTCATCCGCGTTGCCTTGTACGCTTTGTATTGCAGTGTATCTGTCGCCGGATGGATACACGGTGAAGCAAAAAACCGTCTCGGCGCGATCAATCTCCGGCCTTGCCGGCTCCGCTGCGCAGCAAGGCCTCGAAGACCCGTTGCACGCGCGGTTCGTCGCTGTGGGCCACGTTGAAACGCATCGAATCGCGGTGGGCGGGGTCGTAGCCGAACAGCGCGCCCGGCGCCAGCACCATGCTGCGTTTCAAGGCTTCCTGGGCCAGCAGTTCGCCGTTTACGCCCGCCGGCAGGCGCGCCCAGATGAACATGCCGCCCTCGTAGGGCATCGGCAGTTCGCAGCCGCAGCGCCTGAGCCATTGCTCCACACGGCCGCCGGCCTCCACCAGCCGCTGGACCATGCGCTTGCGATGCTTGGCGTAGCTGCCTTCACTGAGCATGCGATAGACGATCTGCTCGAACAGCTCCGAGGTCACGCCGCCGCTCATCAGCTTCATATTGGTCAGGTTGGCCGCCAATTGCGGCGCGGCCACCACGTAGCTGACGCGGGTGTTGGCGCTGAGGATCTTGGAGAACCCCGACAGGTAAGTCACCTGTCCGAGGCCGGCGAGGGTCGCCAGGCGGGGCGGTGGGTTGGGGTGCAGGTCGCCGTAGAGGTCGTCTTCGACGATATGGCAGTGGTAATGCTGGGTCAGTTGCAGCAGACGGAACGCTTGGCTCGGGCTGAACGAATGACCGGTGGGGTTATGCAGCACGCTGGTGGTCAGGTACAGGCTGGGGCGGTGTTCGGCCAGCAACTGTTCAAGGGCGGTAAAGTCGAAACCGTCCGGGCGACGCTGGATGGTTACCACCTTGACCCCATGCAGCGCCAGGTTGGCGTGAAAGTTGAAGTAGCACGGCGCGTCCAGCAATACCGTGTCGCCGGGGCGCGCCAGCAGGCGCATGAGCATGTCCAGGCCCTGCACGGTGTTGGGCGTGGTGATGATCTGCTCGACCGGCACCGACAGGCCTTCACCGTGCAACTTGTGTTGCAGGGCCTGGCGCAGCGGCAGCAGGCCTGCCGGCGTGCCCAGCCCGGCAATCCGCAGCGACGGCGCGCGCACTACGCTGCGCATGGCCTGGCGAATGGCCTCGCCGTTCAGCCAGGCTTCGGGCAGGTGGCCGCCGCCGGGGCGCAGTTCGCCGCTGGCGGTGACCAAGGGGCGGCGCAGTACGCTGAGCAGGTCCTGAGGCAGCAGGTCGACCCAGGTGGCCGACGCCGGTCGCGCACTGTCCATCGCCACGAAGTAGCCGCGGCCCTGGCTGGAGGTCAGCAGGTTGCGCCCGCGCAGGCGGTCGAGGGCTTCGTTGAGGGTGAATTTGCTCACGCCCAGGATATGGGTCAACTCGCGCACGGAGGGCAGTTTGCTGCCCGGTGCCCACTCGCCGTTTTCGATGGCCTGGCTGAACGCCTCGACAATCTGCTGCACCTTCGGCGCGCCTTCCACAAAGGCGATGGCGGATACGAACATAAACCTTCCTTGTCTTTGCCGGTGGTTTTACCGGTGAAGTTAGGCCGGATTAGGCATCACTTTACCTGCCTTGTGCAACGCCACTCCCCTAGACTGCGCGCCATCTCGCCCGGATATGGCGATTTTCCCTACAAGTGAGCAATGGATTCTGCATTTCTTATGACGACTTATATGTGCGCACCCTGTGGCTTCATGTACGTAGAAGCATTGGGCATTCCGGAGGACGGAATCCCGGCGGGCACCCCTTGGGAAGAGGTGCCCGAAGACTGGACATGCCCGGACTGCGGCGTGACCAAGGCCGATTTCATGGCCATCGAACTCCCCGCTCACGCCTGACCCTCCATCAACGAAAGGAATCGCTCCATGGAAAGTAAACTGATCACGGGTGCCGTACCGTTCTGCACCGGCGTCGCCCACCAGAAATACCTGAGCGCCGAGCAAGGCCTGCAGACCGCCGTTGAAGGCGGCTGCACCCACTGGTACATCGACGGCAGCCTGTTCGGCGAAATGGTCGACGACTGGACCGAGGCGCGCATTGTCAGCCTGCAGGAACAGATCCAGGCCAGCGGGGTAAAACCGGTGTTCCACGGTAACTTCAAGGCGCCGCTGGGCAGCGATGTGCAGGCGTTCCGCGTGGCGGCGGTGGCGTACGTCAAGCAGGAGATCGACATCGCCAGCCGCCTCGGCGCGCCGCTGATTATCCACGGTGGCTGTATCGTCGAGCCGAAGATGGTGCTCAAGGCCAAAAAGGTTGCGCTGGAGCACTACCTGCAGTCGGTGCAGGAGTTGGCGCGATATGCCGAGGCCAAGGGCGTGGATATCTACCTGGAAAACCTGTCCAACTATGTCAACTACCGGCCATTCCACTACATCTTTACCCATGAAGCGGAATACGCGTTCGTGTTCGAACGTCTGCAGGCTCATCCCAACGTGTTCTTCTTTCTCGATGCCGGCCACGCCAACATCGAGAACGGTCTGCCGGCCGAGGTGGTGCGCAAATATCACCACTTGATCAAGGGGATTTCCTTCAGCAACAACAACGGCGTGCAAGACCAGCATTTCGGTATTCATGACGGCAACTGTGACTACGCCGACGTGATGCAAGCCGTCGTCGAAACCAACTGGAAGGGCCTGGTGGCCTTCGAAACCCGCAACCAGAGCGCCAAGGCGGCCCTGGCTGAGCTGGCGGTGATGTACCGCGAGTCCCTGACCACCGAAATCGCGGTGGCTTGATAAGTCCCGGGGCGGGCGCTGAACGGTCCGCCCCTTTGCTGTTGCTTCTCCCTAGCCAAGGTCCATGACCATGACAAGCGCGTTAACGCTCTCTTCGTTTCTCTACTTTCTGTTGTTTTGCGCCACCATGACGTTCAGCCCCGGCCCCATGACCCTGCTGCTGTTGAGCCTGGGCTTGAAGGACGGCCTGCGCAGCTCGATCCCGGCGCAGATCGGCGCCAGCGTGTCTTACCTGATTTCGATACTGATCTTTGCCGTGGGCTTCTCGGAACTGATCAAGGGCAACCTCGCCATCACCCAGACCATCCAGTTCGTCGGCGTGGCCTATATCCTGTACCTGGCTTATAAACAGTGGACCAGCAGCGGCGTGTCCATCGACAAGGCCGGCGCCGTGGAAGGCTCGCGCAGCCTGTTCGGCAAAGGGTTGCTCACCGGGTTTTCCAACCCCAAGACCATCATCATGTTCAGCGCGGTGTTCCCGCAGTTCGCCGGGGCAGGGGAGCACAGTTCGGCGACGGATATCGCCATACTGGGGCTGACGTTCCTGCTGTTGCAGTTCGCCAGCGGCTGCTTGTATTGCTACTTTGGCCAGCGCATCAAACACGTGCTGGAAAACCCCAAGCGCCGCGTGCTGTTGCAGCGTGCCACGGCCGTGCTGCTGCTGGGGGTGGCGCTGATGTTGGCGCGGGGTTTTTCCCACTGAGCAACGTCCCTGTCAGCAGTAGTGGCAATTTGCCGGTGCCCTGATAGACTCCAGGCATTCCTCCAGGATTGTCCTCATCATGCCCGCCATCGGAGGAAAAGGACTTCCGCTCGCCATTCGCCTTCACAAGACTCGCGCCTTCGGAATGGCCTTGGGCGTTGTGTGCGTGGTGTTCGCCATGTACCCCCTTAACCCGCCTGCGTGGGTGTGGGCCTGGATGCTGATCAATGCATTTGTCTGGCCCCATCTGTCCTTCCAATTGACCCTTCGCGCCAGCCAGACCCTGCGCAGTGAGCGTCGTCACCTGCTGTTCGATTCGTTCTGCGGCGGTTTCTGGGTCGGCGCCATGCACTTCAATCCGCTGCCCAGTGTCACCGTGCTGTCGATGATGTCGATGAATAACGTGTCCATCGGCGGGCCGCGTTTCGTATTTGCCGGCTGGTGCGCACAGGCCTTGGGCGTCGCTGCGGCGTGGTGGTTGATTGCGCCGGCGTTCATTGCTGTTACCACCCAGGCGCAGTTGTATGCCTGCCTGCCGATTCTGATGGTGTACCCGCTGGTACTTGGCTGGATCTGCTATCGCCAGGCCCAGAGCCTGTCCCGACACAAGCGCGAGTTGCTGGCCTTGAGCCGCACCGACAGCCTCTCCGGGCTGCTCAACCACGGGGCGTGGAAAGATCAGTTGGAGATCGAGTTCCAGCGCTGCCGTGCCGAGCAGCGAGGGGCGGCGATTGCCCTGATCGACATCGATCACTTCAAGCTTATCAATGACACCTACGGCCACGTCACCGGTGACATCGTGTTGCGCCAGCTCAGCAAAGTGCTGCGCCAGAACCTGCGCATCACCGACCAGGCCGGGCGCTATGGCGGCGACGAGTTCTGCGTGATCCTGCCGGACATGCCGCTCAACCGCGCCACCGAGGTCATGGATGCCTTGCGCGACCGCTTCAACGCATTGGCCTACGCCCAGGACCCTACATTGCGCGCGAGCCTGAGTATCGGCCTGGCGCCGTATCAGCCAGGGCATGCCGACTCCATCAGTTGGCTCAACGACGCTGACCTGGCGTTGTACCAGGCCAAGAACACCGGGCGTAACCGAGTCAGCGCGGCGCAGGGGAGTTGGTTGCGGTCGGTCTAGTGGGGTAGGGTGTGGCGTGCACCCTTCAACAACAAACAAGGATCGGTTCATGCATTTCAACTTCCCGCGCACCCTCCTGGCGGCCACCCTGGCTATGTCCTTCGCCGTACCTGCCTACAGCGCCGAACTTTATAAGCCGATCCACGCGGACGCCGCACAATACAAGGCCGAGGCCCTGCGACTGCTGGAGCGCCTGGTCAATATCGATTCCGGTTCAGGCTATGGCCCGGGCCTGACCCACGTCAGCGACATTGCGGTCGAAGAGCTCAAGCAACTGGGCTTCAACATTGAGCGGGTGCCGGATGCCGCCGCCGACAGCAGCCATGTGATTGCGACTCTCAAGGGGACTGGCAAGGCCAAAATCCTGCTGATGGCGCACATGGACACGGTGTTCAAGGAGGGCTCGGCGGCCGAGCGCCCGTTCCATATCAAGGACGGTCGCGCCTATGGCCCTGGGGTGATGGATGATAAGGGCGGTATTGTCGCCGGTATCTATGCGCTCAAAGTCCTGAAAAACCAGGGCTTCAAGGACTATGCGCAGATCACTTTCCTGCTCGACGCCAGCGAAGAGACCGGCTCGGACATAGCGTCGGAACTGATCCGCACCACCGCCAAGACCCACGACGTCACCTTGAACCTCGAACCCGGCCGCCCGGCCGATGGCCTGGTGGTATGGCGCAAGGGCAGCGCCACGGCGCTGGTCGACGTCAAGGGCAAGGCCGCCCATGCCGGCGTCGCCCCGGAATTGGGCCGCAACGCCGCCATGGAAGCCGCGCACCAGGTCCTGCAACTGGGCAAACTTGGGGATGCCGAAAAGAAAACCACCATCAACTTTACCGTGCTCCAGGCCGGCGACCGCACCAACGTCATCCCCGATCACGCCATGGCCAAGGCGGATGTACGCGCGGCGCTGCCGGAGGAATTCGACCGTATTGAAAAAGACCTCGCGCGAGTATCGGCCGACAAACTGATCCCGGAAACCGAAGTCACCACCACTCTCAAACGCGGCCTGCCGCCCATGCCGCAGACGCCGGAGTCGGACAAATTAGTGGCGATAGCCCAGGGGATTTATGGGGAGTTGGGTAAAAAGTTGACCATTGAAGGCAGTGGCGGCGCGGCGGACGCCAGCCTGTCCGCCGGGGTGGGAACGCCGACGCTGGATGGGTTTGGTATTGTCGGCGGCAATATCCATACCCCGGAGGAATATGCGGAGGTGGAAAGCGTGGTGCCGCGCGTTTATTTGTTGAGTCGAATGATTATGGAGCTGGCGAAGCGGTGACCGGACGTTAGGCCCGCTGACACCTACAGTTGAGCTTTTTTGTGGTGAGCAGGCTTGCCCTGCGTTGGGCTGCGTAGCAGCCCTAAACGTGGTTTTAAGCGCTGTCGCCTATGTTTGGAGATAGATAGTGGTGGTGTGAACTCAAGTATCGTTCAGATACTCGTGGGGTAGAGCCGGATTCTTGCTGTGCTCACTTGAACCCAACCTGTTTTTTCAGCTATCGGTTTCTCAAGGTCAATAAGGATGATTGAGTCGTTGATTTTTAATGCTGCACATTCTTCACCCTGATTTTTAATCATCTCAGCCGTTATTTGGGTGACGCCATTTAGAGTGGTGATATGTGGTGTTTTCTTGTTCGAAAGCTTGATGTTCTTCCCCCAGGAAAAAACATCATCCAGATCGAATTCCACATCCAGAATTTCATTGTTCTCTGGAGCGTTTCCGCTCCATAGCGCAGTGGCATTTCCAGATGGCGATTGGAATTTCACATATAAAGTGCCTTTCACAGAAAATGCTTCGGTAATATGTATTTTCATTTCACTTCTTCGATAGTGGGACTCTGACAACTGTGTTATCCACGTTCATTGTGTTGCTTTTAAGCTCTAGCGTCCACGCTTCCTCATGATAGTGATGTTTGCTCGGCTTACTGTTCATCTCATGAGCGCCGTAGCGAATACTTCTTTCCGCGTCGCTAGAAACTATTCTGTCACTATCAGGGGTGCCCGTTCTTGGGTGGATGTTTGAATGTGGCCCAGGCCCTAGAAACTTTTCCCATTTTTGAGTGGTTTCTTCCGGCTTAATAGGTTTGTTAGCATAAATTTCCTTGTGGTAGCCCATTACAGGCGCATTGTTTGTGCTGATTTGGCTTAGCGGTGTTCTTTTGTCGACAGTAGTTTTTATAAAATAGTTGTCAGCATTGCTGTTCGGCTTGCATTTATCTTCACCAGGGCATGGGCTTAGCCCCAGCGGATCCACCCACCCGGTAGGGTTAGGCACGTATTGGTAGGCGTTAATCCCACCCGCCAACTTCACCCTGTCCGGCGGGAGGTAGCGACCAATATCCGGATTGTAGTAGCGATGGCGGTTGTAATGCAGACCGCTTTCTTTGTCGAAGTATTGGCCCTGGAAGCGCAGGGGGTTGTCGAGGTTGCCTACGTCGAGGCGGACGATTTCGCCGTAGGCGCTGTGGAACAGGCTTGCCCTGCGTAGCGAGCAAGCTCGCTACCGGTGAATGCGGCTTATCAGCAAGGGCGGTGTTGGTTTATAAGATCAACTTCAACGCCGTTTTCAAACTTTTAGCGCAGCTTCTTTTTGGTAACTAATAAGGCAGTTAAGTAATGTTTTCATGAAGCTCCTCTTGTCGATTATGTCGTCGTTGAAGTAAGTGTCGAACAAGTGGAAAACAGATTCAAAGTCTTGATCTGTTGATAAATAATGCTTGATAGTTTCTATGAACCAAAGCTGCTCATCTTCTTTGTATGATAAGAATTCTGGCTTGGTTAAAGTATTAAAAAGTTCTGAAAGTTCCGTTTCGTCGTTTACGTTTTTTGATACAATGATTTTTTCTCGCTCTAAATTTGTTGTGTTTTCTATGCAGTAAGTAAATAACAGTCCTTGTAGTATCTGTAGATCTGGTTTGTTTTTCATTGTTCAAACTCCGTATAAGCAGTGATTGGTTTTCCTTCTCTGTTTAAATGTACAATGGCTTTTGACTGCTCTCCATATTCAAGACCCTCTCTCTTATAGCCCTCGCCGACAATTTTTCCCATGTCCATCGGTCTTGGGGATGTCGCTCTGCCATTTAGGTTGAATATTAAAATTGCTCGTTCTATTGCATTGAATTGATCTCTATGGCTAAGGAAGTGCGTAGCTGCGCTTGGAAGTCTAGGCTGTCCCGCTCTTCTACCTCTTTCGAAGATCTCGATTTCGCCGGTGCTGGGGTTCCTAGCTGTTTCTACACGATCAAGCTGGGATTCTAATGATGTCTGAGCTCCGTGTTTTTCTAAGAAGTGTGCTCCGGGAATTGAAGTCTCCAGTTTCGATAAATGTCGGTGCATGTTTGACTCTGCAAGCTCATCAATCCTCGCCTGTCGCTCCAGGCGTGTCAGTTTCGGTAAGTCTGGTTCTCTGTGATTGACTCTTTCCGCAGAGTTTTGAGCTGCAGAGGTTGGATTGCAACCTTGCGCACCGGGACAAGAGTTCAACCCCAGCGGATCCACCCATCCCGTCGGATTAGGCACATACCGATACCCATTAATCCCACCCGCCAACTTCACCGGGTCCGGCGTCAGGTAGCGGCCGATATCCGGATTGTAGTAGCGAT
>NZ_JARVSS010000024.1:0-6384 GCF_030209095.1 Pseudomonas sp. lyk4-R2A-8
GCCGTGGTCATCGACCGCATGAAACAACGCTGACTCCAGGCCATGTGAGGACTGAATGTGGGGGGCGCTTGCCCTAATGCCAGTCAGTTAAGAACTCAGTTGATCCAGCCCAGGCAATGACCATCAAAAGTGGGAGGGGGCTTGCCCCCGATAGCGGTGTATCAGAAGCAAAAATGCAGACTGACACTCCGTAATCGGGGGCAAGCCCCCTGCCACGGTAAGGCGGTTTTAATCAGCGCTGAACTTGAAGACGGTGTTCTGGGTATACGTCTGCCCCGGATTCAGCCGGGTCGAGGCAAACTTGGGCTGGTTAGGTGCGTCCGGAAAGTGCTGAGTCTCCAGGGTAAACCCACTCCAGTGCAGGTAGGTCTTGCCGGCCTTGCCCTTCACCGAACCGTCAAGGAAGTTGCTGGTGTAGAACTGCACGCCCGGTTCGCTGGTGTACAGCTGCAGGCGTCGGCCGGATTCGGGGTCGTGTACCTCGGCGGCCAGTTGTTTAACGTCACCCTTGTTGTCCAACGCCCAGTTGAAGTCAAAGCCGCCTTGTTTCGGCTCGGCGAATTTGAGTTGCGGATGGTCTTCCTTGATGTGCTCACCGATAGGTGTCGGTTTCAGGAAATCCATCGGCGTGCCTTTGACCGGTGCCAGTTCACCGGTAGGAATCAGCGTGGCGTTCACCGGGGTGTAGTGGCTGGCGTGCAAGGTCGCGACCTGCTTGAGAATGTCGCCATTGCCCGCGCCGGCGAGGTTGAAGTAGCTGTGGTTGGTGAGGTTGAGCACCGTCGGTTTGTCGGTGCTGGCCTTGTAGTCGATGTGCAGTTCGTTCTTGTCGTTGAGGCGGTAAGTGACCTCGGTGGTCAGGTTACCGGGGAAGCCCATCTCACCGTCCTTGGACAGGTAGCTGAGCTTCACACCGACCGAGTCCTTGTCCTTGACCGATTCGGCTTTCCACACCTGCTTGTCGAAGCCCTGGGCGCCGCCATGCAGCGAGTTGGGGCCGTCGTTGAGGGGCACTTGGTAGCGCTTGCCGTCCAGTTCGAAAGCACCGCCGGCCAGGCGATTGCCGAAGCGTCCGATGGTGGCGCCGAAAAACGCGGTACCGCTCTGATAGCCTTGCACGTCGTCGAAGCCCAGCACCACGTCATCGACCTTGCCATGCTTGTCCGGCACTTTGAGCGATTGCAGCACGCCACCGTAGGTAATCACCGTGGCTTGCATACCGTGGCTGTTGCGCAGGATGTACTGTTCGACCGGCGTGCCGTCGTTGGTTTTACCGAAAGGTTTGTGCTCGCTGGACAAGCCGGTCGCCTGAGCGCCGCCACTGGCAATCAGCATCGACAGCGCCAGGCCGGAGAGCAGGTATCGAGGGTGCTTCATGATCGAACTTCCTTTTGTTGTTTTGAGTGGAATAGTTCTACTAATAGCGATATTTTGTCGTTGTGACAGCGAATTTATAGCCTTTAACCATCGTTTCGTAAAATAAAATAAGACTAATTAAGCGAGGCATCACTGTATGAGTACTGAGCACGCCGTTTACCCCGACCTCAAGGGCAAGACTGTACTGGTGTCTGGAGGTGCCTCGGGGATCGGCGAATTCATGGTGCGTGCGTTTGCCGCACAGGGCGCCAGGGTAGGTTTTGTGGACCGCGCGCAAAGCCAGGGCGAACGCCTGGCGGCGCTGTTGAGTTCACGCGGGCATGCGGTGGAGTTCGTCTGCTGTGACATTACCGACGAGATCGCCTACAAGGCCGCCATCGGTCGCTTTGAACAGTCCCTCGGCCCGATCACTGTGTTGGTCAACAACGCCGCCAACGATGTGCGCCATACCCTGGAAGAAGTCGACTCGGACACCTTCGACCGACTCATCGCGGTCAACCTCAAGCACGCGTTTTTCGCGGCCAAGGCCGTGGTGCCGATGATGAAAAGCGCAGGCGGCGGCTCGATCATCAACCTGGGTTCGGTGGGTTGGATGATGGCCTCCGCCGGTTACCCGGTATACGCCGCCAGCAAGGCCGCCGCCCACGGTATGACCCGCGCCCTGGCCCGCGAACTGGGCCCGAACCGCATCCGCGTCAACACGTTGGTGCCGGGCTGGGTGATGACCGAAAAGCAACTGGCCATGTGGGTCGATGACGCCGCCAAGGACCTGATCGCGCGCAGCCAGTGCCTGCCCGGCAGCGTACTGCCCGAACACATCGCCAATATGGCGTTGTTCCTGGCCTCCGACGCGTCGGCGATGTGTTCGGCGCAGAACTTTATTGTCGATGGCGGCTGGGTCTGAGCCGAACACCTTCAGTTCAGGCAGCCCAGATTAATGTGGGAGGGGGCAAGCCCCCTCTCACATTTGAACTGCGGCGCTTAGGCGATCGGGTAACGCTTGAACGCGGGATGCTGCTCCAAGCGCTCGGCATGCCGTTGCAGATGGGGAAACGCATCCGCCTTGACCACCGAGGCCACAGTGAGCTGACTGAACGACCAGGCGACGGCGGCTGTGATCGACGCCTGGGTCAGCGCTTCGCTGTCGCCCAACTGTTTGTCCAGCAACCCATAGGCCGCAAGCAGTTGGCCGGTCACGCGTTCAAGCCACGGCGCGTGCAGTTTCTCGGCCGGGCGCAAGTTGTGCTCATAAACGATCTGCACGCTTTTCTCACAAGCTGCCAGGGCCAAGCCAAGGATGTGCAGGTCGCGGGCAAGTGCGCCAGGCTTCTGGGGCAACAGCTTCCTGTCGGCAGGGGCCAGGGTTTCGAGGTATTCCAGGATCAGGCTGGAGTCCATCAACACCGTGCCATCGTCCAGCACCAGGGTCGGCGCCTTGACCACCGGGTTGATCTGCGCGAACTCATCGAAGGTGCGGAACACGGACAAGGGCTCGTGCACAAAATCCACCCCATATAACTCCAGGGAAATAGCCACGCGGCGCACGTAGGGCGAGTCCAGCATGCCGATCAGTTTCATGAAGCCTCCATTGCTGTCAGGGTGAGGGATTCAGAGATTAAGGTTCCTCGGTCGCGCCGCGCAATGGCTGATCGGCCTCTATCCACCGCTCAACAGCTCGACGGGTCGGGCCTTTATGCCGGGCTTCTGAATCCCTGGCGGCTGGCGCCCGGTGGTTGCCCGGTGATGCGTTTGTAGGCGCGGCTGAAAGCGGCCTGTGAGGTATAGCCGAGGCGGTACGCCACTTCCTCGATGGGCAGGCGCTCCAGGGTCAGCCACTGGCTGGCCAGGCGCATGCGCAGCTCGGTCACGTAACGCAGCGGTGGCACCCCCAGGGTGGCCTGGAAACGATCGGCGAACACCGAGCGCGAGGTATGACAGTGCGCCGCCAGTTCGGCCACGCTCCAGTCGCGGCCCGGTTGCTGGTGCAGGGCGAGCAGGGCGCCCGCCAGGCGGTTGTCGCGCAAGGCGGCCGCCAGGCCCGACGCGTTGGCGCAGGCGCATTCGACCCAGCCGCGCACGATCATCGCCGCCACCACATCGGCCAGACGCGCCAGGATGCCCGCATACCCGACGCGCGCGCTGGAGACTTCGCGTTCCATCACCGCCAGGATCGGCATCAGGCCGGGGTAACGCTGGCCTCCCGCGTCGATCAGCATCAAGGCCGGCATCAGGTTGCCCAGGCCCTGGATACTGTCGAGTTCGAACTCCATGCAGGCGCTGAACAGCAGGGTATTGGCAGGCTCGTCGGGCGAGGCGTTCACGGCACACACGGTATCGCCCAGCGGGGCGGCGTCGAAGCTGGCGATGTCCTGCACGGGGTCAGCCGGTTTGGATAACAGCGCATGCGCGCCACCGTGGGCGATAAACACCGCGTTTCCCGCCGACAGCTCAAAGAGGCTGCCGTCTTCCATTCGCAAGGTCGCGCAGCCGGCAGCCAGGAAATGGAAATACGCATGGCCCGGCTTGGCCGCAAAGCCGATGCCGAACACCGGCCCGGCCTGGATGCGCCGGTACTGCACGCCGCGCAGGCGCATGCTGCGCAGCAGTTCGTTGATCAGTTCGGAAGACAGCGTGAACGCAGTGTCGGTTGGCATGCTCGGGGTTTCAGTCAAAAACTCAAGGGTTTGAATCATAGATCATCCAGGTAGTGAAACCTAGACTGGCCGTCACGCTAATACCTGAGGATGGTTTGTGATGAATGATTGTGTGTGCCATGCCCCTGCCCATGACAGGGTCGAGCCGACCACCCCGGCCTGGATGGCGGTGTTTTCCCTGGCGATGGGCGTGTTCGGCCTGCTCACGGCCGAATACCTGCCGGCCAGCCTGCTGACACCGATGGCCCTGGACCTGGGCGTATCGGAAGCGCTGGCCGGCCAAGCGGTCACGGTCACGGCGGTGGTGGCCTTGTTCGCCGGGTTGCTGGTGCCCGGCCTGACGCGCGGCATCGACCGGCGCCTGGTGCTGTTGGGGTTCTCCACGCTGATGATTGCGTCCAACCTGCTGGTGGCGTTCTCGTCCAGCCTCGTGGTGCTGTTGTTGATGCGCATCCTGCTGGGCATTGCCCTTGGCGGTTTCTGGAGCATGGCGGCGGCCGTTGCCATGCGCCTGGTGCCGGCGGCGTCGCTGCCACGGGCGCTGTCGATTATCTTCAGCGGCATTGCAGTGGGTACCGTCGTCGCGGTGCCGCTGGGCAGCTACCTCGGCGGCCTGTATGGCTGGCGCAGCGCCTTCGTGGCTGCGGCCGCCGTCGGCGTGGTGACCCTGGCGTTCCAGCTGTTCACGCTGCCGCGCCTGGCACCCAGCGGCACCGCGCGGCTGCGCACCGTGCTGGACGTACTCCTGCGCCCCGGCATTGCCATTGGCATGTTCGGCTGCGTGCTGGTGCACACCGGGCACTTCGCGCTGTTTACCTACATTCGTCCGTTTCTGGAAAGCACCACCGGGGTCGGTACTGAAGGCCTGGCCCTGATGCTGCTGGGGTTCGGCGCGGCGAATTTTGTCGGCACGCTGTTGGCCGGCTGGTGGCTGGTGCGTAACCCGCGCGGCACGTTGGTGTTGATGCCGGCATTGGTGGGGGCGGCGGCGTTGGCCCTGGTGTTGCTGCCCGCGTCGCTGCCGGGCCAGGCATTGCTCCTGGCGTTGTGGGGCATGGCGTTTGGCGGCGTGCCGGTGGCGTGGTCGAACTGGGTGGCTCGTGCAGTGCCGGATCAGGCGGAAAGTGCCGGTGGCATGGTGGTGGCGTCGGTGCAATCGGCCATCGCGGCGGGTGCGGCCGGCGGGGGCGCGATGTTCAGTGCCACGGGCATCGACGGAGTGTTCCTGGGCGCAGGCTGCCTGATGCTGCTGGCGGCACTGTTGATCGCGCTGCGTGTGCAGGTGCCTCGGCATACGTCGGCAGGGAGTGTGACGCACGCCCGGTCTTTGGTTTAGTCTGAAGCGCTCAGCTGTTCGCAAACGCCTCTGGAGTAGTAAGCATGACCGATTACGTACCCCCTAAAGTCTGGACCTGGGACACCGAAAGCGGCGGCACCTTCGCCAGCATCAACCGGCCGATTGCCGGTCCCACACACGACAAGGCGCTGCCGGTCGGCAAGCATCCGTTGCAGCTGTACTCCCTGGCCACGCCCAATGGGCAGAAGGCCACGATCCTGCTCGAAGAACTGCTGGCCCTGGGGCACACCGGTGCGGAATACGATGCCTGGTTGATCAAGATCGGCGACGGCGACCAGTTCGGCAGTGGCTTTGTCGACGTCAACCCGAACTCGAAAATCCCGGCCCTGATGGACCACAGCGGCGCCACGCCGATTCGGGTGTTCGAGTCCGGCGCGATCCTGCAGTACCTGGCCGAGAAATTCGGCGCGTTCTTCCCCACCGAACCGGCGGCCCGCGCAGAGTGTTTGTCATGGTTGTTCTGGCAGATGGGCAGCGCGCCGTACCTGGGCGGTGGTTTCGGGCATTTCTATGCGTATGCGCCAAGCAAGATGGAATACCCGATCAATCGCTTTGCCATGGAGACCAAGCGCCAGCTGGATGTGCTGGATAAGCGCCTGGCCGTGAGCGAGTACATTGCCGGGGACGAATACACCATCGCCGACATCGCCATCTGGCCCTGGTACGGTGGGTTGGTCAAAGGCCGCTTGTATGGGGCGGCCGAGTTTCTGGCGGTGCACGAGTACCCGCACGTACAGCGCTGGGCCGAGGCGATTGAAGCACGCCCGGCAGTGCAGCGTGGGCGGCGGGTGAACCGGGTCTCGGGCGAGCCCCATGAGCAGTTGGCTGAGCGGCATGACGCAAGTGATCTGGATTGAACCGCCGATGATCGTTCCCACGCTCTGCGTGGAAACGCCTCCTGGGACGCTCTGCGTCCCGCCGGCCGCTGCAAGTCTTGGCGGCTGCGCACAGGTGACGCAGAGCGTCACGGGCTGCATTCCCACGCGGGAGCGTGGG
>NZ_JARVSS010000036.1:0-2785 GCF_030209095.1 Pseudomonas sp. lyk4-R2A-8
TCTTTTTCATGAAGATCAAGAGCGTCTTTCCCGGCAATCCGTGAAGAACCAAAAATTTGCCATCGGTAGAAAACGCCAGGTGCCGAGGCCCGGTATTGGCCGGCACGCTCACGTAGCCGCTGCCGATGGGGCTGAGGGCGCCGGTGTCGGCATCGAAACGGTATTGCAGCACCTGGTCCGTGCCCAGGTTGCCCGCGTAGGCAAAGCGATTGCTCGGGTCGGTGCGCAGGGAGTGCGCGTGCAGGCCCGTCTTGTAGGTGAGGATCGGCTCGGCCTTATCGACGGGCTGCACGCTGAGGGTGTCGGCGCCATACGAGGCGGCGAGCAGGTAACGCCCGGTGCGGTCGGTGGCCAGGTACGCCATGCTTTCGGCCAGCGGCGCTTGGGCTTTTGCGCTCAAGCGCCCGGTGGTGGGGTCAACGTTGAACGCCTGCACCTGGAATGGCTTGACCCGCAACGCGGCATACAAGGTTTTGCCGTTGGGGCTCAGGGCCATTGGGTTGACCTGATCGCCGGCGGCCACCTGACTCACCAGGCTCAATGCGCCGTTGCTTTCGTTCAGGCTGTATTGGGAGATCAGCCCGTCACCGGGGCTGGAAATATAGGCGAAGGTAGCCGCGTTGGCGTGGGCGCTGAGGCCGCAGATGACTGCAGTAGCCAGGAGGAGGGGCGTGTTCACAGGTGATCCTTTATTTTTATGGTTGTGATCAGTCATCGTATGACTGTATCGCGGTTGGAGCAATGCCTGTGTGATCGACGTAATCAGCGGTGTCGCTGACCCTGCGGGGAAGGCATGATGAGCGCCATGAACGAAGACCCCTACACGCGCTACTGGCGCTTTCATACTCCCGATCCCGACATCGCCCCACGCGAAGAGGCACCGATGCTCGCTGAGGAGCAGGCGTGGGCCTACGAGAGCGCGCGCGGGCAACGCTTTGACTGGCTCACGGTGCTGATGGCGCCGCTGTGTTTGGGCGCGATCCTGCCGTTCCTGGTATTCCTGACGGGTTTGTGGCTATTGAGCGCCACGTTCATGCCGACACTGGCGGTTGATCGCATCGTCGGCAATACCTTTGGCTGGCAAGTGCTGGTGACGCTCACAGTCATCGTGGCCTGGGGGCTGCGTAACTACCTGCGCGACCGCCGCGACCCGGTCATACGCTACTGGGCGGCGATGCCGGGCCAGGGCCTGGTGGAACTGGAACGCCACAGGCTGGTGGCGGGTACGTGTCTGTGGGTGTCGGACTTCGACCCGGACTGCAACACGCTGACGCAGTGGAAGGATGGCGAGTGGAGCAGTACCCAGAGCAGCGGAGTTTCACAGTGGATCGTGGCCACAACGGCGGCGGGCCACTGGCTGGTGCTCAAGGAAGAATACGCCGGCAACTTCACCTACAACCGTGTCGGATGTATGCCAGCCCTCGACAAACAATTGCACCCCGCCCAGAACCTGGCCGTGGCCTTCGCCCCCCGCACCAACGTGATGCTCGGGCGCCGCTTCGATGGCGAACCGATACCGTTGACCCGCACCACGTACTGGTTGTCGGCCGACGAACACAAGCGCCTCACGGGGCTTGCGCACCACTGGCACTTTTTCCCGCCGGACCGTTACGGCGTAATCAACCCCCAGGATGCAGCCTGGGTACAGCGACTGGTAGACAAGGCGCAGGCCAGCGCAGAGCCGGCCGGCTGTTAGGGTGTAGTGAGCGGGCTTTAGGCTTGCTGTGGTGAGCAGACTTGCTGTGGTGAGCAGGCTTGCCCTGCGTTGGGCTGCGAAGCAGCCCCACTCCAGACAATGTGGTTTCATCTGACACTCCGAGGTGCCTGGGTTTGGGGCTGCTTCGCAGCCCAGCGCGGGGCAAGCCCGCTCACCACAGCAAGCCCCGTTCACCACAACGAGTCTGCTCACCACAACAAGTCTGCTCACCAGAAAGGGCATCGCTGCTTACGGCCAGCTTGCCGGGCTGTAGGCGAGCAAGTCTGGATACATCCGGTCATCAACTGACATGGGCTCGTCACTCATCTCGGGCTAGCGTTAAAGCTCTTCAGAACAGTCACATAGAGCCACACAATGCGCTCCACACCTCAATCCCATCGCCTGCGTCACGGTCGCTATTCGGAACATGGACGTAGCTACCTGGTGACCTTCGTCGTGAATCACCGTCGCCCCTTATTTACGGACCTCTATCTGGGTCGCCTGCTGGTTATCGAGCTGCGGCAGGCGCATGAACTGGGCCTGGTCGATTCCATGGCCTGGGTGATCATGCCAGACCATGTGCATTGGCTATTTGAGTTGAAGCAACGGAATTTGCCCGATGTGATAAGGCGCGTGAAGTCGCGCAGTACGCTGACCATCAACCGACGCCGCCAAAGCAAGGAGCGGGTCTGGCAGCCCGGTTATCACGACAGGGCGGTACGTGCGCAGGACGATGTGTGCAAGATGGCTCGCTACATCATTGCCAATCCCCTGCGGGCCGGCCTGGTGGAACGGGTCGGAGATTTTTCGTTATGGGACGCCGCCTGGC
This sequence comes from Pseudomonas sp. lyk4-R2A-8, assembly GCF_030209095.1. Taxonomy (NCBI): domain Bacteria; kingdom Pseudomonadati; phylum Pseudomonadota; class Gammaproteobacteria; order Pseudomonadales; family Pseudomonadaceae; genus Pseudomonas; species Pseudomonas sp. lyk4-R2A-8. Next base: position 2,526 of record NZ_JARVSS010000036.1, read on the forward strand.
TCTGATATCTCAGCGGGCTTTGGAACATCTGGGAGGGTGTGCGTCCATACGTTTTATTTGTGGCGAGAGCGTCTTCCGTGGTGAGCGGGGCTTGCTGTGGTGAGCGGGCTTGCCCCGCGCTGGGCTGCGAAGCGGCCCCTCATAAGACCACCGCGTCTACCCAGACAAACCGCGTCGCTGGTTCTGGGGCCGCTTCGCAGCCCAGCGCGGGGCAAGCCCGCTCATACATGGACGCCCCCAGTATGCCAAGCACTCAATTC